>NZ_JBSFLQ010000069.1:0-22681 GCF_053599115.1 Streptomyces sp. NPDC001020 | reverse complement strand
CCCGACACCACCCCCACCTGGCACGAACTCCTGAACACCGACGCCGCACAGTACGGCGGCAGCAACGTCCACAACCCCGACCCACTGAAACCGGAACGCCATCAAGGTCACAACACCATCCGTCTCACCCTCCCACCGCTCGCGACCGTCTGGCTGCGTCCGGCGTAGGCCCTTGGGCGAGAGAGAGCCTCGAGAGTGTTCTGAGCCGGTCGTTCTCCTGATCGCGCAGAGTGGCTCTGCGAAGCAGTGGGGATGCCGTGAGTCACTCCGTCACTGGAGTTGTTTGGCGCCGTGAAAGTCGGGAATGGGCACTTCAGTGCTTCGGACAGGAGGCACGTCCGTGGGAGCTGGCCCACCAGATCCCGGGAGTGTGTCCCGTGAGGTCCGTGCTGCGCCTTCCCATGGTGACTGTCCAGTCAACCCCCTGAGGGAGTTGTCAGCACATGCGCATCACGGCCAGAGCGAAGCAACACCCGCACGACGACGCCCCCGATACCACCGCGGCCTTCATACGGCTCTGCGACCTGACCGACGGCGCGGAGCGGCAGGCCCTGCGCGACGACATCGTCCGGTCATGGCTCCCCATGGCCGAGCGCATCGCCCGGCGCTACCGTGGCCGGGGCGAGGCCGTCGAGGATTTGTGCCAGGTCGCGGCCCTGGGGCTCGTCAAGGCGGTCGACCGCTATGAACCGGCGCGCGGCTACGCCTTCGAAAGCTATGCGATCCCCACCATCACCGGTGAGATCAAGAGGCATTTTCGGGACCACATGTGGGTTCTGCACGTGCCACGCCGCGTCCAGGACCTGCGCAACCGCGTGCGTACGGCCGCCAAGGAGATCGCGCAGGAGACCCCCGGGCGCAGCCCGACCGTCACCGAGATCGCCGATCACACGCAGCTCAGTGAGGACGACGTCCGCGTCGGCCTGGAGGCCATGGACAGTTTCACCGCGCTGTCCCTGGACGCGGAGGTGGCGGGAAGCGAGGACGGATACGCGCTGGGGGACGCGCTGGGCGAGTCCGATTCCGGCTATGACCTGATCGTCGACCGCGAAGCCGTCAAACCCTGTCTGCAGTCCCTGCCCGACCGAGAGCGCACCATCCTCTACCTGCGCTACTTCCGCGGCATGACCCAAAGCCGCATAGCCAACCAGCTCGGCATCTCACAGATGCATGTGTCGCGGCTGCTCAGCGGCTGCTGCGCGCGCCTGCGGGAAGAGGCGCTCACCGATTTCGTCTGACCCGACGCGGGCCACGTCTGCCACGGGCCCGTTCAGGGGTTGGCCGGTGCCCCGGCAGTGACGGGGCGAACGTTGCCTGTCGGGGCTCCAGCATCCGGCCGCCCGGGCCGGTCACCAGCCGGACGGCCGTGTGCGGTGGGCTCACTGCCGAACCCTCCCGGGAACGGTTGGGCCAGTGAGTGTGCCGCCGCCCTTCGAAGTATCCGCGTGGGGGCGATTGAAACACTCCACCGAAGAGGGCAACGCGGCCGGACCGGAGGGACATTGGCGGGTGGATCCCGAGCGGCGCCCGAGAGGTGCCGAGGGAAGTGTCAGCGGGGCGGCGGCTGATCGGGAAGCTGCGTAGGGCCGTACCGGTCGAGTGTGTCCTCCAGAATGGCGCGGATGTCGTACGGCAGATCCCCGTGGCGCCCCCAGACGAGAATCATCTCCGCGACATTGCGCAGCTTGATGTTCGCGTGCTGTGACACCTCCCGGAGCACCTCCCACCCCTGGTCCGGGGTCACATGCCCGAGGGCCATGAGCATGCCGATCGCCTGGTCCACGACCGCGTGCGAGGTGACGGCCTCCTTGAGCTGGACGACCTCTTCCTCCAGCTGGAAGATCCGTTCCGTTTCCGTACCGGTCGGGTCGGTCTCTCTGCTTCCCGGACGGGCTTTCGAGGTCATCGTCCCCTCCGGGGTGGCGTGGCGTTCGATGAGTCGGGCTGTGCCTCCATCGTCGCCATTCGAGCAGGTGTGTGCGAACCGGGGAGAGTGCCCCGGGACGCCCCCGGACGGGTCATCACGACGAGCGCAGCCCCCGCTCACCTGGTGAAATGGACAGGTGCCAGCGCCCCCGGACGACTGCCTCGCCCGCAATGAGTGGATCTGCGGCGAGTATCTGCGCACCCGCCGTCACATCCTCCTCGACGCGGTCCTCCAGCACCTCCAGCTGACGTCACTCTCCGTGTTCATCGGTCTCGTCATCGCTGTTCCGCTGGCCGTTCTGGCGCGCCACCGGGGCTGGGCCGCCGGGCCCGTCCTCGCTCTCACCACGGTCCTCTACACGATCCCGTCCCTGGCGATGTTCTCGCTGCTCCTGCCCCTGTACGGACTGTCGGCCGCCCCTGTCGTCGCCGGTCTCGTGCTCTACTCGCTCACCCTGCTCGTCAGGAACATCCTTGCCGGTCTGCGCGCCGTCCCCGAGGAGACCCGGCAGGCCGCACAGGGCATGGGATACCGGCCGATCCGGCTGCTGCTCACCGTGGAGCTGCCGCTCGCCCTGCCCGCCGCGATGGCCGGACTGCGCATCGCCACCGTGTCGGCGGTCTCTCTGGTCACGATCGGGGCGATCGTCGGCTTCGGCGGGCTCGGGAACCTGATCTACGCCGGTATGAACACGTACTTCAAGGCGCAAGTACTGACGGCGTCCGTGCTGTGCGTGGCGATCGCGGTGGCGGCCGATCTCCTGCTGCTCGGCGTGCAGCGGCTGATCACACCCTGGACGAGGGCGACGCGCGGATGAGGACCCTGGCCGACGCCTGGAGCTGGCTCAGCGACGCCGAGCACTGGGCGGGGGACGACGGCATCAGGCACCGGCTGCAGCAGCATCTCGTCCTGACCGTCGTCTGCCTGGCCATCAGCTGTGTGATCGCGTTGCCTGTCGCCCTCGTCCTCGGCCATCTCGGCAGGGGCGGCGCGCTCGCTGTGAACATCTCCAACGTCGGCCGGGCGGTGCCCACCTTCGCCGTTCTGGTGCTGCTGCTGCTCACCCCCCTGGGCGCATGGGGCGAGGGTCCGACCGTCGTCGCCCTCGTCCTGTTCGCCGTGCCGCCGCTGCTGACCAACGCGTACGTCGGTGTGCGTGAGGTCGACCGCAGCGTGGTGCGGGCAGCGCGGGGGATGGGGATGACAGGCTGGCAGACGTTGTTGCGCGTGGAACTGCCCCTCTCGCTTCCGATGATCCTGAACGGCGTGCGAATCGCCGCCGTACAACTCGTTGCGACCGCCACGATCGCCGCACTGGCGGGCGGCGGCGGGCTGGGCCGGATCATCACCGCGGGCTTCAACCTGGCCAGTACGCCGCAGGTCGTCGCCGGCGCCGCCCTCGTGGCCGCGTTCGCGCTGGTCGTCGAGGTGATATTCGAGGTCGTGGAACGTCTGGCACCACGTCGGCGGCGGGGCTCGTGATGAGATGGTACGCGGCGGTCGCGGGCCTGCTCCTGATCGCCGGCTGCACCACCGGGCCCTCCCTGGAGACCCGCGGCAAGGTCACCGCGACGCCCGGCGACAGCAGGCACCTGACCGTGGGCTCGGCGGGCTTCACCGAGAGCGACCTGCTCGCCCACATGTACGCAGTGCTGCTGCAGCAGGCCGGGTACAAGACATCCGTGCTCACCGTCGCCAACCGCGAACTGTACGAACCCGCCCTGGAATCAGGGCAGATCGACGTCGTCGCGGAGTACGCGGCCACCTTCGCGGACTGGCTCGGCGCCAAGACCAACGGCATCGACGCCGCGCCCGTCGGCTCCCCGGACCTCGATGCCACCATGAAGGCCCTGCGGAAACTGGCCGCGCCCCGCGGGCTCACCGTGCTCGACCCCGGCAGAGCGGTGGACCAGAACGCCTTCGCGGTGACACGGGAGTTCGCCCGCCGACACCACCTGAGGACGTTGAGCGACCTCGGAAGGTCGGGCCTCAGGGTGAGACTGGCGGCCGGTGACGAATGCGTCCGACGGCCTCACTGTGCGCCAGGGTTGAAGAAGACCTATGGCATCGACATCACGGGCGTGGATCCCAAGGGGGTCGGCACCGCCCAGGCCAAGCGGGCCGTCCAGAGTGGGCGCGACCAGATGGTGCTCACCACCACGACGGACGCCACCCTGGACGAGTTCGGGCTCGTGCTGCTCGCCGACGACAGACGCCTGCAGAACGCCGACTACGTCGTCCCGGTCGTCAACCGGTTCCGCGCGGGTGGCGAACGCGCCGCCAAGGTGCTCGACACCGTCAACTCCGCTCTCCGTACGGAGGACTTGGCGTCCATGAACCAGCAGGTGGACAGCTGGCGACGGCTTCCCGAGGACGTTGCCCACGCCTATCTGAAGAACAAGGGCCTGCTGAAGTGAGGATCGGATGTCTCCGGCACCGGAAACGCCGGCCCGATTCCGGTGGGCCGGCGTCTCGGTGTCCTCGACGACCCTGTCACCAGTCGCCGTAGTCGTAGTCGTAGTCGTCGCCGTGGTGGTAGCCGACCACCCGGAAGCTGCCCACGACGCCGTTGTCGAAGCCGAACATGCCCCCGTGGGCGGTACGGGTCGCCACGCCGAAGGTCTCGCCGTGGGGCCCGACAGTGGCGACCGGGCCGCCGTTGTCGCAGGTGAACCCGCGGTAGACCTCCACGGTCTTCTTGCTGTCGTTGAAGACGCTGAAGCTGGTGGAGCCCAGTCCACTGACCGCGGTGATGCACCCGTCCTCGAAGGCCGAGTAGCTCCGTTCGTTGAAGAAGATTCTCTCCCTCTTGTGTTCGTGGCCGCGTCCTTCGCGGTCGCCGCCCTTGTGATCGCGTCCTTCGCGTCCGCCGTGGTCCTCCCCGCCGCGGCCTTCCCGACCGCCGCCTTCCCCGCCGCGGCCGCCGCGACCGGAGCCTTCCCTGCCGCCTTCTCCGCCGTGGCCGCTGTGCTCGCGGCCCTCGTCCCGCTTCTCGCTCGCGCCGACACCGCCGGGGTGGTTCGCGGCGGGGGGAGCGGCCTGCACGGCGGGCGGAGCGGCCGGCAGCGCCGGCGGGGCGGCCGGTTTGACGAGCGGGGCCGCCTGGTGGACGGGCCGGGCGACCGGATGGGCGGGCGGGGCGGCCTGGGAGGCACCGTCGCTCTCACTCGATGCGTAGGTGATGCCGGTGGTGGTGAGGACCGCTGCGCCTATTACGGCGGCGGCCACAAAGGATTGCCTAGGCATGTCACTTCTCTCTGTCTCAGAGACGCCGGCCGGTCAGCCGATCTGCGACGAACGTACTTAAGGCCTTATCTGCTGTCATATCGGATATGGCCACGGTGTGATGCCAGGGGACCGGACGGGTGCAAACACGGCATTCGTCGCATGATCAAGCGGCGGTGAAACGGCCTCAGCTACGGATGCCGGGACGCGCGTGATCGTGGCCGGTGCCGTCGCTGAGGAACCGGCATCCCCGCCGACCGCCACATCGCACAGGGCACGCCGTCACGCGTCCGCCACCGAGTCGAACGGCACCTGCCCCCGCGAGATGCCCAGCGTGTCCGCGTCGACCGAGCGGCGCAGTGCCTCGTGCAGCTTGGCCGGGGTCAGCACCCCGAGGAAGTGTGCCCCGTCCAGCACCGCCACCCACCCCGCGTCATGCTGAAGCATGAGCCCGAACGCCAGCCTGAGCGGAGCGCCCACCGGCACCCAGGAGTTCATCCGGCGGGCGTGGTCGCGTACCGAGCCGCCCGCGCCGAGCGCGTCGCCCCCGACCCAGCCGTGCAGATCCCCCTCGGCATCCAGCACCACCGCCCAGCGTGCGCCCTGTGCGCGCAGCCGGCCAGCGGCCCGGTGGGCGGGCTCGTCGAGCCGTGCCACCGGCGGCTGCTCCAGGTCGCTCGGCTCGATCGCGGTCACCGACAACCGCTTCAGTCCGCGGTCCGCGCCGACGAACTCGGCGACATAGGGCGAAGCGGGTGTGCCGAGCACCGCCCCGGGCGTGTCGAACTGCTCGATGCGCCCCGGCCCGTACACCGCGATCCGGTCACCGAGCCGCACCGCCTCCTCGATGTCGTGCGTGACCAGCAGCACCGTCTTCCGCACGGCCGCCTGCATACGCAGGAACTCGTCCTGCAACTGTTCGCGCACCACCGGGTCGACCGCCCCGAACGGCTCGTCCATCAGCAGGACGGGTGGGTCGGCGGCCAACGCCCGTGCCACACCGACTCGTTGTCGCTGGCCGCCCGACAACTGGTGCGGATAGCGCGGCCCGTACGTCTTCGGGTCCAAGCCCACCAGGTCGAGCAGCTCGGCGGCTCGTGCCCTCGCCCTCGCCCTGTTCCAGCCGATCAGGGACGGCACCGTCGCCGTGTTGTCGAGGACGGTCCGGTGCGGGAACAGGCCCACCTGCTGGATCACATAGCCGATCCGCCGCCGCAGCCGTACCGGATCGACGGTCGCGATGTCCTCACCGCCCATGAAGATACGGCCCGAGGTCGGTTCGATGAGCCGGTTGACCATCATCATCGTGGTCGTCTTGCCACAGCCGGACGGTCCGACCAGCGTGACCAGCTCACCCTCGGCGACCTCGAAGGACAGGTCGTCCACGGCCGTTGTGCCGTCCGGATACCGCTTGGTGACCTGCTCGAACCGGATCATCGGACACTCCTTGAATGGAAACCCCCGGCTTCAGCCGCCCCGTATCCGTCAGGTCGCTACGAAGCGGCGTCCGGCCGGCCCTGACCGCCCACCAGCACCACCTCGAGGGTGCGTGGCCCGTGCACGCCCTCCACCCGGTCGAGTTCGATGTCGCTGGTCGCCGAAGGACCGGAGATCCAGGTCAACGGGCGGGCCGGGTCGAGGCGTTCCAGGGCCTGCGGCACGGAGGAGACGACCTGATCGGGGACCCGTACGACACAGATGTGGTGGTCCGGGACCAGCGTGATACGGCGGCGGCCCTGATCGGGGCCGCCGTCCAGCACGATCGTGCCGGTCTCGGCGACGGCCACCGCACAGCCGGTGACCACGCTGTCCACCCGCTCCAGCTCGTGCGGAGTGCTCTCGGCCCGGTCCGCGACCCGCTCGGCGGCACTCGCCGCGAGCCACCCCGGATCCAGGCCCGATGGCACGAGCACCGTGGTCGCGCCCCGCTCGGCGAGCAGCCCGGCGATCACTGCCGCCAGCCCGCCCTCCGTACAGCGGTGCACGATCGCCCGGTAGTCCGCGAGGTTCTCCGCGAGCAGCTCCACGGTCTCCTCGACCGTGCGCTCTCCGTGCTCCCGTCGATAGTCCCGCGCAACGGCCTGCTCGTACTGGGGGTCCGTCCCGGGCCGTGCAGACACTGGGGGAGTGTCGTCGTCCCGTACATCCGCCAGCGCACGCCGCACCCGGCCCAGGACCAGATCCCTGCTGTTCAATTGCCTTCCTTTCCGCCGTGCGTACGCTGCCACCAGTCCCGGAACGGTTCCGCGGGCACCGTCGGAAGGTCCCGGCTCGCGCTCCACGCCCGGCCCGGCCCCGGTAGCGTCCGCGGATGGAAGCGACGCGACCACGACGCCAGCCGCTGGCCCGAACGCAGTGCGCCGGGATGGCTGAAGGCCCACCGCGCCGCCCGCATCGCCGCGCGCTCCGCGGCATGGCCCTTCGCCGGCTGCAGGACGACCTTGTTGCCCGCCCGTGTCGCGGGCCCGCCCTCCACGACCCGCTCCCGCAGATGCACCAGCACCTCGGGGATGTCGATGGCCACCGGGCACACCTCGTAGCAGGCGCCGCACAACGAGGACGCATACGGCAGGGACGCGTCGATCTCACTCTGCGTACCCCGCAGTTGGGGGCTGAGGATGGCACCGATGGGCCCCGGGTAGACCGAGCCGTACGCGTGGCCGCCCGCCCGCTCGTACACCGGGCAGACATTGAGACACGCCGAGCAGCGGATACAGCGCAGCGCCTGGCGGCCGACCCGGTCGGCGAGCGTGTCGGTGCGGCCGTTGTCCAGCAGCACCAGATGGAAGGTATGCGGCCCGTCCCCGTCGGTGGTGCCGGTCCACATGGACGTGTACGGGTTCATGCGCTCGGCGGTCGAGGAACGGGGGAGCGTCTGCAGGAACACCTCCAGGTCCCGCCAGGTCGGCACGATCTTCTCGATACCGACGACCGAGATCAGCGTCTCGGGGAGGGTGAGGCACATCCGCCCGTTGCCCTCCGACTCGACCACCACCAGGGTGCCCGTCTCGGCGACCATGAAGTTCGCACCGGAGATCCCGACCTTCGCCCGCAGGAACTTCTCGCGCAGGTGCAACCGGGCGGCCTCGGCGAGTTCGGCGGGCGTGTCGGAGAGCCCCTCGGGGGCCGGGCGGCCCCACTTGCCCATCTCGGAGCGGAAGATGTCCCGGATCTCGCCACGATTGCGGTGGATCGCGGGGACCAGAATGTGCGAGGGACGGTCCCGGCCCAACTGTACGATCAACTCGGCGAGATCGGTCTCGTACGCCCGGATGCCCTCCGCCTCCAGCGCCTCGTTGAGCCCGATCTCCTGCGTGGCCATCGACTTGACCTTGGCGACCTCGGACTCGCCGGTGGCCCTGACGAGTTCGGTGACGATCCTGTTGGCCTCGTCCGCGTCGGCGGCCCAGTGGACCGTGCCACCCGCCGCCATGACCGACTCCTCCAACTGGACGAGATAACGGTCGAGATGACGGAGCGTGTGGTCCTTGATCCGTCGGCCCGCCTCCCGTAGCTCGGCCCAATCGGAGAGCTCGGCGACCGCCTTGGCGCGCTTGGCGCGGATGGTGTGGGTGGCGTGGCGCAGATTGCCGCGCAAAGTCTTGTTGCCGACCGCCTCGTGCGCGGCCTTCGGGAACGCCGGCATACCGACGAACGTCCCGCTCATGCGATCCGTCCCTTCACCAAGACGACGATGCTCACCGCAGTGGCTCCTCTTCCGTGCTCGCCAGGATCTCCGCGATGTGCACCGGCCGCATCCCGAGGCGCAGCCGCGCCATCGTCCCGCCGATGTGCATCAGACACGAGTTGTCGGCAGCGCACAGCACCTCGGCACCCGTCGACGCGGCGTTGCGCACCTTGTCCACGCCCATGGCCGCCGAGACATCCGGGTTCTTCACGGCGAACGTGCCACCGAAGCCGCAGCACTCGTCGGCGCCGGGCAACTCGACCAGCTCCAGTCCCTTCACTGCCTGCAGCAGCCGTGTGGGACGGTCCCCGAGGCCCAGGCTCCGCAGACCGTGACACGTGGGGTGGTAGGTCACCCTGTGCGGGTAGTACGCCCCCACGTCCGTCGCGCCGAGCACGTCCACCAGGAACTCCGTGAGCTCGTAGGTCTTCGGGATCACAGGCGCCAGTCTCGCCGCGAGCGTGTCCCCGCGGCCCTCGGCCCGCGCCCGTGCACCCATCCGTGGATACAGCTCCCGCACCATTGCCCCGCATGAGCCGGACGGCGTCACGATCGCGTCGTACTCCCGGAAAACATCGGAGTACCTCACGGCGAGCGGTTCGGCCTCATGCCGGTATCCGGTGTTGTAGTGGGCCTGTCCGCAACACGTCTGCCCCATCGGGAAGTCGACCTCGACACCCAGCCTGGTCAGCAGTTTCACCACGGCACGTCCGGTGTCCGGATAGAGCGTGTCGTTGACACAGGTCAGGAACAGGGCGACACGCATCGCGGCTCCTCGGGGTCGATCATCGGATGAGGCAGAGTAATCGGCCGACACGGCCTCGGGGAGGTTCCGGCTCACGGCGTGGCGAGCCGGGATTCCGCCTCGCGCCAGACCGCGGTGTCACCACGGGGTTCGTAGCGTGTCAAGGACTGCGTGCGGACGAGCAGTTGCCGCATCGCAGCCCGGTCGCCGACGAGTCCGTGGGCCCGGGCCTGGACGAGGACGTTGCCGAGGGCGGCCGCCTCCGTCGGGCCGGCCACCACCGGCAGCCCACAGGCATCGGCGGTCAGCCGGCACAGAAGCGCGTTGCGGGCGCCGCCCCCGACGATGTGCACGACGTCGACCGGGTGGTCGGCGAGCCGCTGGGCGTCCCGGACCGCCCGGCGGTGGGCGAGCGCGAGCGAGTCGAGGATGCAGCGCGTGACCTCGGCGGGGGAGTGCGGCACCGGCTGACCCGAGATACGGCAGGCCTCGGCGATACGCGCCGGCATCCGGCCGGGAGCCAGGAACGCCTCGTCGCCCGCGTCCACGACGGATCGCAGCGGCGGTACCTCGGCCGCCGCGGCCAGCAGTGCCGCGAGGTCCGTCTCGCCCCACTCCCGAACGCACTCCTGGAGCAGCCACAACCCCATGATGTTGCGCAGATAGCGCACCGTGCCGTCCAGCCCCAGTTCGTTGGTGAAGTTGGCGGCGCGGCTCGCCTCGGTCAGCACCGGAGCCTTGAGCTCCAGGCCGGCCAGTGACCAGGTGCCGGTGCAGACGTACGCGAAGCGCTCACCGGTGGCCGGTACGGCGGCCACCGCGGAGGCCGTGTCGTGCGAGGCGACCACCGTCACCGGGACGGGCCCGGTCAGCCCGGTCTCCTCCAGCACCTTTGGCCGCAGCACGCCCGCCGGGTCGCCCGGGTGCCGCAGCGGAGCGAACAGGCTCACGTCGATGCCCAGCCGGGCCGCGACCTCGTACGACCAGTCACGGCTGCGCGGGTCGATGAGCTGTGTGGTCGAGGCGTTGGTCAGTTCGGTGCCCTGCTCGCCCGTGAGCCAGTAAGCCAGCAGGTCCGGGATGAGCAGCAGACGGCGTGCCTGTGCGAGCGCCGCCGAGGAACGGGCCGCCGTCAGTTGGTACAGCGTGTTGAAGGGCGCGTACTGCAGCCCCGTGGCGGCGTAGAGCTCCCTGGCGGACACGGTCGCCCACACCTTCTCGGCGACACCCTCGGTGCGGGCGTCACGGTAGTGCACCGGGTTGCCGAGCAGCGCCCCGTCCACGTCCAGCAGGCCGTAGTCCACCGCCCAGCTGTCAATGCCGACCGAGTCCACGGGGCCGGCCGCGCGCAGCCCCTCGAGGACGCCCGAGTAAAGGGCGAGGATGTCCCAGCGCAGCCCCTCGGGCACCCGGACGGGCCGGTTCGCGAAGCGGTGTGCCTCGGTCAGCTCCACGGTGTCGGGGCCCACGCGGCCGACCATGACACGTCCACTGGACGCGCCGAGGTCGACCGCGGCGTACGACTTCACGGCGGCGCTCACCGCAGGAACGCGGCCGCCACACCCGCGTCGACCGGGATGTGCAGTCCCGTGGTGTGCGTGAGGTTCCCGCCCATCAGCGCGAAGACGGCGTTGGCGACGTGCTCGGGCAGTACCTCCCGCTTGAGGATGGTCCGCTGGGCGTAGAACTCGCCGAGCTTGTCCTCCTCGACGCCGTAGACGGCCGCGCGCTGCGCGCCCCAGCCGCGCGCGAAGATGCCCGAGCCGCGTACCACACCGTCCGGGTTGACGCCATTGACACGAATGCCGTGCCCGCCCAGCTCGGCGGCCAGCAGCCGCACCTGGTGCGCCTGGTCGGCCTTGGTCGCCGAGTACGCGATGTTGTTGGGGCCCGCGAACACCGCGTTCTTGGAGGTGATGTAGACGATGTCGCCGCCCAGTCCCTGAGCGATCATCATCCGGGCCGCCTCGCGTGAGACGAGGAAGGAGCCGCGGGCCATGATGTCGTGCTGGAGGTCCCAGTCCTTCGCCGACGTCTCGAGGAGCGGCTTGGAGATGGAGATGCCCGCGTTGTTGACCACGAGGTCGACCCCACCGAAGGCCAGCGCCGCCGCATCGAAGGCCGCGGTGATCTGCTCCTCGGAGGTGACATCCACGGTCACGGCCACGGCCTTGTCCGCACCGCCCAGTTCCTCGGCGACCTTGCCGGCGCTGCCGGCGTCGAGGTCGGCGACGACGACACACGCCCCCTCGGCCACCAGCCGGTGTGCGATCGCCTTCCCGATGCCGCTGCCGGCACCCGTGACCAGCGCCACCCGGGTCGCGAGCGGCTTGGGCCTCGGCATCCGCTGGAGCTTCGCCTCCTCCAGCGCCCAGTACTCGATGCGGAACTTCTCCGACTCCTCGATCGGCGCGTACGTCGACACGGCCTCGGCCCCGCGCATCACGTTGATCGCGTTGACGTAGAACTCACCGGCCACCCGGGCGGTCTGCTTGTCCTTGCCGAAGGAGAACATGCCGACACCGGGCACCAGCACGATCGCAGGATCGGCGCCGCGCATCGCGGGGGAGTCGGGCAGAGCGTGCCGTTCGTAGTAGGCGGCGTACTCCTCACGGTAGGCGGTGTGCAGCTCCTGGAGCCGGGCGATCGCCTCCTGAAGCGGCGCGGCCGGCGGCAGATCCAGGACCAGCGGCCTGACCTTGGTCCGCAGGAAGTGGTCGGGGCAGGAGGTGCCGAGTGCGGCCAGGCGCGGGTGCCCGGCGCGGGCGAGGAAGTCGAGGACGACGTCCGTGTCGGTGAAGTGACCGACCTGCGCCCTGTCCTGGGAGGCGAGGGCGCGGATGTGGGGGGCCAGAGCTGCGGCCCGCTCCCGCCGTTCCGCCTCGGGCAGCGCCTCGTATCCCTCGATCACCGGCCCGAAGGGCTCCGGCCTCCCGCGCTCGGCGAGGAACGCCTCGGCGGTGCGGATGATGTGCAGCGAGTTGCGCTCGCACTCCTCGGTGGAGTCCCCCCAGGCGGTGATGCCGTGACCGCCGAGGATGCACCCGATGGCCTGCGGGTTGGCCTCCTTCACGGCCGCGATGTCCAGGCCGAGCTGGAACCCGGGCCGCCGCCACGGAACCCACACCACCGTGTCGCCGAAGCACTCGGCGGTGAGCTTCTCCCCGTCGGCGGCGCAGGCCAGCGCGATGCCGGAGTCGGGGTGGAGGTGGTCGACGTGGGCCGCGTCCACCAGGCCGTGCATGGCGGTGTCGATGGAGGGGGCCGCACCGCCCTTGCCGTGCAGACAGAAGTCGAACGCGGCGACCATCTCGTCCTCGCGGTCGACGCCCGGGTAGACGTTTTTCAGGGCCCGCAGCCGGTCCAGTCGCAGCACGGCCAGCCCCGCCTCGGTGAGCGTACCGAGGTCACCGCCGGACCCCTTGACCCACATCAGCTCGACATCACCGCCGGTGACGGGATCGGTGTCGGTGCCCTTCGCCGAGGTGTTGCCGCCGGCGTAGTTGGTGTTGCGGGGGTCGGCGCCCAGCCGGCGGGAACGGGTCAGGAGGGCGGCGGCTCGGGGGTGGGGTGCCATGTCAGTCCTTAGCGAAGAGTGGGTTGGGCCAGCGCCTCAGCGGGGGCGCCGGCTGTGACGGTGTGCGGTGACGCCGGGTGGGTGCGACCGGCCTCAAACAGCCGGCAGCCCGCTACCGGCCTCGCACGGCAGGCGAGGTCCGGCGATCACGCGCCCCAGCCGGACTGCTGTCCGCCGACCCGTTCCGCGACGATCTTCTCCGCCCAGCCGGACCGCCGGTACGCCGTCATCGGGTCGGCATCGAGCCCCATCTCCTGCCGCATCTCGGCCAGCAGCGGACGCACATCCGTGTGGTAGGCGTCCATGAGCACCGCGTTCGCGCCCAGCACATCGCCCGACTTCTGCGCCTCGGCCAGCGCCGACCGGTCGACCAGCAGCGCCTTCGCCGTCGCTTCCTGCACGTTCATGACGGAGCGGATGATCGCCGGGACCTTGGCCTCGAGGTTGTGGCACTGGTCGAGCATGAAGGCGACGTCGCGGGTGTAGCCGCCGCCGCGGACGACCTCGTACATGATGCGGAAGAGCTGGAAGGGGTCGGCGGCGCCGACCATGAGGTCGTCGTCGGCGTAGAAACGGGAGTTGAAGTCGAAGCCACCGAGCTTTCCCTCACGCAACAGCGTGGCGACGATGAACTCGATGTTGGTGCCCGGCGCGTGGTGCCCCGTGTCCACGACCACCTGCGCCTTCGGCCCCAGCTTGAGGCAGTGGGCGTAGGCCGTGCCCCAGTCGGGGACATCGGTGGCGTAGAAGGCGGGTTCGAAGAACTTGTACTCCAGCAACATCCGCTGGTCGTCACCGAGCCGCTCGTAGACCTTGGCCAGGCCTTCGGCGAGGCGGTCCTGGCGCTCCCGGATGTCGTCCTGCCCCGGGTAGTTGGTGCCGTCCGCGAACCACAGCTTGAGGTCCTTGGATCCCGTGGCGTCCATGATGTCGACGCACTCGAGCAGGTGATCGACGGCCTTGCGCCGGACTGCCGCGTCCGGATGGCAGATGCTTCCGAGCTTGTAGTCGTCGTCCTGGAAGGTGTTGGAGTTGATCGCGCCCAGTTTCAGGCCGCGCTCTTGCGCGTACGTGGCAAGCGCCGCGTAGTCGTCGACCCTGTCCCACGGGATGTGCAGTGCCACGGTGGGGGCCACACCCGTGAACTCGTGCACCTTCGCGGCGTCGTCCAGTTTTTCGCGCGGATTCCGGGGGACCCCTGGTTGCGCGAAAACCTTGAACCGTGTGCCCGAGTTCCCGTACGCCCATGACGGCGTCTCGATGGCCTGGGTCCTCAAGGCGGCTTTGACCGCGGCGACTTCGGACACTTCGGCGCTCCTGACCTCGGTGGAATACCTACTTCGTGAAACGTTTCATGAGCGAAGCTATGAGTGGCCTTACGGAGTGTCAAGCCCCCTGTTGCGCCCGGCGGCCCGTGACTTCGCCGTGACCTTTGGGTGTCGAAACATTTTCGGCGCGATCCCATTGACGAGACATGGCTGGCGCGCCTAACGTCCCGGCAACCCAGTTGAAACCTTTCACGACGCCGTGAGGGCCGCCCCGCCGGCGTCGTCGAGGAGCCCCCATGACCCACCCGTCCGACACGGATCCGGCCCCGGTGCTGGCGCTCAGGGACATCTCCAAGTCCTTCGGTGCGGTGCGCGCCCTGCGGGACGTGTCCCTGGAACTGTTCCCCGGCCAGGTGCACGCCCTCGCCGGTGAGAACGGCGCGGGCAAGTCGACCCTGATCAAGACGCTCGCCGGTGTGCACCGGCCGGACGCCGGTCAGGTGCTGCTGGATGGCGAGCCGACCGTCTTCCACGGCCCGGCCGACGCACGCGACGCCGGTATCGCCGTGATCTACCAGGAACCGACTCTCTTTCCCGACCTGTCGATCGCCGAGAACATCTTCATGGGCCGCCAGCCCCGGCGGGCGCTGGGCCGCATCGACCACAAGGCCACCCACGTGGCGACCGCGGCCCTGATGCGGCGCCTCGGCGTCGATCTCGATCCGCAGCGCCCGGCGCGCGGCCTGTCCATCGCCGACCAGCAGATCGTCGAGATCGCCAAGGCGCTCTCCTTCGACGCCCGGGTCCTGATCATGGACGAGCCGACGGCGGCTCTGACCGGCAGCGAGGTGGCACGGCTCTTCGGCGTCGTGCGCGCCCTGCGCGAGCAGGGTGCGGCGGTGCTGTTCATCTCCCACCGGCTGGAGGAGATCTTCCAGATCTGCCAGCGGGTGACCACCCTTCGCGACGGCGCCTGGATCGCCAGTGAGCCGCTGGAGGGGATGACCGAGGACGACCTCGTACGCCGTATGGTCGGCCGCGATCTCGACGAGCTGTACCCCAAGCAGGACGTGAAACCCGGCCAGGTCGCCCTGAGGGTGCGGCGGCTGACCCGGGAAGGCGTGTTCACCGACGTGTCGTTCGATGTCCGTCGGGGGGAGATCGTCGGTCTCGCCGGGCTGGTGGGCGCCGGACGTACGGAGGTGGCGCGTGCCGTCTTCGGTATCGACCGGTGGGACGCGGGCGAGGTCGAGGTCGACGGCAGGAAGTTGACAGGCGGCGCGCCGTCCACCGCGATGGCCGCCGGGCTCGCCCTCGTTCCCGAAGACCGGCGCGCCCAGGGTCTGGTGATGGACATGTCCATCGAGCGGAACATCGGCCTGACCGGCCTCCGTACGACTGTCAGGGCCGGGGTCATGGACCGGGCCGCCGAGCGCAGCCGGTCCCTGGACTGGGCGGTCAAGCTCCAGGTGAAGTACGCCCGGATCGCCGACGCGGTCTCCACCCTGTCCGGTGGCAACCAGCAGAAGGTCGTCCTGGCGAAGTGGCTGGCCACCGGCCCCAAGGTACTGATCGTCGACGAGCCGACCCGCGGCATCGACGTCGGTACGAAGGCCGAAGTGCACCGCCTGCTCAGCGAACTGGCCGCCGACGGCGTGGCCGTACTGATGATCTCCTCCGACCTGCCCGAGATCCTCGGCATGGCCGACCGCGTGCTCGTGATGCACGAGGGCCGGCTCACCGCCGAGATCCCGCGCTCCGACGCCACCGAGGAAACCGTGATGGCCGCCGCCACCGGGAGGGCCGCCGCATGACGGTGACCGCACCCAACTCCGCGCCCACCGCCAAGACACCCAAGTCCAGCGGCACCCGGCTGGTCGACCGCGTCTTCAGGATGCGTGAACTCGCCATCCTGGTCGTCTTCCTGGCGATGATCGCCGTCACCCAGGCGGGCAACAGCGAGTTCCTGAGCGAGCAGGGCATCAAGGACCTGCTCCTCAACGCGACGATCCTGGTCCTGGTCGCCACGGGGCAGTCCCTGGTCGTGATCACCCGCAATGTCGACCTGTCGGTCGGTTCGACCCTGGGCATCAGCGCCTTCGCAGCCGGAACGTATCTGCACGATGGCGGAAACGCGGTCGTGGCGCTGGTCCTCGCGATCCTGCTCGGCATCGGCTTCGGCCTGCTGAACGGGCTGCTGGTCAGCCTCGGTCAGGTGCCCGCACTCGTCGTCACCCTCGGCACGCTGTACATCATCCGCGGCATCGACTCCATCTGGGTCGGCTCCCGGCAGATCACCGCGGCCGACCTGCCCGGTGGCTTCGTCGACTTCGGTGCCGGCGGCATCTCGGCGGTCCCGTGGCTGGCCCTGATCGCCCTGGCGGTCCTGGTCGCCACCGCCTACTACCTGAGGAACTTCGGCAGCGGACGCGAACTGTACGCGCTCGGCTCCAACCCGGAGGCCGCCCGGCTCGCCGGTATCCCGGTGCGCAAGCGGATCCTGACCGCGTACACCCTCTGCGGCGCCCTTGCCGGGCTCGCGGGCGCCCTGTACCTGGCCCGGTTCGGCAACGTCGACTCCGGAACCGGCACCGGCTATGAACTCACCGTCGTCAGCGCGGTCGTGGTCGGCGGCGTCGTCTTCACCGGAGGATCCGGCAGCGTCCACGGCGCGGCGCTCGGCGCACTGCTGCTGACCTCCGTGAACAGCGTGCTGCCTGCCCTCGGTGTCAGCTCCGTCTGGGTGCTCGCCATCAACGGCACCCTGCTCCTGCTCGCCATCGCGGTCGACCGGATCGTCGCGCTGCGCGTCGCCTCGGCCCTGAAGAAGAGGAACGCCCGCCATGCCTGACTCCCTGACGCGTGCGATCCGCTGGGACACGGTCGTCGGCGCACTCCTCGTGGTCCTCCTGCTGCTGTCGTTCGGCAACGTGGATGGCTTCGGCAACGCCCTCAACCTGTCGTTCCTGATTGGCAACACGCTGCCGATCGCACTGATCGC
Organism: Streptomyces sp. NPDC001020; assembly: GCF_053599115.1. Lineage (NCBI taxonomy): Bacteria > Bacillati > Actinomycetota > Actinomycetes > Kitasatosporales > Streptomycetaceae > Streptomyces > Streptomyces sp. NPDC001020. Next base: position 5,250 of record NZ_JBSFLQ010000069.1, on the reverse strand, counting down.
CCTCCCGATGACCCTCCTCGTGGTCGCCGGCGAGATCGACCTGTCGGTCGCCTCCACAGCCGGTCTGTCGGGTGCCGTGATGGGCAGGCTGTGGAACGAGGGCATGGCCATCGAGACCATCATTCCGTTGTGCCTGCTCCTCGGCGTGGTGTGCGGGCTGGTCAACGGACTGCTGGTGACCCGGCTGGGGCTGCCGTCCCTCGCCGTCACCATCGGCACGCTCGCCGCCTACCGGGGCATCGCGCAGATCGCGCTCGGCTCCGACGCCGTGACCGACTTCCCCACGCAGTACCTCGACTTCGCGGCCGGACGCATCGGGAACTCCTTCGTCCCGCAAGCCTTCGTGCCTTTCCTCGTGCTGCTCGCGATCGCCGTGGTCGTGCTGCACGCCACCCCGTTCGGCCGGTCGCTGTTCGCGGTCGGCGCCGGCGAGGAGGCCGCACGGTTCGCGGGCATCCGGGTCAGGCGGGCCAAGCTGACCCTGTTCATCGCCACCGGACTCATGGCCTCGCTCACCGGCGTCTTCTGGGCGCTGCACTACGCCAGTGCGCGCTACGACAACGCCACCGGACTCGAACTCTCCGTCGTCGCGGCCGTGTTGCTCGGCGGCATCGACTTCGACGGCGGCAAGGGCACCCTCGGCGGCGCGATCGCGGGCGTCTTCCTGCTCGGCGCGCTGCAGAACGTGATGAGTCTCCTCAACGTCTCGGCGCAGTCGCAGATCGTCGTCACCGGTGTCCTGCTCGTCGTCTCCGTGCTAGGCCCCCGCGTCGCCCGCCAGATCTCCGTCGCGAGGGCGGGCCGCCGAGCCGCCCCGCCCCCGACCTCGTAACTCCGCTCACCGTAAAGGACCTTCTTCATGAGCAAGTCATCGATCCGTCGTGCCTGCGCGGCCCTCGCCGCCGTCACATCCCTCGCCTTGGCCGCGACCGCCTGCGGCGGCACCACCAAGAACGACGTCAAGAACGACAGCGGCGGCTCGGCCTCCTCGGCCGGCAAGGCGGACCCGAACGCGGCCCTCAAGAAGGGGCTGACCGTCGGCTTCCTTCCCAAGCAGGTCAACAACCCGTATTTCACCTCCGCCGACAAGGGCGGCGAGAAGGCCCTCACCGAACTGGGCGAGAAGTACAAGGAGGTCGGCCCGAGCAGCGCCACCGACACCAGCGGCCAGGTCAGTTACGTCAACACGCTCACCCAGCAGCAGGTGCACGCGATGGCGGTGTCGGCCCAGGACCCAGGAGCCCTGTGCACCGCGCTCAAGCAGGCCATGAGCAACGGCATCAAGGTGGTCACCTACGACTCCGACACCAAGCCCGAGTGCCGCAATGCCTTCGTGTCCCAGGCCGGCGCCGAGGACCTGGGCCGCACCGAGGTTCAGTTGCTGGCCGAGCAGATCGGCTACCAGGGCGAGATCGCGATCCTGTCCGCCGCGCAGACCGCGACGAACCAGAACACCTGGATCGACTACATGAAGGACGAACTGAAGAAGCCCAAGTACAAGAACATCAGGCTGGTCAAGGTCGCCTACGGCAACGACGACGCTCAGCAGTCCTTCCAGCAGACCCAGGGCCTGCTCCAGGAGCACCCGAACCTGAAGGGGATCATCTCCCCGACCACCGTCGGCATCAAGGCGGCCGCCCAGTACCTGTCGGGCTCCAAGTACAAGAGCAAGGTCAAGCTGACCGGGCTCGGCACCCCCAACGACATGCGCAAGTACGTCAAGAACGGAACGGTCGACGCCTTCGAGCTGTGGGACCCGGCCAAGCTCGGCGAACTGGCCGCACGCACCGCCGTCGCCCTGGCGTCCGGACAGATCAGCGGCAAGGAGGACGAGACCTTCAAGGCCGGCGACATGGGGACGTACACCATCGGCAAGGACGGCGTGATCAACCTCGGCAAGCCGACCGTCTTCGACAGCAAGAACATCGACCAGTTCGACTTCTAGGGCGTGTTTCGAAAGTCCCGCCTGCCCCGCGGCGTCTGGCACGCGCTCCCCCAAGCTCTTCGAGCAGGGGGGACCCCCAGCCGCGTTGTCGGGATCGCCCTCGTACGCTCAGTACGAGGACGACCCTCTGCCTTGCGATCGCACGCACCAGACGCCGCGGGGCCCGCCCTAACGGGCGGACGACGGGACTTTCGAAACACGCCCTAGTGCCGCACACCCTCGTACCGGGAGGACTGTTGATGCAACGCGTGTGCTTCCTGCTCAAGGTCCGGGCGGACCGTCTCGACGAGTACCGCGAGCGACATGCCGCCGTGTGGCCCGAGATGCTCCAGGCGCTCTCCGCGACCGGATGGCACAACTACTCGCTCTTCCTGCGCGAGGACGGCCTGCTGGTCGGCTACCTGGAGACCGAGGACTTCGCCGCGGCCCAGGCCGGCATGGAAGCCACCGACGTCAACGCCCGCTGGCAGGCGGAGATGGCGCCGTTCTTCGAATCGCTGGACGGTGCCCGACCCGACGAGGCCATGAAGCCGCTGACCGAAGTGTTCCACCTCGCCTGAAGCCGGTCACGGAGCAGTGCGCCAACAGGCGGCCGAGCGGGATCTACGACCGTCGGTATGAAGGTAATGTGAGGTCCCGCCCCGCCGCCGCCCCCTCATCCCTGGAGGTCCCTGCCTGATGGCCCAGTCGGTGGGTATCAAGGACGTCGCCCGCGCCGCCGGAGTCTCCGTGGGCACGGTCTCGAACGTCATCAACCGCCCGGAGACGGTCGCCTCCGACACCCGCGCGCGCGTGCTGTCCGCGATCGAACGGCTCGGCTACGTCCGCAGCGAGTCGGCGCGACAACTGAGGGCCGGGCGCAGCCGGATCATGGGGCTGCTCGTCCTCGACATGGGCAACCCGTTCTTCGTGGACGTGGCCCGCGGCGCCGAGCGGACCGCCCGCAAGGCCGGGCTCGGCGTGATGGTCTGCAACAGCGCCCAGAGCCCTGTCGAGGAAGCCGAGTACCTGTCGCTCTTCGCCGAGCAGCGCGTCCGTGGCGTACTGCTCACCCCGGCGGACGCGACCGGCCGCAACATCGAGACCTTCCGCCGCCACGGCATTCCCTTCGCGCTGGTCGACCGGGTCGCCGAGGGCACCACCGAGTGCTCGGTCTCGGTCGACGACGTGGCGGGCGGCGCCCTGGCCGTACGCCACCTGGTCGACGCCGGGCACCGCTCGATCGCCTATGTCAGCGGCCCGGCCGAGTTCCACCAGGTCAGGGACCGTCGTACCGGCGCACTGAACGCCCTGGCCGAGGCCGGGCTCGGCCCCGAGGTGCTGCGGGAGCTGCCGAACGAGCGCCTCGACGTCGCCGCAGGACGGGACGCCGGCGCCCGGCTCCTCGGGCTCGCCGACCGCCCGACCGCCGTGTTCTGCGCCAACGACCTGCTCGCGCTCGGCGTCCTGCAGGCCGTGTATGCGGCCGGAGTGAGTGTCCCCGACGACCTGGCCATCGTCGGCTACGACGACATCGAGTTCGCCGCGGCGGCCGCCGTGCCTCTCACCTCCGTACGCCAGCCCGCCGTCACCATGGGCGCAATGGCGGCGGAACTCCTGCTGGAGGAGACCGAGGCGGAGTCCGGGCCGCGGCAGCACGAACACCGGCGGGTCGTCCTGCAGCCGGAACTGGTCGTGCGCCGCTCCAGCCTGGCCGCGCGCTGAGCGGCCCACGAGCGCACGCGGTACGAGGTGCGGGCCGGTCGACACGGTTTTCTCGATCCCCGGAGGCCGCCGCCGCACCACCGTGTGCTGAACTGGGAAGCCTCGTCCGCCCGTCCCGGGAGCCCTGTTGAGCCACACCTACCGCCAGCCCGGAGTAGTCCTCACCGACCGCCGTTTCACCGTACCCCTCGATCACGACAACCCCGCCGGGGAGACGATCGAGCTGTACGCACGGGAGGTCGTCGCGAGCGACAAGGCGGACGACGACCTGCCCTGGCTGCTCTACCTCCAGGGCGGGCCCGGATTCGGGGCGAACCGCTTCATCGGCAAGCAGGCCTGGCTCGGCCGCGCCCTCCAGGAGTACCGGGTCCTTCTCCTGGACCAGCGTGGCACCGGCGCCTCCACACCCGCCAACCGGCAGACGCTCCCGCTGCGCGGCGGCCCCCGCGCACAAGCCGACTACCTGACGCACTTCCGCACGGACTCCATCGTCCGCGACTGCGAGGCCATCCGCCCGAGGCTCACCGGTGGCGCCCCGTGGACCGTCCTCGGGCAGAGCTTCGGCGGGTTCTGCACCGTCAACTACCTGTCGACGGCACCCGAGGGCCTGCGTGCCGCCATGATCACCGGTGGCCTGCCCTCTCTCGACGCCCACGCGGACGACGTCTACCGCGCCGCGTACCCGCGCATCGAACGCAAGGTAGCCGCCCACTACGCCCGCTACCCGCAGGACGTCGAACGCGCCCGCCGTATCGCCGAGTACCTGCTCCAGCACGAGCCCGTCCTGAACGGCGGCTACAAACTCACCATCGAGGCGTTCCAGTCCCTCGGTATCCTCCTCGGCGGCAGCGAGGGCAGCCACCGCCTCCACTTCCTCCTCGAGGACGCCTTCGTCCGCACCCCGCAGGGCTTCGCGCTCTCCGACGCGTTCCAAGAGGAGGCGCAGAACCTGCTCTCCTACGCCGGGCACCCCCTGTACGCGCTGGTCCACGAGGCGATCTACGGCCAGGACGACCGCCCCACCGCCTGGTCGGCGGAGCGTGTGCGTGCGGAGTTCCCCCAGTTCGACGCGGCGAAGACGCTGACCGGCGACGGGCCCGTCCTGTTCACCGGCGAGTCGGTGCACCCCTGGATGTTCGACACCGACCCGGCGCTTCGCCCGCTGCGCGAGACCGCGCACCTGCTCGCCGAGCGCACCGACTGGAGTCCGCTGTACGACCGGGTCCGTCTCGCCGCCAACGAGGTGCCGGTGGCCGCGGCGGTCTACCACGACGACATGTACGTCGACACGGCCCACGCGCTCGAGACCGCCCGCGCGATCCGCGGCCTGCGCACCTGGGTCACGGACGAGTTCGAGCACGACGGGGTCCGCGCGGGTGGCCCGCGGGTCCTGGACCGCCTGGTGGCGTTGACGCGGGACGAGGCCTGACGGGGAGGACGCGGGGTGCGCCGTTCGGGTGCTGCGAGCGGGGCGTTACGGCGGACCGACGTCGCCGGTTGGCGCATTAGGTGTATTGCCTCGTGAGGTTAGGAACGCGGCTGGCGGGTGGTTGGCCTTTCAGCGCGGTGTGTCCGCGGTGGTGATTGTAGGTGTGCAGCCA
>NZ_JBSFLQ010000068.1:0-24023 GCF_053599115.1 Streptomyces sp. NPDC001020 | reverse complement strand
CCCTATCGTCAAGGTCATGTTCGCTGCCTACGCCGCCCGCATCGACCGCGACCACCCCCTCACCGGCCTTGAGTTGGGAGAGCGCCCGGCTCGACGCACGCCCCAGCTCCTGGAAAGCCACCGCGGCCCTCCTCGCGGCACTGGCCGTCCTCACCCAGCCCGACCAGAGACAGATGCGGCAGCCGTTCGAGCACGACGCCCCCGTCCCCCTCGACTACGCGGCCGCGGCCCATGTCGTCGCGCAGAACTACCTGCCCGGCGACGCCGTCGTCTACGACCGCGAGAACACCTGGAAGCTCGACAGCGGAGTGCAGTACTACCTGCCGCGTGGCCTGAAGATGCGCGACGTGTTCCTGACCAGGACCCCAGCCGCGATCAACGACATTTACCCGCCCCAGTGCCCTGTCCCGCTCCTGTGCCTCAAGGAAGAGAAGCGCATCTGGCTGCTGACCCAGGGCGACGACCCCGATCCCCTCAGCGCCATCAACCAGGACCAGGCGAACGCTTTGCGCACCCGGTACAAGGTGTCCATGAACGAATCGGTGACGGGGATGACGGTCACTCTGCTCGTAGCCAGGGGAACGGCTAGGGCATGAAGAGTCCGGGACGGCGGTACCGGAAACCGGCCGGCCTGAATGACAAGGCCGCAGCCTTGATGCGTACATCCGGGTGGTCTGCCCGCCCCAAGTGCCTGCCGCACGGCGGCGTCACAGAGACAGCCTCGTAACGTCGGCGCATATCCAACCGTCCTTCACTATTCCGCGAGATGTGACAAATTGAAACGTAAGAGTTTGTGGGCAGGGCTCGCCGGAACGGCGGCGGTTGCCACCGGCGTGACCATCTGGGCCGTTCAGTCCCCTTCGGCCACGCCCCCGGAATCCAAGGGTGCGTCAGCCACCCGGAACACCCGGGAAACGAACGCGCTTTTGCAGACTGCGCTTCAGCAACAGCAGCACCAGGACTCCTCCGAGGCCGCCCATACCTACCGGCGCGTGCTGGAACTGGATCCTCACAACAAGCTGGCCTGGTACGGCCTGGGGGTCATCGCACAGCAGGACGGCAAGCGGTTCGAGGCCCGCGCGGACTACGACAAGGCCCTGAAGATCGATCCGTCATTCATGTCGGCTCTCTTCAGCGAGGCGATTCTGCTGAAGTCGAGCGATCCCGACCGAGCCGTGGAACTCCTGAAGCGTGCCGCTGCCGCTCAGCCGAAAGCAGCCCCGATCCATATGCAACTCGGGCTCCTCCTGACGGAGAGGGGCCGCGACGAGGAGGCCGAGGAGGAGTTCCGTCGCGGCGTCGCGGCCGATCCCCGGCTCCTTTCTCAAGTGCCGGAAAGATTCCGGGATTCCGTACGTCCCTCGCCGACGGCGAGCTGGACAGGAAACCCCCGATGACACCGACGCCGAGGTTCTCGGTCTTCACCCCCAGCCACCGTCCCCGTTTCCTCGATGAGTGCCTGGCGACCCTCCAGGCGCAGACCTGTTCGGACTGGGAGTGGATCGTCCTGCTCAACAACGGCGCCCGGTGGCGGCCGGAGCGACCCGACGACAGGATCCGCGTGGAGATCGCGGACGACGTCCACGGCGTGGGAGCGGCCAAGCGCAGGGCCTGTGAACTGGCGCGCGGCGAGATTCTCGTGGAACTCGACCACGACGATCTCCTGGCGAAGGCCTGCCTGGCGGAACTCGGCAAGGCCTTCGACGAGCACCCCGAGGCAGTCTTCGTCTACAGCGACACCGCGCAGATCACCGAGGACGGGAAACGGGACGACAGCCGCTTCGACGAGGCCTGCGGATGGCGGTACGAGGAGGTGAACGTCGACGGCCGCACGCTGCTTCAGGTCAAGTGCATGGCTCCGACGCCGCACAACGTCGCCTACATCTGGTACGCGCCCAACCATGTGCGGGCGTTCCGCAGGAGCAGCTACGAGAAGGCCGGCGGGTACGACGCCGCCCGTACCGTGCTCGACGACCAGGACCTGATGTGCCGTCTGTTCCATGTCGGCGACTTCCACCACATCCCCCGCTGCCTGTACCTGCAGCGGATGCATCCCGGGAACACACAGCGCGCCCCGGAGACCAACGCACGCATCCAGCGCGAAACGGTCGCCCTGTACGACAAGTACATCGAGGCCAACGCCCTCGCATGGGTCCAGAGGAGGGGACTGCTCGCGCTGGACCTCGGCGCGGCCGACCGGAAGCCGCCCGGCTACCTGGGCGTGGACCGGCGCCCCGGAAAGGGCGTCGACATCGTCGCGACCCTGCCGGGGAGGCTGGATCTGCCCGACGGCTCGGTGGGCCTGATCCGGGCGGTGGACTTCCTCGAGTACGTGCCGGAGAAGGTGCCGTTGCTCAACGAGCTGTACCGGCTGCTGGCACCCGGCGGCATGCTCCTCACCCTGACGCCCAGCTCCGACGGCCGCGGCGCGGACGAGGACCCGACCCGCGTCGCCCACTACAACGAGAACTCGTTCTCGGTGTACACCGACAACCAGTACCGCGCCTACATGCCCGACATCGAGGCCAGGTTCCAGAGCTCGCGGCTGGTCACCTATTTCCCGACCGAGTGGCACTCCAAGAACGATATCTCCTATGTGGTCGCCAACCTCATCGCGATGAAGGAGGGGGCCGAGCGGTGCGGCGGAGTCCTGCTGGTCTAGGCCCAGCTCGCCCTCAGCTCAACCGACGGCCGCGGCTCGTTCGCGGGCCGCGGCGGCCAGAGCGGCGAAAGCGGGCGTGTCCAGGGCCGTGGTCAGCTGGTCCTCCCACCGCGGGAGGGGCACGAGTCCGGCCCGCAACCAGTTGCCGTGGCCGAGTACGCCGAACGCCGGGCGGGCGGCCGGACGCGGAAACCTCTCCGAGCCGACCGGGCGGATCCGCTCCGGGTCGAGGCCGCTGAGCCGGAAGGCCTCGCGCGCCAGGCCGTACCACGTGGTGTGACCGGTCGCCGTGCCGTGGTAGACGCCTGCCGGTGCCCGCCCGGCCAGCGCGGCCCGGCCGAGAACGGCCAGTCGGCGGGCGAGCGCACGGGACCAGGTCGGCTGGCCGTGCTGGTCGGCCACCACGTCCAGGGTCCTGCGCCGGGCGGCGAGTTCGAGCATGGTGGCCACGAAGTTGGAACCGTGCGCGCCGTAGAGCCAGGCGGTGCGCACGATGTAGCCGGTGCGCGGCAGCAGTTCGACGACGGCCCGCTCCCCCGCCAGTTTGCTTCGCCCGTAGGCGTTGACGGGACCCGTCGGTGCCTCTTCGGGGTACGGCTGCCGGGCGTCGCCCGGGAACACGTAGTCGGTGGAGACGTGCAGCAGGACTGCGTCGCTGTCCGCGCAGGCACGGGCGAGGTGGCGAACCCCGGTTCCGTTCACTGCGGTTGCCGCCGTCTCCGCTCGCTCGGCGCCGTCGACGTCCGTCCACGCCGCGCAGTTGACGACCACTCGGTAACCGGGGACGGCCGCGTGCACGGCTGCCGGGTCGGTGATGTCGAGCTGGTCACGGCTCAGTTCCGTCACCACGGCGTCCGGGTCGGCGGCGAGCTCCACCAGCATGTCCCGGCCGAGGAGCCCGCGTGCGCCGGTCACCAGCCAGCTCGTGGTCATCGCAGCTCGGCCCTGTCCCGCAGCGGCTCCCACCAGGAGCGGTGCGCGCGGTACCAGGCGACAGTGGCGGCCAGGCCCTGCGTGAAGGACACCTGCGGGGCGTAACCGAGCTGCTCGCGGATCTTGCTGTCGTCCAGCGAGTAGCGCAGGTCGTGGCCCTTGCGGTCGGCCACGTACTCAACCTGGTCCCAGTCCGCGCCGACTGCGTCCAGCAGCAGGCCGGTGAGCTTGTGGTTGCTCAGCTCGGTCCCGCCGCCGATGTGGTAGACCTCCCCGGCCCTGCCGCCGTTCAGGACCAGGTCGATGCCCCGGCAGTGGTCAAAGACGTGCACCCAGTCGCGGATGTTGCGGCCGTCTCCGTACAGGGGGACCGTCCTCCCGTCGATCAGGTGGGTGATGAAGAGCGGGATGACCTTCTCGGGGAACTGGTACGGCCCGTAGTTGTTGGAGCACCGGGTGACGACGACGTCCAGGCCGTGGGTGCGGTGGTAGGCGAGTGCCAGCAGGTCGGAACCGGCCTTCGACGCGGAGTACGGGGAGTTCGGCGCCAGTGGTGACGCCTCGGTCCAGGAGCCTTCGCCGATCGATCCGTACACCTCGTCGGTGGACACGTGGACGAAGCGGCCGACGCCGTGCCGGTGGGCCGCGTCCAGGAGCACCTGGGTGCCCATCATATTGGTACGGACGAAAGGGGCGGCCCCGTCGATCGACCGGTCCACATGCGACTCGGCCGCGAAGTGCACCACCGCGTCCTGGCCCGCCATCACCTGGTCGACCACGTCCGGGTCGCAGATGTCGCCCCGCACGAAGGTGTGGCCCGGGTATTGCGCCACCGGCGCCAGACTGGCTTCGACCCCCGAGTAAGTGAGTTTGTCGAGCACGGTGATCCGTGCCGCCGGATCCGATGTCAGACGCCGGCGGACGTATTCCGAACCGATGAATCCGGCACCGCCGGTGACAAGAATGCGCATGGTTCCCCGAGTTCATGAGTCGGCGCATTCCTTGATGCCGCAGGGAGGCGGAATGCGGACGGTGCCCGCGAGGCCGAAGCCCCGGGGCACCGTCATGCGTTCCAGGTGCAGCGGACAGCCCGTACCGAGCCGCCGCTCGGGTGGGAGTTACGAGATGTGGACGCAGTCTACGAAGGCTTCGACCGTGGTGTTGCCGTCATGGGTCACCTGCCACCCATTGACTCCGGCAGCGACGACAACCGGCTGGCTCTGGGTGAAGGGCGAGCCGGTCTCGCCCAAGAAGCCACCGCCCGTGGTTTGATCGCCGGCGTTGCACACGGCGGTCGCCGTATGAGTTCCGAAAGCGGTGTTGACGTAGAAGCTCACCGTGGTGCCCGTCGCACCCGTCGCACCCGTGGCGCCCGTGGCGCCCGTGGCGCCCGTCGCACCCGTCGCACCCGTGGCGCCCGTCGCACCCGCACCCGTCGCGCCCGTCGCACCGGTCGCACCCGTCGCACCGGTCGCACCCGTCGCACCCGTCGCACCCGTGGCGCCCGTCGCACCCGTCGCGCCCGCACCCGTCGCGCCCGTCGCACCGGTCGCACCCGTCGCGCCCGTCGCACCGGTGGCGCCCTTCCTGCCCCTCTCGCCCTTCTCGCCCTTCTCGCCCTTCTGACCGCGCGGCCCGTGGTCACGGCCACCACCGACCGCGGCCCGGACGGCGCCGTTCGGGCCGGGCAGCACCGCAGCGCCATCGCCGCTGGACCTGTGGATCGCGTCGGCGATGGCCGTCGTGGTCGGGGCGATGTTGAGCGCTACGGCAAGCGCGCCCGCCGACACCAGAGTGGCGGACTTCACGCGTGAACTTCGGAACGTTCTACGGCTCACAGAGAATCTTCCTCACGAACTTGGAGGGATCGGACCGCAAGCGCGTACACTCGGTGCGTTTCATTCGCATGCGTGTCACGGCGCCTTCGGCTATGAACAGGGCCAGTTTTCACTTCCGGCGATTGAATGATTACGATTCGGTCCGTGTCATAGAAGAAGATCACCCGAGCGGCCCCAATGCGCTTTCTTCGCGCCTCCCCTCTGCCTTTACGGGCGGACAGGAGCGGGTCAAATCAGGCGCCGTTCACGATATTTCTGCGATACGCGGTGCAGTCCTCGAAAGAAGGCAGCAGACCTGTGCGCTCGGCTTCCTTCAACGTGGGCGCCGCGGCGTCCTTGTCGGATAGGAGCGGTGCGAGGTGTTCGGGCCAGGCAATCGCCAACATGGGGTCCAGTGGGTTGATCCCGTGCTCGCGCCGTGGCGCGTATCCCTGCGAACACAGGTAGACGACGGTGGAGTTGTCCTCCAGCGCCATGAAGGCGTGCCCCAGCCCTTCCGAGAGGTAGACGCAGCGGTGCGTCGTGTCGTCGAGCCGCACCGCCTCCCATGCCCCAAAGCTCGGGGAGCCGGTGCGGACATCGACCACCACGTCGAGGACAGCGCCGCTGAAGCAGGTCACGTACTTGGCCTGACCCGGCGGGACCGACGCGAAGTGGATCCCCCGAAGAGCGCCGCGAACGGATCGGGAGCAGTTGGCCTGCTCGAGCCGGAGCCCCTGGCCGATGGAATCGTGGAACCAGTCGCTCTTGAACCACTCGTGGAATCGGCCCCTGCCGTCCGTGAACACCGTGGGCGTGTCCACCCAGGCCCCTTCGATGCCAAGTGGTCTCACGTGGCTGCTTCCTTCCCCTGTTCGGCTCTTGTCGCCGGTTGATCCCTCCGTTTCTTCGGGACGGCCACCACGGGACTTTAGGCTCGGCTTTCACCGGATTGGTTGCCTGCGTATACGAAAGGAGAAGGAAACCGGACTACATGTGGGGAACCCTCCAACAGCCCCAGCAGATAGTGCCCGTATCCGCTCTTGAGCAGCGGCTGGGCCAGCTCCCGGAGCCGGTCGTCGTCGATCAGGCCGGCCCTCCAGACCGCCTCCTCGACACAGCCGACTTTGCAGCCCTGGCGCTCCTCGACCACCCGGACGAATTCCGAGGCCTGAACCAGCGACGTGAAGGTTCCGGTGTCCAGCCATGCCGTGCCCCGGTCGAGCCGGGTGACCTGCAGCGCCCCGGCTTCCAGATAGACGCGGTTGAGGTCGGTGATCTCCAACTCGCCCCGGGCGCTGGGCCGTAGGCCGCGGGCGATGTCCACGACGTGGTTGTCGTAGAAGTACAGTCCGGGCACGACGTACCGGGACCTCGGCCGGGCCGGTTTCTCCTCGATGGACAGCGCCCGACCCAGTTCGTCGAACTCCACCACGCCATAGGCCGAGGGGTTGGCGACCTGGTAGGCGAATACGCTGCCGCCCTTCGGATCGCCGTGGCGGGCCAGCCGTGTGCCGAGGCCGCTCCCGTGGAAGATGTTGTCGCCCAGGATCAGCGTGACCGACTGACCCTCGATGAAGTCGGCCCCCAGCACGAATGCTTGAGCAATGCCCTCAGCGCGTTCTTGTGCCATGTATTCAAGACGCAGACCCAGTTGGCTTCCGTCGCCGAGCAACCGGCGGAACTGGCACTGGTCTTCGGGGTTGGTGATGACCAGAATCTCCCGGACGCCGGCCATCACGAGCGTGGAGAGCGGGTAATACACCATGGGCTTGTCGAAGACCGGCAGCAGTTGCTTCGACACCGAGCGGGTCAACGGCCACAGTCGCGAGCCGGTGCCCCCGGCCAGCAGAATTCCGCGCATGGCATCACGATAGATGCATTGTTCGTGAATACAGCCGCTTTACACGGGTGACGGCATGTGCGGGATATGTCTGATTCAGGCCCTGCTGGAAACAGGGCCGGTCCCCGTACTCTGTTGTACGGGGACCGGCCCTGTCCGTGTGCTGTCACCGCGGCCGGCCGTGACGATCGCAGGTCAGGGCAAGTCGGACCGGCCGCGGGGTTCTCGGGGAGCTCAGCCCAGGCGCCGCACCAGCGCGCGGTACTCGTCCCACAGCTCCTTCGGCGTGTGGTCGCCGAAGGTGTTGAGGTGCTCGGGGACCAGTGCGGCCTCCTCGCGCCACACGTCCTTGTCGACGGTGAGCAGGAAGTCCAGGTCGGACTCCGACAGCTCCAGGCCGTCCGTGTCCAGGGCCTGCTTGGTCGGCAGAACACCGATCGGGGTCTCGACGCCCTCGGCCTTGCCGTCCAGGCGCTCGACGATCCACTTCAGGACGCGGCTGTTCTCACCGAAGCCGGGCCAGACGAACTTGCCCTCGTCGTTCTTGCGGAACCAGTTGACGTAGTAGATCTTCGGCAGCTTGGACTGGTCCTTGTCCTTGGCCACGTCGATCCAGTGGGCCATGTAGTCGCCCATGTTGTAGCCGCAGAAGGGCAGCATGGCGAACGGGTCGCGGCGCAGCTCGCCGACCTTGCCCTCGGCCGCGGCGGTCTTCTCGCTCGCCACGTTGGCGCCGAGGAAGACACCGTGGTTCCAGTCGAAGGACTCGGTCACCAGCGGGACCGCGCTGGCGCGGCGGCCACCGAAGAGGATCGCCGAGATCGGCACACCCTTCGGGTCCTCCCACTCGGGGGCGATGATCGGGCACTGCGAGGCGGGCGTGGTGAAGCGGGCGTTGGGGTGGGCGGCCGGGGTCTCGGACTCCGGCGTCCAGTCGTTGCCCTTCCAGTCGATGAGGTGGGCCGGGGTCTCCTTCGTCATGCCCTCCCACCACACGTCGCCGTCATCGGTGAGGGCGACGTTGGTGAAGACCGAGTTGCCCCACAGCGTCTTCATCGCGTTGGCGTTGGTGTGCTCTCCGGTGCCGGGCGCGACGCCGAAGAAGCCGGCCTCGGGGTTGATCGCGTACAGCCGACCGTCCTCACCGAACCGCATCCACGCGATGTCGTCACCGATCGTCTCGACCGTCCAGCCGGAGATCGTCGGCTCCAGCATGGCGAGGTTGGTCTTGCCGCACGCGCTCGGGAAGGCCGCGGCGACGTACTTCGCCTCGCCCTGCGGGGGCGTGAGCTTGAGGATCAGCATGTGCTCGGCGAGCCAGCCCTCGTCGCGCGCCATGACGGAGGCGATGCGCAGGGCGTAGCACTTCTTGCCGAGCAGCGCGTTGCCGCCGTAGCCGGAGCCGTACGACCAGATCTCGCGGGCCTCGGGGAAGTGCGAGATGTACTTGGTCGAGTTGCAGGGCCACGGGACGTCCTCCTGCCCCTCCGCCAGCGGGGCGCCCACGGTGTGGACGGCCTTCACGAAGAAGCCGTCTTCGCCGAGCTCGTCCAGGACGGCCTGCCCCATGCGCGTCATGGTGCGCATGGACACCGCGACGTAGGCGGAGTCGGTGATCTCGACGCCGAGCGCGGAGAGCGGAGAGCCCAGCGGACCCATGCAGAACGGGACGACGTACATCGTGCGGCCCTTCATGGAGCCACGGAAGATGCCGTCCTGCCCGTCCTTGCCCTGGAAGATCTCCCGCATCTCGGCGGGGGCCTTCCAGTGGTTGGTCGGGCCCGCGTCCTCCTCCTTCTCGGAGCAGATGAACGTCCGGTCCTCGACCCGGGCGACGTCGGTCGGGTCCGAGGCGGCGTAGTAGGAGTTGGGGCGCTTGACCGGGTCGAGCTTCTTGAAGGTGCCCTTGCGGACGAGCTCCTCGGAAAGGCGCTCGTATTCGGCCTCGGATCCGTCACACCAGACCACGCTGTCCGGCTGCGTCAGTTCTGCGATCTCGTTGACCCACGAGATCAGTTCCTTGTGCTGGGTGAGGACGGTGGAGGGAGCCGCGATGTCGCGCGCCACGATTGCTCCTAGATGAGGGGTTTTCTGTTGATTGCCCCGTGGGGGCCGCGACCCGGATGCTTCGTAGCCGCTCATCCGGTGCCGACTACTCTCATTTGATCATCCGCCGAAAACGCCCATCTGTCCAGAGGAGCGCACACCTGAGCAACGTGAGGATCGCCACGTAACCAGGCGATTCTTTGCGTTCGGGGTGGACCTCGACCGAAGATCTTCCTGGGCTTCCACCACTCCCGCATACAGGTGACGGGTCGGCCATTACCAACCGGCCCCCCTGATCCGCAACTTACGGTCCCGTAGGTACCATGCCCCGCATGACTGCGTCCGTCCCCGACGCGCCCATGGACTCGCCGGCAGCCGGCCGCGGTCCCGTCGCGCTCTCGCTGCCCCATCCGGTCAAGCCGAAGCTCCGCGGCTGGTTGCACCTCGGGATGTTTCCCGCCGTACTCGTCGCGGGCCTGACACTCACCGCCCTCGCCAACTCGACCCGTGGACGCGTCGCCTGCGGCATCTACGTCCTGACGGCCTGTCTGCTCTTCGGTGTCAGTGCGCTCTACCATCGCGGCAACTGGAGTCCGCGCATGGACGGAGTGCTGCGCCGGCTCGACCACGCGAACATCTTCCTGATCATCGCAGGCACCTACACACCGCTGACACTCCTGCTCCTGCCGAGCGCGAAGGGGCAGTGGCTTCTGTGGGGCATCTGGGGCGCGGCGGCGGCCGGCATAGTCTTCCGGGTCTTCTGGGTCGGCGCCCCACGCTGGCTCTACACCCCCTGCTACATCGCGATGGGCTGGGCGGCCGTCTTCTTCCTCCCCGACTTCATGCGCTCGGGCGGGATCGCCGTACTCGTGCTCGTCATCGTCGGGGGCGTGCTCTACAGCGCGGGCGGCGTCATCTACGGCATCAAGCGCCCGAACCCGTCACCGCGCTGGTTCGGCTTCCACGAGGTCTTCCACTCCTTCACGCTGGCGGCGTTCGTCGTGCACTACGTGGGGATCTTCCTGGTTGCGTACCAGCACGCATAGACCCGCCTCCACTCCTTCCTGGCCACGGCTGAAACCGTGGCCATTTTTCTTGCCCGAAAGCCACCCGCCATTGACACTCTCACGCTTTTGATAGCTACTGGCATTTCATGGCTACTGTCACTCAACATGACGATGCGCGGCGGGACCCCGGCATCATCTCCGCCGCCTCCGCGCTCGGCCTGCCGCTCGGACCGATCACCGGTGGCTGGCTGCTCGACCACTTTTGGTGGGGCTCGGTGTTCCTGATCAACGTGCCGATGGCCGCGATCGGCATCGCCGCCTGTGTCTTCCTGCTCCCCGAATCCCTCCCCCACTCTCAACAAGGTTCGAGCGGGGGACCCCCACCCCGTCCTCCCCGAAGGTCGACACCGTCTCCACGGCGCTCACCGCCACGGGGCTCGGCAGCCTGATCTTCCCGATCATCGAGGCCCCGCACCGCGGCTGGGGCGACCCGCTGATCCTGGGCCTCTTCGCCGCCGCCGTGCTGCTCACCCTGCTCGTCCTGAGCGATCGCCGCAGTGTCCGCCCGATGCTGGACCTCTCCCTGCTCACCCGGCGTGGCTTCCTGCTCAACACGCTGGCCGCGACCCTCGTGATGTTCGTGCTGTCCGGACTGACGTTCGTGGTGCCGCAGTATCTGCAGGCCGTACTCGGACACGACGCGTTCGCCACGGGTGTGCGGTTGCTGCCGATGATGGGCGGGCTGCTGGTCGCCGCACGGGGTACGGCACCGGTCGTCGCGAAGTTCGGAGCGCGCGCGGTGATCAGCTCCGGGCTGGTCGTGCTCGCCTTCGCCGGGTTCCTCGGCAGTCGTACGAGCGTCCACGACGGGTACGGCTTCACGGCGCTGTGGCTGTCGGTCGCGGGCCTCGGGTTCGGTTTCGCGGTGGTCCCGGCCATGGACGCCGCGCTGGGCACGCTGCCCCCCGACCGGGCCGGCGGCGGATCCGGGCTGATCAGTACCGTCCGCCAGGTGGGCAGTGCCGTCGGCATCGCCCTGTTCGGCTCGCTGCCGGCGAGCGCATACACCAGCCGTCTCGACACGTCCGCACTGCCGCACGCGGCGGCGCGGGCCGCCTCCGACTCGGTGGTCGGCGCGCATGTGGTCTCCGCACAGCTCGGCGACCGGGCCCTGGCCGCGTCCACGAACGCCGCATTCGTCCGCGGCATGAATCTGATCCTGCTGGTCAGCGGCGTCGCGGCGCTGATCACCGCGCTGCTGGCCGCGGCGCTCCTGCCGAGCGGGGAACCCGTACGGATCCGTTCCGGGGAGAACCCCGAGATAGCGGTGCCCCCTGGGAATGTCCGACAATGATGACCATGGCCGCCACCGCACACCGCTCGACTTCCGCCGACGAACCCCGTCTGGGGCTGCGCGAGCGGAAGAAGATCAAGACCCGTATGGCGATCCGGAAGGCGACGTACCGGCTGGTCCAGGAGCAGGGGTACGACGCCACCACCATCGAGCAGATCGCGGAGGCGGCCGAGGTCTCCCCCTCCACGGTGTTCCGGTACTTCCCCACGAAGGAAGACATCGTCGTCACCGACGAGTACGACCCGCTCATGGAGGAGGAACTGCGTACGCGCCCCGCGGACGAGCCCCTGCTGGCGTCCCTGCGGTACGTGATGAACAGCGCCATCGAGCGGAGCGCGTCGGGCGAGTACGAGACGCCCGAGGAGATGCGGCTGCGCATCCGTCTGATGGCGGAGGTGCCCGCGGTCCGCGCCCGGATGATCGAGGGCATGGCCTCGACCGGCCAGGCGATGTGCCGGGTGGTCGCCGAACGCACCGGGCGCGACCCGGGCGACCTTGAGGTACGTGTGTACTGCATGGGCGTCGTCGGCGCCCTCGTGGAAGCCTCCCGGTACTGGATCGAGCACGCACAACAGGGAGACATGAGCGCATACGTCCAGCGCGCGCTCGACGTACTGGAGCACGGTCTCGAGCCGCGGAATTCCGACGCCCCCTGACCCGCCGCCGTGCCATCCTGACCACGTGAACGGACCCGAGATCCACGTCGAGTTCGCCCCCGAGCTGGGGCTCTTCATCCCGCACGGGCGGCGCGGGCACGCCACGAAGGTCGTCACCGACGGGGCCTCCACGCTCGGCCATGTCGTCGAGTCGCTGGGTGTGCCGCTGACCGAGGTGGGGGCGCTCGTCGTGGACGGCCGCGTGTCGGCCACCTCCCATGTGCCGGCCGACGGCGAGACCGTCGAGGTGCGCGCCGTCGAGCGCCCCCAGCAGGTGCCCGGCGCCCCGCTCCGCTTCCTCCTGGACGTCCACCTCGGCACTCTGGCCCGGCGGCTGCGGCTGCTCGGCGTGGACACGGCGTACGAGTCCACCGACATCGGTGACGCGGCGCTCGCCGCCCGCTCGGCCGCCGAGCGGCGCGTGATGCTCAGCCGCGACCGCGGACTGCTGCACCGCCGGGAGCTGTGGGCGGGCGCGTTCGTGTACAGCACCCGGCCCGAGGAGCAGCTCCGGGACGTGCTCGACCGGTTCGCGCCTGAGTTGAAGCCGTGGACCCGGTGCACCGCCTGCAACGGGCTGCTCCGCGACGCGACCAAGGACGAGGTCGCCGACCAGCTCGAACACGGCACGCGCCGCACCTACGACGTCTTCGCACAGTGCCGTGAGTGCGGTCGCGCCTACTGGAAGGGCGCACACCACGACAAGCTGGAGGCGATCGTGGAGCGCGCCCTCGCACGGGAAACGGGCAGCGGCTGACGCTCCTTCACACCGTCCGGGGCAAGACCTCTCAGCCGCTCAGCGCCCGGCGAAGCCCATCCGGATCCGTGGTCGGGGCGTCACAGGTGAAGTGACGGCAGACGTACGCGGCCGCCGCACCTTCGACCAGCGGCCGGTCGGCGAGGAGCGGCAGTTCACCACCCTCCGGAGTGCCCGCGGCCACGACCGCGCCCGGAGCGGTGGCCAGAAGTGCCGTTCGGTGCAAGGCGCTTGTGGCGGGATCGTCCAGGGAAGGACCGACGATCGCGACCTCGCGCGGACCGTCGAGAAGCGCCTCCGCGACGGCGAGGCCCCAGCCGATGAAGCGGGGCACGCGCGGCCCGAGCGCCCTGACGACACCCAACGCCCGCTCCGCCGCCGTGCGATGCGGTTCGGAGCCGGTCTGGGCGGCGTACGACAGGAGCGCGCCGGCAGCGGCGGTCCAACCGGACGGGGTGGCGTTGTCGGTGGGGTCCTGGGGGCGACGGATCAGCTTCTCCGCGTCGGCGGCGGTGTCGTACAACGCTCCGCTGTCATCGGTGAACTGCGCGAGCACATGGTCGAGCAGCAATCCGGCGAACTCCAGCCAGACGCCCTCACCGGTGACCGAGGCGAGCGCGAGGAAGCCCTCGGCCACATCGGCGTAGTCCTCCAGCACGCCCACGTTGGCGCCCACCTGGCCGTCCTTCGACGTACGGACGAGACGGGCGTGCTCGTCCATGTGCAGTCGTACGAGGAGGTCGGCGGCGGCGATCGCGGCGTCCACGAGATCGGGGCGCTCGAAGTACGCGCCGGTCTCGGCGAGGGCGGCGATCGCGAGGCCGTTCCAGGCTGCGACCACCTTGTCGTCACGGCCGGGGGCGGGACGGCCGGAGCGTGCCTCGGTGAGACGGCACCTGATCGACTCGATCTTCTCGGCGTCGAACATGCCGTCCTGTTGCGGGAGTTGGAGGACGGAACTGCCGTGCTCGAAGGTGCCTTCCTCGGTGACGCCGAAGTAGTGGGCGGCGAGTTCGGCGTCTTCGGTTCCCAGGACCTCCGTCAACCGACGGGGCGTCCATACGTAGTACGCGCCCTCGACATGCTTCCCCGGACCTTCTCCGGGGGCACCGCCGTCACGCGGTACTTCCTCTTCACTGTCCGCGTCGAGCGCCGAGGCGAAACCGCCCTCGACGGTGCCCAGTTCACGCACCATGAAGTCGGCCGTCTCGAGCGCCACACGACGGGCGAGCTCGGAGCCGGTGGCCCGCCACAGATGGGCGTACACACGACACAGCAGCGCGTTGTCGTACAGCATCTTCTCGAAGTGCGGCACGACCCAGTCACGGTCGACCGAGTAGCGTGCGAAACCGCCGCCGAGCTGGTCGTAGATGCCGCCGCGCGCCATACGCTCACAGGTGTCCTGCGCCATCTGGAGGGCACCCTCGGAACCGGTGCGGGCATGGTGGCGCAGCAGGAACTCCAGGACCATGGACGGCGGGAACTTGGGGGCGCCGCCGAAGCCGCCGCGTTGCGGGTCGTACTCGCGGGTGAGGCCGAGGAGGGCCTGGGCGAGCTCCTCCTCTCCGGGAGGCCGTGTACCACCGTGTGTGATCTCGCGTGCCGTGAGATCACGGACGATCTTCCCGGCGACCTCCGTCACCTCGTCCCGGCGGTCGGCCCAGGCGCGGTGGACGCCTTCGAGGACCTGGCGGAAGCCGGGCATGCCGTGGCGCGGGGCGGGCGGGAAGTACGTGCCGAAATAGAAGGGTTCGGCCTGCGGGGTGAGGAAGACGGTCATGGGCCAGCCGCCCTGGCCGGTGGCCGCCTGGACGGCCTCCATGTAGACGGCGTCGACGTCGGGCCGCTCCTCGCGGTCGACCTTGACGCTCACGAAGTGCTCGTTCTGGAAGGCGGCGACGGCTTCGTCCTCGAAGGACTCGTGGGCCATGACATGACACCAGTGGCAACTGCTGTAGCCGACGCTCAGCAGGACGGGCACGTTCCGCCGGCTCGCCTCCTCGAAGGCCCCGGCCGACCAGGGCCACCAGTCGACGGGGTTGTCGGCGTGCTGGAGCAGGTACGGGGACGTCTCATGGGCGAGTCGGTTCGGCATACGTCCATCCTTGCCCATGCCTCCCCCGGGTGCAGCAGACACGGCGTCGAGGGCTGCGGCGCAGGCGCTGGATGCGTGCCGCCTGCTGCCGGAACGCGTGCTCGGCCTGGCCTGTGTCCGTTCCTGGGGGGTGCGACCCAGGTTCGATCGCCGGTCCCGTGCAACCCTTCGGCGGCGACGGGAGTCTCCTGGGGGAACGCGTGTTCTCCATGGTTCAGCCATCCACATCAGCCGCTTCACACAGAGGACTCCATGCACCACGCTTCTTCCGGCCGCCGCGCCCTCCGCCAGACCGCCGGTGCCGTCGGCGTCCTGGCCCTGACGGCGCTGGGTGCCGCGCCCGCCCACGCCGCAGACTCGGGACCCAATCTGGTGCTGAGCAAGATCGCCCCGATCGACGGGGTGAAGCCCGGCAGCGAGTTCAGCGTGCCGACCTCCTTCACCAACACGGGCACCGCAGCGGTCGACAAGGTCTGGATGGGGGTCAACGCCACCCGCGGCCTCAGCCTCACCGAAGTGCCCTCCAACTGCACGTACGGCGAGTACGGTCCCGGTGCCGACGACGAACTGCCGGGCGGCTCGGGCATGCTCTGCGAGTTCGACCAGACGGTGAAACCCGGTGTCGTCTACGCGCCCGAAAGGACACTGACCCTGAAGGCGACCGACCACGCCTTGTACGACGAGCTGAGTGTGACGGTCTGGAGGGACGAACCCGTTTCGGAGGTGCCCCCCTCCGAGCCGGTATGGGGCACCGGGCCCGCGCTGAAGCTGGTCGAGCGGCCCGACGACACCCCGGCCGCCCCGGGCTCCTCCCCGAACTACGGCTCGGATGGGAAGAGCGCGGTGGTGACGGCCAAGAACACGGCCGACTTCCAGGTGACGGGCGCCCAACTGAAGGGCAAGGTCGGCGACACGGTCCCGCTGGTGGTGAAGTTCACCAACGCCGGACCCGGCTGGGTCTACGAGGTGATGGGCGGCCCGCCGACCCACGTCCGCGTCACGGTGCCGGCCGGTACGTCGGTCATCAAGACCCCCGGGTGCAAGAGCCTGGGGTCGGGGACGTACGACTGCAGCACCCGTGACGCATGGGTCAACGAGCACGACGGGGAGACCTACGAGTTCAAACTGAAGATCAACAAGGCGGTGCCGGGGGCCAAGGGCTCGGTGGCGCTCGCGGGGGACCGGCCCTTCGACCCGATCGAGTCGAACGACACGGCGGACATCCTGCTCGACGTCGAAGGTGACGGCGCCACGGGCGGCGGCGGCTCGACGCCCGCTCCCGAAGGCTCCGCGACGCCCACCCCTGAAGGCTCCCCGACACCCACGCCTGAAGGCTCCGAGACGGCCTCCACCGGCGGTTCCGGCTCGACGTCCGGTTCCGGGGACGGCACCACGGGCGGCAGCGGCTCGACGGGCACCTCGGGCTCCTCCTCCACCGGCGGTGACCTGGCGAACACCGGCTCCGGCTCGACACTGCCCCTCACGGCCACCGCTGCCGGGGCCGTGATCCTCGGCGCGGGCGCCGTCCTGGTGGCACGCCGACGCGCCGCACCGCAGCGGTAACGTCGCCGGTTCGGGCGGGGCGGGCGTGAGCCCGCCCCGCCGCTCGCCGCACGGTCACGCTCGGATCTTCTCGTCAATCTCCCGCGGATAGGTGTCCACTGCTGGTGCCTACCCTGTCAACGCAGGTCAGGTCCTCCTGCGTTCGTGAGTTCACCGACACCGGTGAAAGTGAAAGCTGCTGCGGCCGACGCTCAGCAGGTACGGGGACGTCTCATGGCCGAGTCGGTTCACCGTTCCGCTCTTCCACGGTTTCGGGGACCGCGTAGAACCGAAGGCTGACCGGGCGCGCCCCCTCGGGGGCACCCTCGCGCGGGTGGCCGTACCGCTCCAGGAGCGCACGGTACTCGCCCACGAAGTCCAGCAGCTCCTCCCTGGTCATCCAGGTGCCGGCCCGCATGACCTGGGCCCACCCCTCGGGGCCCCGGTACTCCTTGTGGGCGCGGTGGAAGAGGGCGGTATCCACGTCGATCTTGAGCCTCGCCAGATGTTCGGCGGCGGCGTACTCCTCGGGGGCCATCGTCGCCGGGTCAGGGGCAGTGTGCTGGAAGGGCAGAGCCCGCCACCAGCGCTCCCGGCCGCCCGACTTCTCAGGAATCTCTTCGATGAGGCGCTGCTCGGCGAGCTTGCGCAGGTGGTAGCTGGTCGTGCCGGAACTCTCACCGAGCTCCTTGGCGAGGACTGTCGAGTTCGCCTCGCCGCGCCGACCCAGGTACTCGAGGATCCGGCGGCGCAACGGGTTGCCGAGGGACTTGTAGAGCGCGGTGCGCTCCAGGCTGGTCAGTTCTTGCTCCGGCATGACCACCACGGTACCCGTCACCCGCCCGGTTCGCAGAGAAAATTCTGCAGAATTTGCTTTGCAGAAATTCTTCTGCGGTCTAGGGTGGGGGCATGCGAACGATCGAGACTCAGAACCGGTCGGGCGTCGCCGCCGTGCGGCGCTGGACCCTGGTGGCGCTGGGTGCGGCCGCCGTGGGCCTCGTGCCCTGGATGGTCCTGCTGGCCCGCACGCTCCCGGCCAGCCCGGAGGTGCGGAACTGGCAGGTGGCGTGGGTAGGTCTGGACGTCCTGCTGGCAGCGGGCTGCGCGGCCACGGCGATGCTTGGACTCCGCGGTCACGGGTATGCGCGGCTGACGGCCTCGGCGACGGCTGCGGTCGCGGTACTGGACGCGTGGTTCGACATAACCACCTCGCTGCCGGGGGCGGATCTTCTCCAGGCCTTCGCGCGCTCGGTGGCTGAGGCGGCCTTGGCGGGGGCATGTGTGTTCCTGGCAGTGTCGAAATGGGCGGGAAGCATGCGATGCGGGTGACAGCGGCGGCGCCGTGATCGTCGGCCTCCTCGTACTTGCTCCCCTCTCCAACGGCACTGCAGGAAAACGGAGTTGATGCCGGAGGGGGGACGTGAAATGCGGGACGGTCATCGGGCGGAGGCTGAGCAGCTACTGGCACGGGCCGTGGAGGAGGAGGTGCGCCGCTCGGGCGGCCGCACCGACGGGGCCACGCTTTTGTCGCGGGCACGCGGAGCGCTCGACGCCATGGCGCAGACGGCCGAGGAAGAGTACAAGGCGTACACCCACGCCCTCGACGAAGCGGAGGCCGGCCGGCTGACCTTCGGGCAACGGTATGCGCAAGAGGGTTCCGGAACTCCCCTGCTGGTGGCGGCGGTTGCCGCTGTCACCGCCTGCGTGGCGGACCTCGCGCTGGGTACGGGCACGGGAACGGCACTCGGCGCGGGAGGCACGGTCGGTGTCATGGGCGCCGCCGCCACTGTGGTGAAGGTGGCCGCCTCCCATCTGCCGGCGGCCAGCCGACGGGCCGGCGCGCTCGGTCAGCCCGGTGGCCCCGAACAACTGCGCCTGCAGTGGCTGACCGCCCTGGAGGTGCGCGGCATCCGCCCCTTCCTCGACCAGCAGCGGGTGATCACCTCCTCCTCGGCCCAGAAGAGGACCCCACCCCGGCTGCGCCGCACCGACAAGAGCGCGGCGGCCCGCAGGCGCACCGTACTGGAGCAGTCCTTCGGCCACCTCCCCGCTCCCGACGACCTGTTCGCGGGGAGACGGCAGGAGCTGGGGCGGATCCGGCAATGGGTACAGGCGGCCCGCGCGAGCGCAGAGACCGAACCGACCGTGGTCGTCCTTTACGGCTCACCGGGCTCGGGGCGCACGACGCTCGCGATCCGGGCCGCACACGACCTCAGGGACCAGTTCCGCGGGGCGTGCGTAGTGGACCTGCGCGGCAACAGCGCTGAGGAACCCCCGCTGTCCACGCGCGACGCCCTGCTCCATCTGCTCAACCGACTCGGCGCGCCCCGCGAGCAGCTCCTGTTCCGCGAGCGCTCGGCATCGGACCAGCACGTCAAGCGGCTGAGCGAGCTGTACCACCAGCACCTGACCGGCCTTGCGGTCACGATCGTGCTCGACGACGCCTCGGACCCCGAACAGATCCGCGCCCTCGTGCCCGAGCGCTCCGAGAGCCTCGTCCTCGTCACCGCCCGGGAACCCCTCGAGCTTCCTGGGGACCTGCCCGCGCGGGTGCACCAGCTCCCGGTCGAGGCGCTGGACGCGGCGGGCGCGGAGGAACTGCTCAATGCGGCGGCCCAGGACGACTCGGGGCCGTACGACGCGGAGTCCGCCGACCGCACCCGCCAGTTGTGCGGCGGCCTGCCGCTCGCCCTGCGCGTGGCGGGCTCGTCCCTCGGTCCGCGCACCTCGAGCCAACTGGCCACCGACCTCGGTGCGTACGGCCCGGTGGATCCCGTGGAGCGCGCCCTGTGGCTGCGCTACACGGACATGCCCGAAGCGGCCCGGTGCCTGCTGCGCCGGCTCGCGCTGGCGGGGCGGACGTCGCTGGGGGCGGCCGCCGCGGCGGCCCTGCTGGCCACGGACGAGCAGGAGGCGACCCGGCATCTGCGGACGCTGGCCCGCGCGGGCCTGATCGACCATGTGCGCGGCAGCCGCTATCGACTGCACGATCTCGTCCGTGCCTTCGCCCAGGCCCGGCTCGCGGACGAGGAGGAGCCGGCCGCGCGCACGGCGGCGCACGAGCGTCTGATCGTGAACTACGCGGAACTGGCGGACTCGGTGCTGCGCCTGGTGGACGGCAACATGTCCACGCGCTCGGACCGCTTCGGCCCGCACGGCTTCACCTCCCTGGACGCGGCGCTGCGCTGGCTGGACGACGAGTCCAGCTTCATCACCGCCGCGCTGCGGCACACGGAGGGCGTCGACCAGTCGGCGGTACTGAACCTCCTGGGCGCCCTGTGCGACTACTGCCTGCTGCGCGGCGACCTCTACCGACTGGGCGAGATCAGCGAGCTGACACAGGCCGTCGACCAGGGCCTGCTGATGCGATCGGTGCAGTGGCGTACGGGCATCGCGGCCCGCCAGCTGGGCGAGCTGGACAAGGCGCGGACGACGCTGGCCTCGGTGGTGGACCTCTACCTGGAGGCGCACCAGGACGCGGGCGCGGCCAGGGCGCTGTGTTCCCTCGGGATCACCCTGCACCACCAGGGCAACCTCACCGAGGCGGCGGCCAGGCTCCAGGAGGCGATGGACCTCCAGAGCTCCCCCGAGCTGGCGGCGGACCGCGCATGGACGATGCACGCGCTGGCGGCGGTGCAGCGCGACCGTGCGCGGCTGGCCCAGGCGCTGGACCTGCTCACCGACGCCCTGGTCCTGCACCGGGAGAACGAGTCGGTACACGGTGAGGCCTGGGCCCATTTCCAGCTGGGCCAGCTCGCCCTGCGCATGGGCGACATACCGCGTGCGGAGACCGAACTGCGTACGGCGCTGGACCTGTACACCCGTACCCGCGACGCGCGTGGCGAGGCCTGGGCACTGACCCAGCTGGCGCGTACCCGCCTGGTCGCCGGTGACGCGTCCATGGCGGCCGACGCCCTGCGCCAGGCGGCCGGGCGCCACCGCGAGAACGAGGACGCCCGGGGCGAGGCCTGGACGGTCTACTACCTGGGCCAGGCCCTGGAGGACACGGGTGACCTGGACCAGGCGGTGCGCGAGCTGGAACGCTCCCGCACGATGTTCTCCAGGATGCGCGACGCGTACGGCCTGGCCTGCGCTCGCCATCATTCGGGCCGTGTGACCCGGGACCAACGGGCGGCGCGCACAGGCTCGTTGCGTAACTCCGGCTTCGCCCGCCAGCTCCTGGTGGACGCGACGGCCGACTTCCAGCGCATCGGCGTGGCGCACGGCCAGGCCTGGACGTGCCTGGAGCTGGCGGTGGTGGACGCGGGAAACGCCCGCACCCAGCAGGCGCTGGCGCTGTGCGACGAGGCGGTGGACCTGTTCACGTCGTACGGCGACCGCAGGGGCGAGGAGTGGGCCCGCTTCCTGCGCTGCACCCTCCTGCCCTATGCCTCCCCGGGCGGCACGGAGGTGGGCACGGCGGTGGCCCAGGAGGAACTGGCCCAGCTGGCCCGCACGAGCCATCCGACGAGGGACGAGAAGCTGGACGACTACCTGGGGGCATATCGGCTGCTACTGGAGCGGGGCGTGAGCCTGGAGGACGGCTGGCAGGCCTGGCGGCTGGGGATGGTGCCGGTACGGCACGCCCGGGAGGTGATGGGGGTGGTGGTGGCCCGAAGCTGACCGGCCACCGTTCTCAGGCGCTCCCGGCAGACGGCACACCAACGAGCGGGGCAGCACCCGTCACGGGTGCCGCCCCGCCGGGGCAGCCCTCAGCCGCGCTGGGGCCTGGGCGCGCTCCCGGGCGCACCCGAACCCTTCTTCCCGGCCTCCTCGCCGGAGCCGGCGTCCTCCTGGAAGTCAACCTTCCGCATGTGCTTGCTCATGGACTTCATCAGCCCCCACACCGCCACGGCCATCACAGCGAAGATGATGAAGCCGAGGACACCAGGGGTGACCTTGTTCTGATCCACCTCGGCGAGGGGGACCAGAGACGTCACTGCCAGGCTCACGCTTGCGCTCATGTCAGGCATTGTCTCTCAGGAGATGCGGATGCCTGCAAAGAGGTCGTCCTCCGGCAGCGAGGTGTCCACGAGCGACTTCGCCAGCTCGTACTCCTCGGTCGGCCAGACCTCCTTCTGCAGCTCCATCGGGACACGGAACCAGCCGCCGTCGGGGTCGATCTGCGTGGCGTGCGCGATCAGCGCCTTGTCGCGGATCTCGAAGAAGTCCGCGCACGGGATGTGAGTGGTCAGCGTGCGCTCGGTGCGCTCGAACTCGTCCCATCGCTTCAGCCAGTCCCCGTAGGGCGACTCCAGACCCCGCTCGAGCATCGCGTTGTGCAGCGCCTCGGTGCGCGGACGGTTGAAGCCCTGGTTGTAGTAGAGCTTCAGCGGCTGCCACGCCAGGCCGAACTCCACCTCCGGGTACTTCTCGGTGTCCGCCGCCCCCTCGAACGCCACCATCGAGATCTTGTGGGTCATGATGTGGTCGGGGTGCGGATAACCGCCGTTCTCGTCGTAGGTGGTGATCGCCTGCGGGCGGAACGCGCGAATCTTGCGGACCAGCTCGCCGGCCGCCTTGTCGACGTCCTCCAGCGCGAAGCAGCCCTCGGGGAGCGGGGGCAGCGGGTCGCCCTCCGGCAGGCCGGAGTCGACGAAGCCGAGCCACTCCTGCTTCACGCCCAGGATCTCCCGGGCCTCGTCCATCTCCTTCTTGCGCACCTCGTGGATGTGCTCCTCGACGTACTTGTCACCCTGAAGCTTGGGGTTGAGGATGGAGCCGCGTTCTCCGCCCGTGCAGGTCACCACCAGCACGTCCACCCCCTCGGACACGTACTTCGCCATGGTGGCCGCGCCCTTGCTCGACTCGTCGTCGGGGTGAGCGTGCACGGCCATCAGTCGCAGTTGGTCAGTCAAGACTCGATCCTCAGTAAGTCGGCAACGACGCCCGGTGTGATTCGGTGCATTGGGCGGCTTCTATAGTGACCGAATCGGGGTGCGAAAAATTCCGGGCCCGGTCCCCGGGCGCCCCCTTCGGGACACGCCCGTCCCGCCCCTGCCGAGAGGACGATCATGACGACGGCGAGTACGCGGCTGCCCGAGGGTCGCTACGGGCGCTCCGCGGACGCGCGCGCCGACCGCACGCTCAAGATCGTCGGCAGTGTGCTGGGGGTGGCTCTGCTCGCCCTCGTCGGCTGGTTCGCGTACCACTATGTCGGGCAAAGCAAGATCAGCGCCGAGGTCATCACCTTCGAGACCTCACCGAACGTGGTCAAGGCCCACTTGGAGGTACGCAAGGACGCGGGCACCTCCGGCTACTGCACCCTGCGCTCCCAGGCGGCGAACGGCGCCGAGGTGGGCCGCGCGGACTTCCGGTTCGACGGGCACACCAGCCGCATCGACAAGGTCGTCACGCTGCGTACGACGGCCCCGGGTACCACGGCGGAGCTGCTCGGCTGCCACGCGGACTGACGTCATTCTTGTCACGTACGACCCTGACCTGCTCTGACGTAATTCTTGTGGCTTATGTCCTCCCCCTTCTGCCGCTGAATTGTTAGGCTCGTGGTTTCGCCCACCCGTGAAGGAACATTCTTCTGGGTAGGGCGATGCTTTGTATTCCAAGTACCGACGAGGAGCACCTGTGACCCAGACCAGCGAGAACGTCACCTGGCTGACCCAGGAGGCGTACAACCAGCTCAAGGCCGAGCTGGAGTACCTTTCTGGTCCTGCGCGCTCGGAGATCGCCGCCAAGATCGCGGCTGCGCGTGAGGAGGGCGACCTGCGTGAGAACGGCGGGTACCACGCGGCCAAGGAGGAGCAGGGCAAGCAGGAGCTCCGTGTGCGCCAGCTGACCCAGCTCCTGGAGAACGCCAAGGTGGGTGAGGCTCCTGCGGCCGACGGCGTGGTGGCACCCGGCATGGTCGTCACCATCGCCTTCGACGGTGACGAGGACGACACCCTGACCTTCCTGCTCGCGTCCCGCGAGTACGCCAGCTCGGACATCGAGACCTACTCGCCGCAGTCCCCCCTGGGCACGGGCGTGAACGGCAAGAAGGTCGGCGAGGACGCCGACTACGAATTGCCGAACGGCAAGAAGGCCATGGTGAAGATCCTGAAGGCGGAGCCCTACCAGGGCTGAACCGTCACGACGCCTTCGACGATGCCCTCGGCGCCCTCGCTGCGCCGAGGGCATCGTCACACCCTGGCAGGCATCCCGCGGGCCGGAGACGACCCGGGAGACTCCCGGCGACACGGGAAAAGCCCCCTCCATTTCGCCTTGAGTTCTAGTGGTCGTCGCAACACCCCAGCTCAAGGGGTGCGATGGAGTTCGAGATCCGCAAGGACAGACGCGGCGGGGGCGGTCGTCGGC
>NZ_JBSFLQ010000067.1:0-25043 GCF_053599115.1 Streptomyces sp. NPDC001020 | reverse complement strand
GTCCAGCTCCATCTCCTCGACCTCCTCGGCCTGGAACCCACACATCCCCGCTGGCCAGAAACCTGAACGAGCTACCCGCGAAGTACGAAGCTAGGCGGGCGGCAGATCCGGGCGGGCGACTGCCTGGTGCTGCGGCTGGCCGCGGCCAACACCGATCCGCAGATCTGGCCGGAGGCGCATGTGGGCGCGGAGAACGCCGCGCACCTGTCGTTCAGCAACGGCGAGCACCGCTGCCCCTATCCGGCACCGCTGCTGGCGGACGTGATGGCGCGAACGGCGGTCGAGACGCTGCTGGAGCGGCTGCCCGACCTGGTGCTGTCGGTGGAGCCGGAGACGCTGACCTGGCGTCCGTCGATCTGGCTGCGGGGGCTGACGGCGCTGCCGGTGCAGTTCACGCCGGTGGTGCAGTAGGGCGGGCGCCCGATGACCCAGTAGGGCGGGCGCCCGGTCGCGCGGCGGCCCGGCCCACCCGGTGGTGCGGCAGCGCGGGCACATGGGCCCCTGGGCGGGGCCCATCACCTCGGCGGTGGTGCCGGTAAGGCGGTCAGGCGGCCGTCACTGGTGTGAACCGCACCGGCAGGCGCTGCGGTCCGCGGGTGAAGACGCCTTCCTCGACCGGGTCGAAGCCGTCGTCGAGGCGCATGTCGGGCATGGCGTCCAGCAGCTGGCTGACACCGATCTCGACCTCCGCCTTGGCGAGCAGCGCGCCGACGCAGAAGTGCCGGCCGAGCGCGAAGGCGAGGTGGTCGGCGGCGGCGGAGAAGGCGGTCGTGGTGGTCAGGTCGTCGCGGAAGATGTCGAAGCGGTCGGGGTCGCGGTAGCGGCTCTCGTCGCGGTTGGCGGCGCCTATCAGGCAGGTGACGGTGACGCCGGCGGGTATGGTGCCGCCGCTGAGCTTCACCTCGGTCGCGGACTGCCGCATGATCATGTGGACGGGCGGGGTGTACCGCAGGGTCTCGGCGAAGGCCCGCGGAATCAGGTCGCGGTCCGCGCGGACGGCGGCGAGCTGGTCGGGGTGGAGCAGCAGGTTCGCGAAGATGCTGGCGATCGCCTTGTCGGTGGTTTCGCCGCCGGCGGCGAGCAGCAGGCTGCAGAACGCCTTGATGTCCTCGTCGCTCATCCGCACGCCGTCGACCTCGGCGGCGCACAGCGTGGACAGCAGGTCGTCGCCCAGTTTGTCGCGGCGTTCCCGGATGATCGGCAGCATGTACTCGGCGAACTCGACACGGGTCCGCTCGCCCGCCGCGGCCACCTCGGGGTCACCCGAGAGGTTGCCGAGGAAGGCGATGACGGATGTGTACCAACGGTGGAAGCGCGCGTGGTCCGCCTTGTCGAGGCCCAGCATGTCGACGATCACGTTGACCGGGAAGCGGGTGGCGTAGTCGTTGACCAGGTCGGCGGAGCCGGAGTTCCGGAAGGCGTCGATCAGTTCGCGCGAGTTGCGCTCGATGACGGGGAGGAATTTCTCCTGAAGGTCGGCTCCGCGGAAGGCGGGGGCGACGAGGGCGCGGCGCACGGCGTGCTCACGGCCGCTGAGCTGGAGGATCGTCTTGCCGTGCACGGGCTCGATCTGCCAGTCGTAGTTGTCGGTGGTGAACTCGCCGTTCTTGTCCTTGAAGACGCGCTCGACGTCCTCGTAGCGCGAGATGATGTAACTCTGCGTGGCCTCGTGCCAGATGAGGGGCGCGGTGTCGCGCATCAGACGGTACGCCTGGTAGGGGTCCGCGGCGAACTCGGGCGAGAGGATGTCGGGCACCTGCTGCGCGGTGGACATGGGGCTCCCTCAAGGTCAGTGACTGGGTTACGGCACAAGGTAATTGATCAATGACCAAGCGAGACAGCCCTCCACCGCCTGCGCCTGCCGAAAACCTGTTCACGCGGCACGTTGGTACTCGTTGAGGATGCCGCCGAGTCGTTGCGTCGTCGTATGTCGAGGTGGGTGATCTGCTCCGGATCGGTGATCAGCATCGGCGAGGGGTGCAGCGGGCGGGCGTTGGCGATGCCCTGGTGCGGCCGGTGGGAGTTGTGGAACCGCTCGAACTCGCGCAGGGCGTGGAGCAGGTGCCGCTGGTTCCAGATCAGGGCGCGGTCCAGCAGCTCACGCCGGCAGGTCCGCACCCACCGTTCCGTGATCGAGTTCATGCGCGGCATCCGCACCCCGCTGAGCACCACTTCGATCCCCGCATGGGGCGGTGTGCTGGATGCCGGGCCCTGTGCGGACGTCGCCGTGAGCGCTGCGGACGTCATAGCCGGGGCTTGTGCGCGAACACCCACCGGTTCCCCTCCAGCGCGTCGTTCGCCTCGGGCAGGGGGCCGCGTCCGTGCTGGTGGGTGAAGTCGAAGGGGGTGTGTACCGAGGTGGACCAGCCCTTGGCCGTCAGGTCGCCCGCGGAGTCGGGTCGTGGTCCCTTGTCGAAGAGGTGGAGCAGGTCGATGCCGATCTGTTCTCGCGTCGCCGTGTAGATCGCGCTGTCGCGGTACTCCAGCAGGTCCTTCTCCAGCTTGGCCTCGAAGGCCAGTGCGCTGCCTTCGGTGGTCAGCCGGTCCACCGTGTCGATGAGGTACGTCTCGGCGGGGCGCGGCAGGTAGAAGAGCAGTCCCTCGGCCAGCCAGACGCTCGGTGCGGCCGGGTCGAAGCCGGCGGTGGTCAGCGCGGTGACCCAGTCGGCGCGCAGGTCGACCGGTACGGGGACGCGCTTCACCTTCGGGGTGGCCGGCAGGTCCGTGAGCACCTGGTGCTTGAACGCCAGCACGCCCGCCCTGTCGATCTCGAAGACCACGCAGTCGTTCGGCCAGTCCAGCCGGAAGGCGCGGGTATCCAACCCCGCGCCCAGCAGGACCACTTGGCGGACGCTCGTACGGACCGATCGTAGGAGGAAGTCGTCGAGGACCCTGGTCCGCAGGCCGAAGTAGCGGGCGAACCGCCCCCACAGCGGGTTGCCGTCCCCGTCCGGGACCTGCTGGATGCGCACCGGCCAGTCCGCGCACGCCGGGGCGGCGCGCACGAAGTGTTCCGCGTAGACGTCCTGGGCCAGGCTGTCGTGGCGGTGGGTCTCGATCGCCCGTGCCGCGGCGACCAGGAGGGCGGTCAGACCCACGCCTCCGTCCACGCCTCCCACGTCCGTGTGCTGCGGCGCCGTGCCGACCATGCTTCCTCCGTTGGCGGGAGTGGGGACTGCGGGGTGCCTGCTTGTCGGATGCGGTGAGTCTGCGGTGCTGCATGCCTCGCTCATCGGCTTCTTCCCTCCGGGAGCAGGACGGGTTTGACCACGCGGCCCGCGTCGCAGTCGCGTTCGGCCTCGTTGATGTCGGCCAGCGGGTAGGTGCGGATCAGCTGGTCGAAGGGGAAGCGTCCGGCCTTCCACAGCCCGGTCAGCCGGGGTATCAGCAGTTCGGGTACGGCGTCCCCTTCGCAGATGTGGCGGATGCTGCGGCCTCGGTCCAGTGTGCCCGGTTCGAGCGGCAGCGCGGTGTGGAGCCGTGCCACCAGGCCGAGGGTCCCGGTGGGGCGCAGTGCCCGGAGCGCGTCGTTGATGAGCGGGGACGAGGCCGTGGTGTCCAGCGCGTACTGCGCGCCGCCGTCGGTCAGCCGCCGGATCCGCTCGGGCAGTCCGGCCGTTTTGGCGGGCAGCGGGATCGCGCCGAACCGTTCGGCCAGGGCCAGCCGTTGGGGATGCCTGTCGACGGCCACGGTCAGCGCGCCGGCGGCGGTGGCCGCCATCACCGCGGCCAGGCCCACCGCTCCCGCGCCGAAGACCGCGAGGGTGTCGCCGGGGCCGGCGCCGAAGGCGTTCAGCACGGCCCCGGCGCCGGTGAGGAAGCCGCAGCCGAGCGGCCCGAGCAGTTCGACGGGCAGTGCGGGGTCGACCCGGACGGCGTTGCGGGCCGGGACGAGCGCGTACTCGGCGAACGAGGACTGGCCGAACCACCGGGGGGCCAGCGCTTTTCCGGTCGCGTCGGTGAGCCGCGGCGCGTCCTCCTTGCGTCCTCCGAAGAGGTTGAGGGAGGCGAAGGAATCGCAGTAGGCGGGGGCCGCGCCGCGGCAGTTCCGGCAGTGTCCGCAGGAGTCGAAGCTCAGCACGACGTGGTCACGGACGCCGATCGCGGCGTCCGGGCCGCCGCCCGTCCGCACCACGACCCCGGCCCCCTCGTGGCCGAGCACCGCCGGCAGCGGGCTGCGGCCGGCCGATCGCCGGACCGCGAGATCGGTCCGGCACATCCCGCACCCCGCGATCTCCACCAGGATCTCGCCGTCGGCGGGTTCCGTGCGCAGGCTCACCTCCTCGACCGCGAACGGGTCCTCGTACGAGCGCAGTACGGCCGCCTGGAACCGCATCGTCATGCCTCCTGCGGGCGGTGGACGACGAACGGCCGGAGGTTGCCGTAGAGCCCCCACCGTCCGCTCGCGAGGCCGACACCGCTGTTCTTGACGCCGGCGAAGGGCTGGGCGAGGGACAGCTCGGCATGGTGGTTGATCCAGACCGTGCCGCATTCGAGCCGGTCGGCCACCGCCTCGGCCCGGTCAAGATCGGTGCCCCATACGGAGCCGCCCAGTCCGAAGCCGGTGCCGTTGGCCGCGTCGACGGCTTCGTCGAGGCTCCGGTACGGCAGCACCGGCAGGACCGGTCCGAACTGTTCCTCGGTCACCACCGGGCTGCCGGGCGGGACATCGGTGAGGATCGTGGGAGCGAAGAAGTAGCCCGGCCCGTCCACCCGGTGGCCGCCGGCCGCCGCCCGGGCGCCGTCCGCCAGGGCCTGCTTCGCGACCTGCTCGACCCGCGCCAGCTGGGGGGCGTTGTTGACCGGGCCCAGCCGGGTGTCCGGGTCGAGGCCGGCCCCGACGGCGACGGTCTTCGCGCGCTGGGCGAGGGCCTCGACGACCTCGGCGTGGAGCTGGGCCGGGGCATAGACGCGTTTGACCGCCATGCAGACCTGCCCGCAGTTGCGGAACGCGGCCCAGAACAGCCGGTCCGCGATCCGGTCCACCTCGACGTCGTCCAGCAGGACGGCGGCGTCGTTGCCGCCCAGTTCCAGGGTGACCCGGGCGAGCGAGGCCGCCGCCGCTTCGGCGACGGCCCGCCCGGTGGGCACCGAGCCGGTGAAGGTGACGTGGCGGATGCCCGGGTGGGAGGCGAGGCGGGCGCCGAGGGGTTCGCGGCCGGTGACGACGGTCAGTACGTCCTCGGGCAGGGCGGTGGCCAGGACGGAGCCGAGCAGTCGGGTGGCGAGGGGGGTGAACGGGGACGGTTTGAGGACCACGGTGTTGCCCGCCGCGAGCGCGGGCGCGAACTTCGCCGCCGCGAGCTGGAGGGGAAAGTTCCACGGCACGATCGCGGCGACGGGTCCGAGGGGTCGCCAGCGGATCTCGCTGTGCACGGGCCGACCGTCGGTGATCCGCCGGGTTCTGGGGGCCAGGTCGGCGAAGTAGCGCAGGCGGGCCGTCGTACGGGCGATCTCCGCGTACGACTCGGCCAGGGGTTTGCCCTGTTCCCGGGTGAGCAGCCGGGCGAGGTCGTCGCCGGCCGTCTCCACGGCGTCGGCCGCCACGCGCAACGCGGTGGTGCGGGCGGCGGGGTCGGTGCGCCAGCCGTGCCAGGCCCGGTGGGCCCGTTCGACCACGGCGTCCAACTCGTCCGGCTGCTGGTCGGGGGCCTCGTCGAAGGTCTCCCCGGTGGCCGGGTCGACGACGGCGAAACGCGCGGCCCGGCGTCCGCGCACGCGGTCGGGCTCAGATGTCGGCATGCCGGTGGTCAGTTCACGGTGGGAACGCCGGCCGCGTGCTCCCAGGCATGCCGGTCCATCTCCGCCCGGAAGGCGGCCACCAGATGCGGCTGAATCCTTCCGGCATTGCGGTCGCCGCCCTCGCAGACCGCTCCGCGTACGCCCACAATGTCCGTGCCGATGCGGGTCAGCGGACCGAGGTCGGACTGTTTGACACTGCCCGCGAGGGCGGCGAGCAGACCGGACGCGTGGGCCAGCCGGACGAACTCGGCACAGACGTCCGACGGAACGTGGTCGAACAGCCGCGTCCCGTCCTTGATGGCGGTGTCGAGCATGGCCGCGTCGGCGCCGGAGCGGGCGGCGATGTCGGGCACGGCGAGCGGGTTGACGCAGCCGATGCGGTGGGCGTCGGCGTAGCCGGAGGCGACGACGAGCGCTTCGGGGCGGTGGTCCTTCACCGCCCGGACGACCGCGCGCATGACCTCGATGCCCTGATCGGGCGTCGTGCATCCGTAGAGGCCGACCTTGATGTACGTGGCGCCGGAGACGACCGCGCCGAGCGCGGCTTGGGCCACCGTGCCGGGTTTGTACGGGACGTCTCCCACGGTGGCGGACACCGGTTTGTCCGCCGGGACCGCGTCGCGGATCTCTTTGATGACCCAGGGGAAGTTGGCGCCGAGCGAGCCCTCGTCGGGCTTCTTGACGTCGACGATGTCGAGGTGCTCCGCCGCTTTCGCACAGTCGAGGGCCTCCTCGACGCTGTCCGGGGAGATGAGAAGCAACACCATGGGCTCCTTCCGCCGCATGTCCGCCTGGCCGAGGGACAGGGGTGCGGATCACCTGGTTCATGTGCGGTGTGCTCATCATTTCCGCCGCCTGTGGGCACCGGTAGAGCGCGCGGAGTTCCCATGGGGCGCTCGTGCCCACGCGTAGTGCGCCGCGCGCACCGGCGTGAACCGGCCAGGTCACTTCGGCTGCCCGAGCTTGGCGCGTGGCGTGTACGCGCGTCCGGGGCGAGCCGAAACCATCACACCGTGTCCGTGTTTCTTCGGCCCGATGAGCAGGTGGAAATCGGCGAACCGGCCACGGCTTACAACGGCTAACACAATGAGGTGCACCGGTCCGTTCGGACGTCTCCGGATGGTGAGTTGAGCGTTGTCCGATGCATGGGGGCATCGCCGTGGATCGTGTCGGATGTGTCAATCCCGTGGTTGCGTAGAGACGTTGGTTATGCGGCTCGGCTCAGGGGCGGTCTTCCGTTTCCCAGGCCGCGTCAGCGAATGGCGCCGGCGAGGCGGCTTGCGGCCCTGCAGGCCGAGTTCGGCCATGATCTCGGCGACGGTGTTCTGTGACACCTGCCAGCCCTCCTCCCACAAATCCAGCGTGATCCTCGGCGAGCCGTACGTCCGGCCGGAGCGGTCGAAGAAGTAGCGGATCCGTTCGGCCAGCTCTGCCCGCCTGATTTCGCGTTTCGTCGGCTCGGACGGTCGGCGGCGCCACTTGTAGAACCACGCCACCAACACGCCCAGTGCCCAGCAGGAGGTGCGGTGCGGAATGCTGTGCACGGTCTTCTGGTCGCTGATCACCCCGACGAGCACCGCCGGGTCCGCCACAGCTACTTCACCCAGAGGACCATGCAGCGTTTGAGTACATCACGCTCCATGGCCAGTTCCTTGTTGTCCTTCAACTGGGCGTTCTCCCGCCGCAGCCGCGCGAGCTCCTCACTCTCACCCACCGCCCCAGCCTCGCCGGCCCTCCGGGCCCGCGACACCCAACTCGCCAGCGTGGTCTCGTTGATCCCGAGATCCTTCGCTGGCGTGAGTGGCAGTCACCTCTCCAGGCGCTGGGCCGCTTCGGCGTCGGCGGCCTCGGGTTGCTGCTGGTCGGCGACTTGGTTGGACAACAGGCGCAGCGCGTCGGCCGAGGCCGTGTCGTTGGGTGTGTAGACCTCCAGCCGGTGGTCGGGGCTGTCGGGCTGGAGCCACACTTGGTAGTCAATGTCGACGTCGCCGACGGTCGGGTGCTGCAGGGGCATGGTGCCCGCGGTGCAGTCCGCGACATCGCCCCTGGCCCACAGGCTGGCGAAGTCCCCGCTGTGCATGGCGAGTTCGCCGATCAGTTCCGCCAGCCGGGCGTCAGTGGGATACCGGCCCGCGGTGAGCCGCAGGTAGGCCACATGGATTCGGGCGAGTTCGTCCCAGTTCCGGTGAAGGTCTTGGGTGAGGGGGTCGAGGAAGAACATCCGGGGGATGGACGGCCTTCGCGCGGGATCGTAGGGCGCCGTGAAGTCGATGTGCTCGGCAACGAGGGCATGTCCGGTGCGGTTCCAGGCCAGTACGTCGCCACGGCGGCCGAGCACGACGGCCGGTGTGCTGTCTCCCAGGGACGCCAGGAGCGACAGCACCCGTTGATGCGGCCTTTCCGGACGGGGGCGGACCAGGCGTGATGGGGAGGACTGACGAGAGAGGTTGTGCAGGTGGGCTGTCTCGGCCGGATCGAGCCGGAGCACCTCGGCGAGCGCCTTGAGGACCTGCCGGGAAGCGGTACCGGCTTGGCCTTGCTCCAGTCGCGTGTAGTAGCCGACGCTCACGCCGGCGAGCTGGGCGAGCTCCTCGCGGCGCAGGCCCGGTACCCGGCGGGCGGTGCCGTAGGTGCGCAGTCCGACGTCGGCAGGCGTGACCCGGCTGCGGCGGGTCTTGAGATAGGCCCCGAGGCTCTCCAGTTCCATGACCTTGAGCGTAGGTACCTCGGTCTGTGTCTGGGTGTCCCCGTGAGGTGTACCCATGACACGGGGATGGTTGCCGGGCGCACAGCACCGTCGGATGCATGAATGCACAGCGTGTCCCTCACTCACCCGGTCTGCGGGCGTGGCTCGGTCTGCTGGTGGTACTCGGCCCGGTACTGCTGGTCGCTATGGACGGATCGGTCCTGTTCCTGGCGATGGCCAAGATCTCCGAGGCGCTCTCGCCGACTGCCGATCAGGCGTTGTGGATCCTGGATGTGTACGGATTCGCGGTCGGGTCCCTGCTCATCGCGTTCGGGAACATCGGCGACCGGTACGGGCGGCTGAAGCTTCTGATGACCGGCACGGCGGTGTTCGGCGTGGCCTCGGCGGGAGCGGCGTTCGCCCCTGGGCCGGAACTGCTGATCGCCTTCAGGACGTTGATGGGTGTGGCCGGTGCCACGCTGCTGCCGTCGGCGCTGGCGGTGCTCAGCGAACTGTTCACCGACCCGCGCCGGCGGGCGAAAGCGATCGGGATCTTCGCGGCCACCTTTGCCGCCGGCTTCGCGATTGGCCCGGTCGTCGCCGGACAACTGCTGAGCTGCTTGTGGTGGGGGTCGGTCTTCTTGATCAATCTCCCCGTCATCGTGCTCTTCCTGGTCCTGGCCCCGGTTCTGCTCCGCGAGGTACATGCCACACGGACCGGTCGCATCGACATCCTGAGCGTTGTGTTCTCCGCATCAGGCATCCTGCTGACCGTCTACGCGATCAAGCACTCTGCCACGGAGGGGCTGACCGCGACCTCCGTGGCCGCAGGGGGCGTGGGCATCGTCACCCTGGGGTGGTTCGCCCGGCGGCAACTCCGCCTCGAACACCCACTGATCGACTTCACTCTCTTCCGCGACCGGGTGTTCATGATCGCGGCCGTAACCGGGCTTCTGCCTCTGGCCGCGTGGTCTGCAATGGCCTACCTCGCGTCTACTCGCTGACTCTGGCTGCCCTTCTGGTGACCTGCGGCACCCTCGGCGATCGCATCGGCCGGCGCCGCATGGTGCTCAGCGACTTCTCCACCTTCGGTCTCGCCTCCGCGGTGGCCGCCTTCTCGACCTCGACGGTACAACTCATCGCCGCCCAAGCCGCATTGGGCGTCGGCGCGGCGATGATCACGGCGTCCACCGTGGCGATCATCCGGGTCGTCTTCACCGACGACCGCGAGCGCGCCATCGCGATCGGCATGTGGACCTCCGCGCACAGTGTCGGGGCCACGGTCGGTCCGCTAGCCGGCGGTCTGGTCACCGAGAAGTGGGGCTGGGGAGCTGTGTTTCTCATCAATGTCCCCGTCATCGTCGTCATCCTGGCCGTCGGCGCCCCGGTCATCCCCGAGTCCCGCAACCCCGTACCCCGCCACTGGGACATGGCCAGTGTCGCGCTGTCCGTCACCGGCCTGGCCGGCGTGGTCTACGCGCTCAAGCAGGCCGGTGAACACGCGGGGTTGAACGCCATGATCGTCCTCACAGGCCTCGCCGGAAGCGCCCTGCTCCATGCCTTCGTGCGACGCCAACGGAGCATCCCCGAGCCCTTGTTGGACTTCACCCTTTTCCGCGAGCGTCGCTTCAGCACGGCCACGCTAAGTGTTATCGGTTGCTTCGGCAGCTATGTCGCCCTGCTGTTCTTCCTCACCCAGTGGTTGCAGCAGGCGGGCGCGTACTCGCCGGTGCGCGCCGGGCTCGCGCTGATGCCGCTGGCGGGCGCCAACGCCATCGGCGCGGTCACGGCTCCCTGGATGGCGAACCGGTGGGGCAACCGCTGGGCACTCACCGGAGCGCTCTCCTTGTTCGCCGTCGCGTACGCCGCCATCGCGGTCGTCGGTGACGCCTCGCACTACGGCGAACTGCTCGTCCCGCTGCTCGCCGCGGGGTACGGCGTCGGCATCGTCATGACCTTGGGCGCGGACTCCATTATGGGCGCCGCACAGCCCGAGCGGTCCGGGGAGGCGGCCGCCATCCAGGAGACGTCCTTCGAACTCGGCGCGGGGCTCGGCGTCGCCGGTCCCCGGCACTGTCCTGACCGTCGTGTACCGCACGGGCCTGCCCGACGTGCCCGGCCTCTCCGGAGAACAACAGGCCAAAGCCCGGGAGTCGTTCGCCGCAGCGGAGGATGTCATGGCGCATCTGCCGTCCCGGACCGCACACGCGGTGCTGTACTCGGCACGGCACGCGTACGACCGCGCCTTCATCGCGGTGTCGGTGACCGCGGCGGTCGGCCTGGCCGCCACGGCACTCATGGCAGCGGTTCTGCTGCGTCCCCGCGTTGCTATCGAGCAGGCCGACGAGGACCGACCGTGAGGATGTGACGTGGCTTCTCCGACGGGTCCAGCTCACGGGCTGACCGACGTCTTGTTAATGGTGGAGTCGGATATTGGAACTGGCAGTAGCGCGACGATCCGTTACGGCACCTGACGGGCATCGGCCCCGCCACCCCGCTACCGTGTGCGGGCATGGATGGCCGCGCTCCCCATACCGATCCCGCCTCGGTGCATCCGCTCTGTGGGGTGTGCCCGGCCTCGCGGTATCCCCGTGGGGCATTCGTCGTGTTCGACCGGCCGTGCCGCGAGGCGCCCTTCAATCCGGCGGACGGACACCGTTACACCCTGGCAGGGGAGCCGGCCTGCGTGCACCCGCACAAGATCGGCCTGCCGCCCGACCGCACCGCGGCACTGTACGAGCCCGCCCCCATCGCCGCCCCTCCACCGCCCGCACGTATCCGGTGGTGGACGTGGGTTCGACGGAGGACCGCCCGGCGGCGAGAGTAGGCCGCATCGGTGGTCGCCGAGCGCGGTGATAGCCGTGCTGAGGCAGGTGTGGTGGCGGGCACGTGCTGACGCCGACCCGGCGGCCGCCGAAGCGGTGTACGCGGGGATGACCGAGGAGATGACCGGCGCCGGATTCGACGTCACCCGTCAGAAGCTGTTTCGGGTCCTTACATGACAAGTTGAGTGGGCGGTCGACTGAGTCTCCTGATCAACCGCCCAGCAGGAGATCGCCCCTCTGGTCTTCCGCTGAGGAACCGATCGGCTACGGGCTGCGGAGCAAGCTGCTGAGGGTCGCAGCAGTGACGGTCCCGAGGACGTCGTCTGGTCGCGAACCACGCCGCCGCACCTGCGAACACCGTTGCCACCCAGGTCGGCACCCCAGTCCCCCCGCCCCGGTCCGCATCGGCAGCGGCCGGGGCGGGGCTTGCCACAGGTCAGAACTTCCAGGCGGGGTCGTTCGCAATCTTCAGCAGTGCGGTGGTGTCCAGCTGCGGCTGTGACGGCGTGCTGTGCGCCCCCTTTCCGTCGGGTCGGCCGGTCCACTGCTGAAGGGTCGTCGTTCGGCCGTCCTTGCGCAGGACCCGGACGTACCAGGACGGCCGCCCGTCCTGGGGAAATCGCAGCGTCACTGCCTCCGCTCGTGCGCCGTCGGCGAGTTCGACCACCTTGCAGTCGCTCGCCGAGGCGGCGTTGCGCGGAGCCGGTGCGCCCGGCCGGGGTGCGACCTTCGGCATCGTGATGCTCGCGCAGAGAGGCACCTGCGGGCCCCTGGCCGTGTATTCCGCCCCACCGACGAACTCCACCGGGCCGGTGCCGCCGTCCCACTGCACGCGGTAGGTCCGGCCGGGGAAGTCTCCCTCCCGGACGGTCGCCTTCCCCGGCGGGAGCAGCCCGACCAGGGTGCCGGCGAGCTGCTTGCTGCTCCACCGGGTCGTGTGCTCGGTCCCCGGCCCGAAGGCGTCGGGCCTCAGCGTCTGCGGCGCCTCGCTCTCGGTCGCGGCGGGCACCAGCGGGCCGACGACCGGGTCGGCCGCGGCCAACGGGGCCGCGCCCGGGTCGGCACCGGGCGTGAGCAGTGCCAGGGCGGCCACCGCCGCCCCCGCGGTCAGGCCCACTCCGGCCAGTGCACCGCGGCGACGGACACGGCTGCGCCGTCCGGCCGCGACCACCGTGTCCACGCTGGTCCGCAGCGGCGGCTCGTCACGGAGCCCGGCCTCCAGAAGGGTCTTGACATCGTGGTCGTTCATCGCAGTGCAACCTTCTCTCGGGTGGAATCGGCTGGAGAGGCGAACGCCCCGAACGTGTCGGGGTCCGCGTCGTTCCCCAGGAGCGAGCGCAGGCGGGCCAGTGCCCGCGCGGTGTGGCTCTTCACCGTGCCGGTGGAGCAGCCCATGGCCTTGGCGGTCGCGGCGATGTCCAGATCGGCCCAGTAGCGCAGCACCACCACCGCCCGCTGCCGCGGCGGCAGGACGGCCAGCGCGGCGCGCACCTGGAGTCCCAGTGCCGGGTCCGTACAGGGCTCGGCGCGGTCGGGCAGTACGCAGGAGGGCTGTTCGCGACGCCAGCGCCGCCGCATGTGGTCGACGCAGGCCCGGGTCAGTACGCGATGGGCGTACGCCTCCAGGTTCTGTATCTGGCGGCGCCGCCCCCACACGGCGTACAGCTTCGCCAGCGCCGTCTGCGTGATGTCCTCGGCGTGGTGCCAGTCACCGCACATCAGGTAAGCGGCGCGGCGCAGGTGCGCCAGCCGCTCCTCGGCGAAGCCGCGGAATTCCTCCAGGTCACCGGTACGCAATGCGTGCCTCCGTTCGTCTCTGCCCCCTTCGACGGAGCCGGCCGGTCGCGGGGATGTCACGGGCCGTGAGATCTCTTCGAATTATTTTTTTCTGACGTCCCGTGACCTCCCCGCGCCCCGTCCGCTCCGTCGTTCCTGTCGAGACATGGAACAGGCGGCGCCGCGGCCGAAGCGTTCGCCCGCGTGATGCGGGCGGACGCTGCCGCGGGGCCGCGCGATCGAGAGGACACGTATGCGACGCATACGTACGGCAAGCCCGCCGACCGCCGTCGTGCTGGGCGCACTGCTGATCGGTACGGCGGCCGCACCGCCCGCCGGGGCGGCCCCGCCCCGCGCGGCCACGGCGGCCGGCACGGGGTCGGTGGTGAACCTGACGCTCATCACGGGCGACCAGGTCACCGCCCGGGTCGGCGCCCACGGCACGGTGTCCGTGGTCACGGTACGGCCCGGTCCCGGACGCGAGGACATCGTGTTCACCCAGCAGGGCAGCGGGGGTTCGGTGTCGCTGGTGCCGCAGGACGCGGTGGCGCCGCTGCGCGCCGGGCATCTGGACCCCCGCCTGTTCGACATCACGGGGCTCGTGGCCCAGGGGTACGACGACGCCCACAGCCCGCAACTGCCGCTGATCGTCACCTACGACGAGACAGCCGGAAAGAGAGCCGCACCGCAACCGCCGGCCGGGACAACTGCCGTGCGCTCCCTGGCGAGCGTGCACGGCGCGGCGCTGCGGGCCGACAAGAAGCGGGTGTCCCAGGTCTGGAAGCAGTGGGGCCCCGCCGTGTCGCAGCAAAAGTCGGCGGCCACCCTCGCCCCGGGCGTGGCCAAGGTGTGGCTCGACGGCAAGGTCGGCGCCAGCCTGGACCGCAGCACAGCCCAGGTCGGTGCACCGCAGGCATGGAAGTCCGGCTGGACCGGAAAGGGCGTGAAGGTCGCGGTGCTGGACACCGGCATCGACTCCACGCACCCCGACTTCTCCGGCTCGATCGGCGAGTCGGCGGACTTCACGCAGGACAACGGTGCTGTCGGCAGCAGCGTCGTTGACGGCGGCGGTCACGGCACGCACGTGGCCTCCATCATCGCCGGGGACGGTGCCGCGTCCGACGGCCGCTACCGGGGCATGGCACCCGACGCCGAAGTGCTGGTCGGCAAGGTGCTGAGCGACGAGGGCCGCGGGCAGGAGTCGTGGGTCCTCCAGGGCATGGAGTGGGCCGCGAAGCGGGCGCCCATCGTCAACCTCAGCTTGTCCGGCGGCGTCACCGACGGAACCGACCCCCTCTCGCAGGCCATCGACAACCTCTCCGCGAGCCACGGCACGCTGTTCGTCGTGGCAGCCGGCAACCGCGGACGCCCCGGTACGGTCAGCGCGCCCGGTACGGCCGATGCAGCACTGACCGTGGGCGCCGTCGAACGCAACGACGCGCTCGCCGGCCTGTCGAGCCAGGGGCCGCGCCTGGGCGATCACGCGGTCAAGCCCGACCTGACGGCGCCGGGCATCGACATCGTCGCGGCCCGCGCAGCCGGCACCGACGGCGACAACCCGGTCAACGACCGCTACACCACCATGTCGGGCACCTCGATGGCCACGCCGCACGTCGCCGGCGCCGCCGCGCTGCTCGCCCAGGCCCACCCGGACTGGAAGGGGCCGCAGCTCAAGGCCGCACTGACCTCCTCGGCGAAGCCGATCGCCGGACAGGGGGCGTACGAGCAGGGCGCCGGACGCCTGGACGTGGCGCGGGCCACCGCCCAGAGCGTGTTCGCCACCGCCGAGGACACCGGCGTGTACTTCGCCGACCCGAAGGCCACCGAGCCGGTCACCCGCACGGTCACGTACCACAACACCGGCACGGCAAAGGTCTCCCTCACCGTGGCCGCCGCAACCACCGGCCGGGCCGGCGAGCCTGGACCGAAGGGCCTGCTCACCGTGGAGCCGAGCAGTCTGACCGTCCCCGCCGGGGGCACGGCCCAGGCCACGGTCACCATCGATCCGGGGACCGCGGCGGCCGGCACCTCCTTCAGCGGACGCCTGACCGCGACCGCCGAGGGCGGCACCGTG
Source organism: Streptomyces sp. NPDC001020 (assembly GCF_053599115.1). Taxonomy (NCBI): domain Bacteria; kingdom Bacillati; phylum Actinomycetota; class Actinomycetes; order Kitasatosporales; family Streptomycetaceae; genus Streptomyces; species Streptomyces sp. NPDC001020. Next base: position 9,940 of record NZ_JBSFLQ010000067.1, on the reverse strand, counting down.
GTGACCGGCCCGGCCTTCGCGGTCACCAAGGAGGCCGTACAGCGCCAGGTCACGGTCGAGGCCGTCGACCGCAACGGCGCACCCCTCGGCCCGGGCTCACGCGAACAGGGCTTCTCCTTCGTACGGTTGACGAACCTCGCCGACGGCCAGGCGTTCACCCTCACCTTCAAGGACGGCACGGCCACCGCCCGCGTGCCGGAGGGCCGCTACAACCTCGGCGGCACCGTGGTCACCCCCAAAACGGACGGCGCCGCACCGACGTCGACCCTGTTCCTCCAGCCCGAGCTCGACGTCCGCCAGGACAGCCGGCTCACGGTGGACGCCCGACAGGGCAAGCCGATCACCGTCGCCGTCCCGGACCCCGAGGCGCAGCCCTACTCGCTGTCGGCCGGCTACTGCTACCGCCCGGCCGGGGACAAGACGTGCGGGGACCAGGGTGCCCTGCTCGGCAGGCCCGGACGGCTCTACGTCATCCCCGGCAAGCGGGTGTCCGACGGCACGCTCGGCTTCTACGTCCGCAGCCTCCAGAACGGCACGCAGGCGTCGAAGGGACGCCTGCCCGACCACTACGACCTGCTGCTGGTCACCGCCGGTTCCCTCCCCGACCCGGCCTTCCGTGTCACCCGAAAGGATCTGGCCGCCGTCAAGAACACCTACTACGCGCAGGGGCCCGGTACCGTCGGCAACATGGGCAGCTGGCCCACCGAGTCCGGTCTGGACGGGGTGAGCATCGCCGAACCGAACTTCGCGCTGCCCGCGGCACGCACCGAGTACATGACCGTGCGCGGCCAGCACCGCGAGACGTACTTCAGCCAGCAGGTCGGCAAGGATGGCGAGTACATGCCGCTGCCCACCACCCAGACCGGCATCGTCTCGTGCACGGCCGGCAGCACCTGCGCCGACCGGTGGAACGCCTCCGTCATCGGCCCGGGCCTGGCGCCCGTCAAGGACGACGCGCCGTCGATCGGCCGCGCCAGTGACGACACCATCAGCGCGGAACCGCAGCTGTTCAGCGACGCGGCCCCCCGGCACTACGGCGGCCCGATCCCCCACTGGCAGCGGGACACCGTGCACATCACCCTGGCGAAGGACGGGCAGAAGCTCGCCTCCAGCGACTCCCCCAGGGCCACCTTCGCCGTCCCCCGGGGCGCGGCCACCTACCGCCTGACCGCCCGGGCCACCCGCGAGGAGCCCTGGGCGTCGCTCTCGACGACGGTGGAGACGGCATGGACCTTCCGCTCCGCGGCGGTCGCCCCCGGCGCCGACGACGAGGTGCGCACCGAAGCGCTGCCATTGGACGTCGTCCGCTTCATCGCCCCCGTCGACACCGCCAACCAGACCGCCCGCACCAGGCACACACTGACCGCACGGGTGGAACGGCAGGCCGGCGCCGCGGCGTCCAGGACGAAGAGCCTCACCGTGCAGGTCTCCTTCGACGACGGCGCGACCTGGCAGGACGCCCCGGTGGCCTCGAACGGCACCGCGAAGCACCGCGTCACCATCACCCCGCCCGCAGGCTCCGGGTCCTTCGTCTCCCTGAAGGCCACGGCACGCACCGCCGACGGCGGCACTGTGGAACAAACCATCCTGCGCGCCTACCGCCTGGCGCCCTGACCGCGGCGAACCGCCCCGGGCAACACACCTTCCACTCCTCGAGCCGCCCCGGCAGACACTGCCGGGGCGGCTCCGCCGCTGGTCGCGGATCTCTGGGCTGCGACGCTGCCCGATCGGTTTCGACGGGCTCCGGCTACCGCGTGGCCCGTACTGCCCCTGCCTGGGGACGCTGGCGAGTACGAGGGTGTCGCCGCCGCTGTGGAGCGCGCTGCCGGAGCGCTCGCGCAGGCAGGTCTCAGAGCAGGCGGCCGTCAGGGTCCCCGCTCACGGCCCGCTGAAGCTGGCCGATCTCGCCCTCCAAGGTCGCCCGCACCGGCCACAGCATCGCGCTGCCCGGGGTCCCCACCACCTCTACGTCCTGAACCCCCGGCACGAAGTAGCCATCGCATGACCTCCCCCACGATCAGCCGCACCACCTCCACCACAACGATGTCCCCGCACGCGTACGACATCGGGCTCCTGGTGCTGCGCCTCACCCTCGGCCTCACCATGGTCGCGCACGGCGGCCAGAAGTTGTTCGGCTGGTTCGGAGGCGGCGGCGTCGACGGGACCGCGCAGCTCTTCACCTCGGTCGGCTACCCCTCCGGAAAGACGATGGCCGTCGTGGCCGGGCTCACCGAGACTCTGGGCGGGCTCGGACTCGTCCTCGGCCTGCTCCCGGGCACCGACCCGGCGGCTCTGTCCCGATTCGCCGAGGACCGCTGGAACGTCGACCCCGCGGTCTTCGAGGAACACGCCAAGGCCAGGAGCCTGAACTTCGCCACCATTCCCCGGCCGCTGCGGCAGGACGCCAAGTACTACATCTGGCAGCTGATCAACCACCCCAGCCCCGGCACGATGCGCCACTCCGGCGGCGGCGACCGCCCCGCCATCGCCACGATCCTGACGGTGTTCAGCTCATTCAAGGAGTTCCTGAGCTGGCTGCACCGTCACGGCGTCACCGCCTTCGACCAGGTCACCCCTGCCCTGCTGGACGAGTACCTCGTGGACGTGGATGACGAACCGATCAGCATGGTGCGCAAGTACCGGCGCATCGGCGAAGTACGGCGGCTGTGGTTGGCCCGCGGCATCCTGCCGCCAAGGATGCGGCTTCCGGCCGTCCCGCCCTGGGGCGGGCAGGAGTCACGCGATCTGTTCGGGCGGCTCCGTGTGGACCGGGACAACCGCACGCCCCGCATCAGTGAGCTGACCATGCAGCATCTGCTGATCTGGGCGATCCGGTTCACCGAGGACTTCGCCGATGACATCGTGGCCGCCCGCGCCGAATACGAGGGATCACGTCTGCGCCAGCTGGCCGGCGCGACACGGTCGCCGGTGAAGATCCGCACAAGGATAGCCCGCCTATCTGGACCGGCTGCGCGAGCACGGCGGCACACTGCCCGGACAGGTCGGCCCCGACGGCACACTGGTGATCAACTGGCGGCACATCGGCAGGATCCTGGGCTGCACGGAATCGGTGCGGCTCACGGCCAGTGACCGCAAGGCGATCGAGTCGGGCATCCCTATCGCCGACGGTGCCTACCTGGACACTCTGGCCACCGCCCGGCATCGACGGCGCCCACGAGAAGGGTGGAGTCGAGGGGCAGATCGGCTACTTCCGCCGCAACCACTTCACCCCGGTCCCGGAGGTCGACTCACTGGCGGAGCTGAACGAGCTGGTCGAGCAGTGGGACCGCCACGACGGCCGACGCCGGATCGGATCCCGGCCGCGGACGATCGATGAGTACTTCGAGGTCGAGCGGCCCCTGCTGCTGCCGCTGCCCGAGGAACCGTTCGAAACAGGCCGGGTGTTCACGCCGCGCGTCGACCGCTACAGCCAGATCGCGGTCCGCACCAACCGCTACTCGGTGCCGGTCCGGTTGATCGGCAAGCGGGTCAGAGTGATGCTGCACGCCTCTCACCTGGTGGTTTACGACAGGAACGTGGAGATCGCCCGGCATGAGCGGCTGATCGCGAAGGGCAGCTGCCGCCTGGATCTGGACCACTACCTCGAAGCCCTGATCCGCAAGCCGGGCGCCTTTCCTGGTGCGACCGCTCTGGAACAGGCCCGCTCCGCAGGCAAGTTCACCCCGGTGCACGACGCGTGGTGGGCGGCGGCGGTCAAGGCCCACGGCGACGCCGAGGGCACCCGGGCCCTGATCGAGGTGCTGCTGGGTCGGCACATCGCGCACGAGCACCTCGTCGCGGGCCTCGCGACGGCACTGCGGGCGGGGGCCCTGACTGCGGACGCGGTCGCTCTGGAGGCCCGCAAGGCCGCCCAGTCCGAGGACGAACCGTCGCTTCCCGCCTCATCACCTCAGGCCGTCGGACAGCCATCGGCGACGGTGACGTTCCTGCACGAGTGGAAGCTGCACCACCTTCCGCCGGACACCAGGCCGCTGCCCTCGGTGACGCCCTATAACCAGTTGCTCCGACGTCGTCGCGCCAGCGGCGGTGACCACCGAGAGGGAGAAGCACAGTGACCCTGCCCCGCCAGCGAGGCTTGACCGAGCAGGCCGCCACCACCGCCATCGACACCGCCTGCCGTCTGCTGCGGCTGCCGTCGATCCGCAACGAGTTCGCCGACATCGCGACAGCGGCTGCCAAGGACCAGATGACCTATCGCGGCTTCCTCGCTGAGCTGTTGATGGCGGAGTGCGACGACCGGGCCCGCCGCCGCTCGGAACGGCGGATCAAGGCAGCTGGGTTCCCGAGGGAGAAGTCGTTGCGGACCTTCGACTTCGAGGCCAACCCCAACATCGACCCGGCCACCGTGAATACCCTCGCCAGCTGCGAGTGGATCAAGAAGAGTCAGCCGCTCTGCCTGATCGGTGACTCCGGCACCGGCAAGTCCCACATGCTCATCGCCCTGGGCGCCGAGGCCGCGATGAAGGGCTACCGGGTCCGCTACACGCTCGCCACGAAGCTGGTGAACGAGCTGGTCGAGGCAGCCGACGAGAAGCAGCTGAACAAGACCATCGCCCGCTACGGCCGCGTCGATCTTTTGTGCATCGACGAACTCGGATACATGGAACTGGACCGGCACGGCGCTGAGTTGCTGTTCCAGGTCCTGACCGAGCGCGAGGAGAAGAACAGCGTCGCCATCGCCTCCAACGAGTCGTTTGGCGGGTGGACGAAGACCTTCACCGATCCCCGTCTCTGCGCGGCCATCGTCGATCGCCTGACCTTCAACGGCACCATCATCGAGACCGGCACCGACTCCTACCGGCTCGCCAGCACCCGAGCCAAGGCAGAACAGGCTGCCACGACCTGAGCAGCCGAGGACTGGCGCGGTCGCCGACACTCCGCTGCCAGTACCCGGATCAGCTCATCCGGCCATGCCGGGGGCCTTTGTTTTGACTGAATGCGTTGGCGTGCATCGGCGGGTTCAGGCAGCATCCCGCCCATGGAGCAACCGCCCGAGTTCCTCCGTCGCAGCGACGTCGAGCTTCGTCGCTGGCGCGAGGACGACCTTGAGATCCTGTGTCAGGTGGTCAGTGAGTCACTCGATCACCTGCGCCCCTGGATGCCGTGGGTGGCGAATCATGGTCGCGAGCTGTGGGAGGGGTTCTTGGCGCGCAGTGAGAGGGGGTGGGAGGCCGGCTCGGACTTCCGGTATGCGATCACCTCGGGGGGAGAAGTGATCGGCAGCTGTGGGCTGCGTCAAGTCGGTGCCGGCGTCTGGGACATCGGCTACTGGCTCCATCCTGCATGGACGGGCAAGGGATTCGCGACCATGGCCGCTGGGGCGCTGGTGGGCGCGGGGAAGGGCATCCCCGGTGTCGATCGGATCGAGATCCGTCATGATGCGGCCAATCCCGCCAGTGGCGCGGTCGCGCGTCGGCTCGGCTTTGCCGAGGCGGAGCGGGTGAGGGAACCGGACGGTCCGGAAGCCCCCGGCGAGGTGGGCGTCACGGTGGTTTGGTGCATTGACGTCCGGCCAGCGGCAGCATCCTGACGGAGTGGACGATTCTTAAGTAGCTGCCACCCACACCATCACGGACCCGAGCCGAGTGCCCGCCAAGGCCGGCTGATGTCTGCTGCTACGCACTCGACGGCCCGCCGCCCTCCGTGCGGCGGCCCCCCATGACTGACGTCACTTCTCGTGAACATCTGCAAGCCTCAAGATCGCTAAGTGCTGCTCAAACCGGCAAACAAACGCTGCTGCTTGGAGTGAACGAAGCCAATCGCGGGAACCGCGCACATTGTCGCCGGCCTGTTCGACTGAGCTAACCGGGATCGGGTTCGTCGTGGATGGTCAATGCTCCGGCGAGGTCGAGGTCGGCGACAGTGCCATGTGCCCCGGCGCGGACGAGCAGCACTGCGCCGAGCGCGGTGCTCCAGAACGTCCTGGCTTCCACGTTGAGCGGTCGACGGGTCCTCCAGCCGCGACTGTCGATGAGCTGACTCACGAATCGCTCGGATTGCCGAAATAGCAACTGGAGGTGCTGGTCGACCACGGAGGCGAGTTCGGGCTTGGAGATCCCGGCGGCGAGCGCTCGCGTGACTGACGGGAGCGAGGGCATGGCCAGTACGGCGCGGGCGATGTTGCGCCGAAATGTCGCCGCGTCGGGGGCTTGGCGACCGATGCGCTCAATCCGTCGGGCGTCGTGCAGCAAGCCGAGAAAGGCGGCGTGCACGAGGAGCGAGTCCTTAGAACCGAAGTAGTAGGTGACCTGATTAGGGAAGACGCCTGCCGCGTTCGCGATCTCCGCGACGCTCACCTCAGCACCGGGCCGTTCCTTGCAGAGCCGTGCAGTTGCCTCAATCAGCCGACGCCTCGTCGCGCGACCGCGGTCACGCGAACGAGCCGACGTTGATCGAGCTTCGGTTCGCTTCTTCTCCACACCCAAATTGTATGTGATACAACAAGACTTCGTTCGCTTGTATCGCATACAAGAAAGGTCCAGGGACATGCACCGGACTGAAGTTGTCGTGACCGGACTCGGCGCGATCACACCACTCGGGGCAGACGTGGCGTCCACCTGGGACGCCCTGCTTGCCGGCGAGTCCGGCATCCGCGGCGGCGTCCTGCCCGGCCACGAGGACGTCGGCCTTCCTGACACTGTCGCGGGGACGATGGCGATCGACCCCGCCGAGTCGCTGCTGCCGGTGCAGGCCAGGCGGCTCGACCGCTCGCAGCAGGCAGCCCTCACCGCGGCGGCCGAAGCCTGGGCCGATGCCGGCGCCCCGCGGGTCGCCCCGGACCGGCTCGCATCATCGATCGGCACGGGCGTCGGGGGCGTACAAACGCTGCTGAAGGAAGACGACGTGCTGGAGGCGGCCGGGACGCGGCGCGTCTCGCCACGCACGGTCCCGATGCTCATGCCCAATGCGGCGGCGGCGCTGATCAGCATCGAATACGGGGCACGGGCCGGGGTCTACACGCCCGTCTCGGCATGCTCCTCCGGTGCCGAGGCGATCGCCCTGGGAGCCAGGCTCATCCGTGCAGGCGAGGCGGACGTGGTCATCGCGGGCGGGACCGAGGCCGCGATCACCCCGATTACCGTCGCCGGCTTCGCCCAGGCACAAGCACTGTCACGTCACACCGCTGAACCCGCCTCAGCGTCCCGGCCGTTCGCCGCGGACCGTAGCGGATTCGTCCTCAGTGAAGGCGCCGCTGTCGTGGTGCTCGAAAGCGCCGAGCACGCCAGCGCCCGAGGCGCGCGCATCCACGCGGTACTCGCGGGCGCCGGCATCGCCGCCGACGCTCACCACATCACGGCGCCCGCTGCCGACGGCTCCGGTCAGATCTCGGCCATGCGGAAGGCCCTCGCGCAAGCCGGCTTGGCTCCCAAGCAGATCAGCCACATCAACGCCCACGCCACCGGAACTCCGGTCGGCGACGCCGCCGAGGCACACGCGATCAGGGAGGTCTTCGGCCGCGCCACCGTGACAGCCCCCAAGGCGGCGCTCGGTCATCTCTTTGGCGCCGCCGGCGCGATCGAAGCACTCATCGCCGTCCTCAGCGTGGAGCACGGCGTCATCCCGCCGACTCGCAACCTCACCGCGGCCGGCGTCGGGCCCGACATCGATCTCGATGTCGTCGCAGACCGACGAGACGTCCCCCAGGAGGCCGTGCTCAGCAACTCCTTCGGCTTCGGTGGGCAGAATGTCTCACTCATCGTCACCGGCGCACGGCACCACGCGTCCCCTACGGCCGCGACGACACCATGACCCACGCGAACGCACCGTTGTCCGTGGAGGGTCGCCGCCGATTGATCGAGCGTTGCAAGACTCGTCCGATTATGCGTGTCGCCGCAGAGATGGGGGATGTCCCGAGCAGCGGCGTCGAAGTGGGTGAACCGGCGACACGGCGAACTTGGGCTGATCGATCGAAGCTCGACGCCGCACGGCGGTCGACCCCCCGTCATCACCGACGACATGCTCCACACCGTGCTGTGGCGCCGCGCGGGCGGCCAGTCCGTCGAGCAGATCCAGCCCGACCCGATCATCCCCACGGGCAAGCGCAAGGGACAGAACCCCTCGGTGGCCAGCATCTACCGGGCGCTGGCTGAGCACGCCAAGCGCAAGGCGTACCCCGAAGCCGTCGAACAGGCCCATGCCGACTTCGCCGCACTCAGGTCGGCGATGTGCCTCGACCCCGCTTCGCCCTCCCTAACCAACCATCACTCTGATTACAGTGAGCTACTTGCCACTTCGCCGTAGCTTCGGGAGAACAGGGCCGAGAAGGGCGGATTCCAGTGGTCGTCGCAACACGTGACATCTGGCGTGTGGCACAGCAAGTTAAGCAGTCGCCCGGTCGTGATCACGCGGCCGGGCGACGGTGGCGCACGCATCGGCCAGACCGGCGGACCGCAGGCCTGCGTATGCTCGCCTCGATTGCTGACTCCAGGAGAGGCTGGGAGGGGTGCGCGTGCTGAGGCTGCTCGGCTTCTTCGATGACTTCGGTTACTCGAGCGAGTTGGCTGCGGGACCGCTGGGGGCCCAGGTGCAAGCGTCCGGCGAACCGGATGAAGCAGAAATCGTGGGGTATTTGGACGTAGGTCATCGCCTCACGTACTTCATGGAGGCGGGGGTCGATGTCCTCACGGGTGAGGTTCACCGGCACACGTCCGGCTGTTCGTCGCTTGTCACCGATGGCATGTGGGTGTGGCGCGCGGACTTTGCGCACTATCTGGAGGCGTACCACGTGCCGTTGCCTGCAGCCTTCGTTGCCCGGGTTCGCGGGCTTCACCACCAGATGCCGGACCTGGTCGGTGCGGACTTCGCACCGGTCTTCGACGAGATCATCCTGGGGTTCGGATGGACGGAGGTCGAGCCGTGGGATGCGGAGTCGCTCCTGCGCCCACAGCCACGGACTGTTCCGACTCGTGCGGAGTTCGTGGCAAGGGTCCGGCAAGAACGGCCTGCAGGCTCCTGGGGGAAGGCGCCACGCAAGCCTCGCAGAGGTAAGACGCACGGTTATCAGTGATCGCGATATCAGGCGGTCAGTAGTTTGTGCAGACGCTCGGCTGGGGTCTCCCAGCCGAGCGTTTTGCGTGGTCGGCTGTTGAGCTGGGCGGCGACTGCGGCGAGGTGCTCGCGGGTGTGCACGGACAGGTCAGTGCCCTTGGGGAAGTACTGCCGCAGCAGACCGTTCGTGTTCTCGTTCGAGCCGCGCTGCCAGGGGCTGGCGGGGTTGCAGAAGTAGACCGGAATGTCGGTGGCGACGGTGAGACTGCGGTGGGCGGCCATCTCTGCTCCCTGGTCCCAGGTCAGGGAGCGCTTGAGGCGGGGCGGCAGCCGCTGTGCGGTTTCCATCAGGGCGTCGCGGACGCTGGCTGCGGTGTGGTCGGTCGGCAGATGGAGGAGCATCACGTAGCGGGTGCTGCGTTCGACGAGGGTGCCGATGGCCGAGCCGCTGTTCTTACCGATGATGAGATCGCCTTCCCAGTGGCCGGGCACGGCCCGGTCGTCCGCTTCGGCCGGTCGGTCGCTGATCATGACCATGGGATCGGTGAAGCGCGGCTGCCGACAGTTGGCCTGGCGGTGGGGCTTTCGGCGGGCGCGTCCGGTGCGCAGGGCGCCGGCCAGCTCCCGGCGCAGCGCTCCGCGTCCTTATGGTCGTCGGCGTCTCAGCGGCCAACGTCCACGACAGCGAAGGGCTGAAGGTCCCTGAGGACATCGGCATACTCGGACGACATGTAGTTGCTGCCCCGATCCGAGTGGAGTATCGCTCCCTTCACGAGCTTGCGGTTCCGGTCTGCTGGTGTGAGTGCGGTGTCCGGATTCTCGTGCAGGTCGTGCGCGGTTGCCGAGCACCGTGATCGTCTGACAACGAGGCCAGATGGCTTCCGTGGTCCGGCTGACGACGTGCGCGACGGGTCGAGATCCCCCTGTTCAG
>NZ_JBSFLQ010000066.1:0-25548 GCF_053599115.1 Streptomyces sp. NPDC001020 | reverse complement strand
GTGACAGCCTGCGGAGCGCCGGTAAGACCAGAACCCGTTCTGGCGCAGCGTGAAGAAACAGGAAGCCGGGGAGTCCCACACGGAAACCGTGCCGCGTAGCGGCACAGTTTCCCGTGGGACGGCCAGAATCCTCGGGCATCAGCCCAAGGAGCATGTCAATCGCTCCTGAGTGCCGCCGCGGTCCTCGCCTTGGCCGCCCACCCCGCGGGCAGCAGCGCTCCTGCCGCGGCGATCACCAGGCCGCCCAGCACAAGACCGGCCAGTACCGGTAGCGAGTAGACCGCCACGTCCGCCGCCGGGATCGCCGTGCCCGCCGCGTGGCCCATCACCGGTACCACCCACTTGTGCAGGGCCACGCCGACCGGCACACCGGCCGCTGCCGCGACCAGGCCGATACCAGCCACCGAGGTGAGCACCATGGCGACGGTCTGCCGCGGCGACATGCCGAGCGCCTTGAGAACCCCGAAGTCGTGGACGCGTTCGCGGGTGTCCAGCACCACCGTGTTGAGGACGCCCAGCCCGGCCACCGCGACCAGCATCAGGGTGAACATGGCCACCAGCCCGTCGATGGCGATGATGGTCGGGTTGATCCTCTTCCCGGTCGGGAGCACCAGGATGTCCGGCAGCCGCAGGGCCTTGCCGAGCGAGGTCGCGTAGGCGGCGGCGTCGGTACCCGGCTTCAAGTCGATGCTGAACTGCACCAGCTCCGAAGGGATCGTGAGGTCGAGCCCGGCCAAGGAGGAGCGGTCGGTTCGTAGGACCATGCCCCCCTCGCTGGTGTCCAGGTCCTCACCGACGATCCGCACCGCCGTGCGGCGGCCGCCCGCCGTGAGAGTGACGGTGTCACCGACATGCGTCCCCGTTGCCCTCAGGAAGCCGTGGGGGACCACGGCCTGCCCCGGGCCGTGGAACCAGTTCCCGGAGATCATCTGGTAGGCGCCCCAGGAGGAGTCGCCCTGATAGGCGATCACACGGGTCGAACCGGCCAGTCCGGCCACGCCGACCTGGGCCTGCGCGGTGCTGAAGTACTTACGGGTGCCCGGCTGCGCGGTGATCTTCGCGGCGATCAGCGCCGGATCGACCGTGTCGCCGGAGCCCTTGCGGGTCGGTGGCGCGACGTCCTGGACCGTCACCGCGCCCGCGTTCTCGCGGTTGAGCCCGTTCTGGACGCCGTTCACCGAGATCGCCAGGCCGGTCCCGAAGGTCACCCCGATGGTCCCGAAGAGGACAGCCGCCGCCACCGTCGCCGAACGGGCCGGCCAGGCAAAGGGGTTGGCCAGCCCCAGACTCAGCGCGCGTGGCAGCGGCAGCCTGCTGAGCAGGCGCCTCACCGTCCGGCCACGGCCGACCCGTGGCGTCCGGCCCAGGGCGATCGCCTCGACCGTGCGCAGGCTCCCGGCACGTAGTGCGGGGGCAAGCGCCGCTGCCGCGACCACGGTCAGCGCGGCGGCGGGGACGGCCAGATCGATCCATGGCGCGATTTTCAACGAGCCGGTTGTGTAGGCGCGTTGAGCCTCATGCAGCGCGGGGATCGCCATCAGGTTTCCGAGCACGACGCCGAGAGCGGTGCCGACCGTGGCCGGGATCAGTGCCTGGGCGACGTAGGCACGGACCACCTGCGCCGGGGTGAAGCCCAGGGACTTCAGGATGCCGATGCGCCTGGTCGCGGAGCCGACCGCGCCGCTGACCACAGTGGCGATGACCAGCACCGACATGACCAGGCCGAGCACCCCGAAGGCGATCACGAAGGGGACGAGGGTCGATGTCGTGCGGGTCGCGGACCGTTCGGCTTGCAGAGAGGAGGCGGCCCCGGTCAGTGACTTCGGGGGCACGGCGGTCTCGACCGTCCTGCGGTCGGCGGTGACCTCGGCGTCGGTGGCGGCGTGACGGAAGCGGTAGAGCATCTGCAGAGCGGGCCTGCTGCCCGGCGCCGTCAGGGCCGCCAACTGCGCGGGAGAGACCCAGGCATCCGCGGTCGCGGTCACCGACCGGGCCAGCCCCACAACGGTCAGTACCGGCTTGTCCGGCAGGTCTGGAAAGGACAGGTGGTCGCCCACGCTCAGCGGCGTGTTCTGGTCGCTCAGTACGATCTGCCCTCTGTCTGTGGCCCAATGGCCCGCGACGAGGGACAGGTCGTCAACCGCCCCGCCCGTGTCCGCCCGGCCGACCACGCTCATCTCGGGCATGACACCGCCCACCGGCATCCGCGACCTGTTGGCACCGATCCGGGGGGACAGCGACTGCACCGGGTAGGGCCCCGCGGCAGCGGTCACGTCGGCAAGGTGCGCGGTCGTGGCGACCTGCGCGGCGGTGGCCGCGCTCGGATCGAACCAGGCCGTCAGATGTGCGCCACGCTGTTTGGCGAAGGCGTGCTCGAACGGCGCCCTGGAGGCCACCAGCAGTCCGGTCGCCAGCACCGCCGCGGCCACCGCCATCGTGGTGGTCAGCACCATCACCAGGGTCTGGATCCGGCGTCGGCCGACCCCGGCACGGACCACCTTGCCCAGTGCCCTCATCCGGCCGCCGCCCGCATCACATCGCGCGCGATCCGGCCGTCGACCAGCTCGACGGTGCGGGTCGCGCAGGAGGTGGCGAGCGCCGTGTCATGGGTGACCAGCACGATCGTCTGCCCCTCCTGGTTCAGCTCGGCCAGCAGGTCCCTGACCTCCGCCGCGGAGGAGCTGTCGAGCGCGCCGGTCGGCTCGTCGGCCAGCAGCAACTGCGGACGGTTCATCAGGGCCCGGGCCACCGCGACCCTTTGCCGCTCACCACCGGAGAGGCGGCCGGGGAAGGTACGCGCGTGCCGGGCGATGCCCAGGCGCTCCAGCAGGCGGGCCGCCCGGTGTCGGGCCAGGGCTCGCGGCTGTCCCGCCAGCTGCGCCGGCAGCAGGATGTTGTCCTCCACGGTCAGGTCGTCCAGCAGATTGAAGAACTGGAAGACCATCCCGATCCGTTCCCTGCGGTACCTCGCCAGGGCGGCCTCGCCCTGCCGGTCCAGGCGCAGTCCGCCCACGGTGACCGTGCCCTCGGACGGCCGGTCCAGCCCGGCGATCATGTTGAGCAGGGTGGACTTGCCGCTGCCCGAGGGTCCGAGCACCGCCAGTGCCTCGCCGGTATTCACCTCCAGGTCCACGTCGGCCAGCGCCGGGCGCCCTTCGTCGTACTTCTTGTTCACGTCGCGGATCTCGATGATCGGCGCGGTCACGGTTCCTCCACGGGTCGGCGGAAACGGCCGGGTACCGCTCCTGCGGCACTTTCCTCGATGCCTCCCAAGAAGCTAGGAACAGAGGGGAGTTCGCCGACACGGGGCTGAGCGGGGTCTTGGAGGTGTAGCTGGCTACATCCCTGTTTCGGGGCCCAGGACGCATGCCCGTCAAGCTGCTTGCCCCGCACACTGGTCCGGACCGACAGGGGGAGGAGAGCGGATGTGAGCGGTAGTGCGATCACCCCGGGCGGAGGGCCCCGGGGGCGGGCCCGGACTCAGCCGCCCGCACCGTGGCGTGCGGTGGAAGGGGAACCTGAGCCGTCCCGGGTCGGCAGCGGCGTGCTGGCGGCCGTCCGGCTGTTCGCGATCTGGGGCGTCAGCCTGGTCGGGGCCGCGGCCCTGCTGGCCGCCCCCGGACTGCTCCTGGTCACCGTGAACCAGCCCTGGCATCCGCCGACGGCCGCGATGGCGGACGACAGCAGCAAGAGCAGGGGCCAGTTTTGGCTGCTGGTGGTCCTCACTCTGATCTCCTGCACGGTACTGGGGGCGCGCCGGCTGGTCCGCAGCGGCGCCGACCAGGACGGCAAGGCCGCCCTCGGGGCGGGTGGGGCGGTGCTGCTCGTACCTCCGGTCCTGGCGCTGGCCGCCCTGGTGGTCCGCCGTGGGCCGCTGCCCGGCGGCAACCACGGCGTCGTCTGGCTCAGCCTGCCCCTGCTCGCCTGCAGTCTGCTGGGCATGCGCTGGGTGGCCGGAGTGCACCGCAGGATGGCGGGCTCATGGAGCGGGACGCCCATCGCCGTGCCCTACCGTGCCGCGCCCGCCACCGCCAACCGACCTTGGTGGGGTCGAGCACGGCTGTGGACGCGATGGGTGCTGACCGACCCGGCGACCTGGCGGGACCTGCTGTGGACCTCCTTCACAGGGGGCGTAGGCACAACCCTTGCCGCACTGGTCGCCGCTCCCGTCTACGTCGCGGCACAGCTGTTCGGCACGTTCCTCGGTGCCGGCCCGGTGGGCCAGAAGCCGGCCGCCGCACACGTCTTCCTGGCAGTGCTCACAGTGACGACAACGCTGCTGGTGGCGCTGCCGATCGTGCTGTGGGCCGCCCCCCGGCTGATGCTGGGATACAGCCGGTCGGCCCGCTATCTGCTGGGCCCGAGCCGGCAGGAGGAACTGGCGCAGCGCGTCGACCACCTGGCGCAGACCCGGTCCGACACCCTGGACGCCGGGGCGGCCGAGATGCGCCGGATCGAGCGCGACCTGCACGACGGGGCACAGGCCCGGTTGGTGGCCATGGGTATGGCCCTGGACACGGCACAGCACCTGGTGGTCAGCAACCCCGAGGCCGCGCAGAGCCTGTTGGTCGAGGTCAAGGAGTCCTCGGTGAAGGCGCTGGCCGAACTGCGCGACCTGGTCCGCGGCATCCACCCGCCGGTGCTGGCCGACCGGGGCCTGGCCGACGGGGTCCACGCGCTGGCCCTGGACCTGCCGCTCCGGGTGCACTTCACCGGCGAACTGGCGGGCCGGGCGCCCGCTCCGGTGGAGTCGGCGGCCTACTTCGCGGTGAGCGAGCTGCTGGCCAACGTGACCAAGCACGCCGAGGCCCGGCAGATCTGGATCGAGATCGGCCATGACAACGACCTTGGTGCGGGTACGCTCCGAATCACCGTCACCGACGACGGTCGGGGCGGTGCCGACCCGACCGACGGCACCGGCCTGTTCGGTGTCGAGCGCCGGCTGGCCGCCTTCGACGGCGTACTCGCCGTCAGCAGTCCGCCCGGCGGTCCGACCATCGTGAACATGGAGATCCCGTGCGCGTTGTCATCGCCGAAGACCTCTTCCTCTTGAGGGATGGCCTGACGCGCCTGTTGGAGGCCCACGGATTCGAGGTGGCGGCCGCCGTCGACAACGGTCCCGACCTGCTGGCCGCGGTGGCGGCCGAGAAGCCGGACGCGGCGATCGTGGACGTGCGGCTGCCGCCGACGTTCACCGACGAGGGCCTGCGCGCCGCGCTGGAGGCCCGACGGCTCTCCCCGGGGCTTGCCGTGCTGGTGCTCTCGCAGTACGTCGAGCAACTGTATGCCCGCGAACTGCTGGCCGCAGGACAAGGCGGCACCGGTTATCTGCTCAAGGACCGGGTGATGGACGGCGACCAGTTCGTCGACGCCGTCCGGCGTGTGGCGACGGGCGGCACCGCGATGGACCCCGAGGTGATCGCCCGGCTGCTGGCCCACAACTCCGCCGACGGCGCCGTGGCCGCGCTCACCCAGCGCGAGCGGGAGGTCCTCTCGCTGATGGCGGAGGGGCGCTCGAACGCGGCCATCGCCCAGCAACTGGTGATCACCGAGCGGTCGGTGTCCAAGCACACGGCCTCGATCTTCACGCGGCTCGGCCTGCAGCCCTCCGACGACGACAACCGGCGCGTCCTCGCCGTGCTGGCGTACCTCAACCGCTGAGCGCCCTCTGGAACTCAGCGCGCCGTCAACTCCGTGAGCGGCAGGGTGTGGTGAGTGTGGACCGCCTTCGCGCGGAGGTAGCGGACGTTCTGGGCCGTGGTGAAGACGCCGGTGGGGACGCGGTCGGTGACCGTGAGGCCCAGGGCGCCGAGCTGGGAGGCCTTGTCGGGGTTGTTGGAGAGCAGGTCCAGGGTGTCGATGTCGAGGGCGCGGAGCATCTGGGCGGCGGCCGTGTAGTCGCGAGCGTCCGCGGGCAGACCGAGCGCGGCGTTCGCCTCGTACGTGTCCAGGCCCTGGTCCTGGAGGGCGTAGGCGTCGATCTTGTTGTAGAGGCCGATGCCGCGGCCCTCCTGGCGGAGGTAGAGCAGAACGCCGCCCCGGCCGGCGATGCGCTGCACCGCCTCACGTAGCTGGGGACCGCAGTCGCAGCGGGCCGAACCGAAGACGTCGCCGGTCAGGCACTCGGAGTGCAGCCGCACCAGCGGGGCGCGGCCGGCGGCGGGCTCGCCGAGGAGCACCGCCACATGCTCCTGGCCGTCGGTGAGGCCGTGGAAGGTGACGACGTCGGCGGTGACCGTGTAGCCGTCGCCGAAGCGGAGCGGGACCGTCACGCGGGTGCGGACCGTGGCGGTGGGGAGGCCGGTCGTGTCGCTGCTGTCGTGGGCGGCACTGGATGCCGTGGCGTCGCGGGGGTCGCACATGTCGGTCGTCCTTCTCCGGGCCGGCGGTAGCGGGTGCGGAGGATGCGGCCCATGCTTCGCACGTGAAGCGCACCTCGGTCGGAGACTGTAATCAACCACCTGAGTCCGGCCGGGTCCCGGCCGGCGGACCCTGATCACAGCAGCACACCCCGGATCCCGACCACTGGAGCGCGTCCCCATGGCCCACCCCTACGTCCTGTTGTCCGCCGCCGTCTCCCTCGACGGCTACCTGGACGACACCGGGCCCGAGCGGCTCCTGCTGTCCGGGCCGGAGGACTTCGACCGGGTCGACGAGGTACGGGCGGGCAGCGACGCGATCCTCGTCGGCGCGGGCACGCTGCGCACCGACAACCCGCGGCTGCTGGTCAACTCCGCCGAGCGGCGCGCTGCCCGGGTCGCCGCCGGGCTGCCGGAGTACCCGCTGAAGGTCACGGTCAGCGCGTCCGGAGACCTCGACCCGGATGCCCGTTTCTGGCACACGGGCGGCGCGAAGATCGTCTGTACGACGGACCGGGGCGCGCAGCGGCTGCGCGCGCTGCTGCCGGCGGACGTGGAGGTGGTCGCACTCGGTCCCGAGGTGGAGTGGCGGGCCGTGCTCGCGCACCTCGGGAACGCCAAGGGGGTACGGCGGCTGATGGTCGAGGGCGGCGGGCACGTGCACACCCAGCTGCTCCAGCAGGGGCTCGCGGACGAGCTGCAGCTCGTGGTGGCGCCGCTGTTCGTGGGAGAGGCGGACGCGCCGCGGATGTTCGGGCCCGGGACGTACCCGCCGGGGCGGATGCAGCTGGTGGAGACGCGACCGGTCGGGGACGTCGTGCTGCTGCGGTACGTCCCCACGGCGCCCGGCACCGGGAGGCAGGCCTCGGCCGCGGACCGGCGGTGGCTGGAGAAGGCCTGCGAGCTGGCGGCGCAGTGCCCGCCCTCCCGTACGGCCTTCAGCGTCGGCGCGGTGATCGTCGCGGCCGACGGGACGGAGCTGGCACGGGCGCACTCGCGGGAGGGCGGCGATCCCGTGGTCCACGCGGAGGAGGCGGCGCTGGCGAAGCTCGACCCGGCGGACCCCCGGCTGGCCGCCGCCACGGTGTACAGCAGCCTGGAGCCGTGCGCCCGCCGTGCCTCCCGGCCCGCGCCGTGCGCCCGGCTGATCCTCGACGCCGGGGTGCGGCGGGTGGTCACGGCCTGGCGCGAGCCGGACACGTTCGTGGCATCGGCCGACGGGAGCGGGGTGCTGGCGGCGCAGGGTGCGGAGGTGGTGGTCCTGCCGGAGTACGAGCAGCGGGCGAAGGCCCCGAACGCCCATCTGCTGTCCCCGCCCGGCCGCTCCTGACGGCACCGGTGGCGCTGAAACAGCCGGTGCGGGAGGGCGGCGCGAAACCTGTGTGCGGGGAGTCCCGTGAATGACGTACACTGGAATCACCGACGCGGGGTGGAGCAGCTCGGTAGCTCGCTGGGCTCATAACCCAGAGGTCGCAGGTTCAAATCCTGTCCCCGCTACTGATGGCCGAGGGCCGGAATCCGAAAGGGTTCCGGCCCTCGGTGCATTTTCCCCTCGCGGCCGTCGGCGGGCACGCCCGGCGCGAGAGGCCGGACGCGTTCCTGAGGAGCGGTCCGCCACATCGGCGGTCGTGCGAGGGAGGTGCGGGCTCCGCCGACCGTGCGCCGCTCCCGTACCCCCGATCTTTGTCACAGCACGTGAGCAAACCGTCCCTGTGCGCATAACAACTGACGCACCGTCAATACCTGTGAGGTGGCTGAGGTGCGGTCAACTCGCCCGTTTTCCAACGCTCATGAGGTGAAAGTCCAGGCCGAGGACGTCAATGATCTGGCGGAACAACTTGGAATACGGCCCCTGTGTCTATTAACGTTCGATAACGCAGCGCGGTCGTCCCAGCCGTCACAAGAGGCGGCTCCGTGCGCGTGTGCCGAATCCCGCAAGGGAACCGGGGAACCAACACCCTGGGGTGAATCGGGCGGATGCCGCCGTGGAAGCACGGCCGGAATGCGCGCGTAGGAGACCTTCCCGCTCCGAACCCGTCAGCTAACCCGGTAGGCGAGACGGAAGGAAAGGAGCGCGCCTTCGTGGCGTCCAACCGGCCTGCCCAGAACACCTCGTTCGCCCCCGAGGACACCCAGACGTACGGCTTCGTGGCTCGCGCCGACGAGGGCCCCTGGGAGGAGTGGAGCCCCTCGGAGGAGTCCCTCCGCCCCGTCCGTGGCAGGCACCGCGTCAAGCAGCGCGGGGGCGGTCTCGCACGCAGCTCCACCGTTCTCGGCGTCGGCGTGATCGCCGCCGTCGGCGCGGGCGGCATGGCCACCGCCCAGACCGGCAAGCCGCCGGTGTCGATATCCCTGCCGGACCTGCCCTCGGTCAAGGACTCCGCCAAGGCGCTCATCGGCGAGGACAGCGAAACCCCGAAGGACTCCGCCACCACCCTCAGCGACGTCGGCCTGACCACCGCCGACGCCACCTCGGGCACGGACGACGCGGGCGAGGCACTGCGCGCCCGGATCATGCAGCAGGCCGATTCCCAGCAGAACCAGCTCGACCAGGAGGCCGCGCGCGTCGCTGAGGAGGCCGCCGCGAAGAAGGCCTCCGAGGACGCGGCCAAGGCGCAGGACGAAGCCAAGGCCAAGGCCGCCGCCGAGAAGAAGAAGGCGGAGGAGGCCAAGCGGAAGGCGGAGGAAGAGGCCAGGAAGAAGGCCGAGGCGGAGCGACTGGCCGCACTGGCCAAGCAGTACTCCCTGCCGACCTCCTCGTACACCCTGACCTCGCACTACGGTGACCCCGGCACCATGTGGTCCTCCGGCCACCACACCGGCCTGGACTTCGCCGCGCCCACGGGCACGCTCCTCAAGGCGATCCACACCGGCACCATCACCGAGGCGGGCTGGGCCGGCGCGTACGGCTACCGCACGGTCCTCACCCTCGATGACGGCACCGAACTCTGGTACTGCCACCAGTCCTCGATCAACGTCAGCGTCGGGCAGAAGGTCAACACGGGTGACGTCATCGGGCGCGTGGGCGCGACCGGCAACGTGACCGGGCCGCATCTGCACCTGGAGGTCCACCCGGGCGGCGGCGACGCGATCGACCCGCTGGCGTGGCTGCACGGCAAGGGCATCAACCCCTGAGAGCCGAGGCCCCGAGCCCCTGACGCACACCCCCTCTGATCCCCGGCGGTCCTGACGGCTACCCCCCCGACGTCAGGGCTGCCGGTCAGGTGTTCCCGGACCGAAATGTGTCGATCTGCTGGTTTACGGGAACTTTGCGACCGTTCCGGAAGTCAGGGCTCAGGTCCGGGCGTTGACTTCGGGTATGACTTCTCTTCGCAAGCTCGGCTCCTCGGACCTCGAGGTCTTCCCGCTCTCGCTCGGCGGCAACGTCTTCGGCTGGACCGCCGACGAGGCGCAGTCCTTCGCCGTGCTCGACGCGTACACGGCGGCGGGCGGCAACTTCGTCGACACGGCCGACGTGTACTCGGCATGGGTCTCCGGCAACAAGGGCGGCGAGTCCGAGACCATCATCGGCGACTGGGTGAGGGCGCGCGGCAACCGTTCCGACGTCGTCATCGCCACCAAGGTCGGCCAGCACCCCGACCACCAGGGGCTCACCGCCGACACCATCAAGGCCGCGGCCGACGCGTCCCTGCGCCGCCTGGGCACCGACTACATCGACCTCTACTACACGCACTTCGACCGGCCGGAGGTTCCGGTCGAGGAGATCATCGGCGCGCTCGACGACCTGGTGAAGGCGGGCAAGGTACGGGCCATCGGCGCCTCCAACATCTCCGCCGAGCGCCTCCAGGAGTCCCTGGACTTCTCCGACCGGGAGGACCTGGCGCGGTACGTGGCGCTCCAGCCGCACTACAACCTGGTCTCCCGTGACACCTACGAGGGAGCGCTGCGGGACGTCGCCTTCCGTGCCGGGCTGGCGGCCGTTCCGTACTACGCCCTCGCGTCCGGCTTCCTGACCGGCAAGTACCGTCCGGGCACCACGGTGGACTCGGCGCGGGCGGAGGGCGCGGGCAAGCACCTGGAGACCGAGCGCGGACGCCGCGTCCTGGCGGCCCTCGACGAGGTCGCGCGGGCGCACGGCGCGCAGGTCGCGACGGTGGCCCTGGCGTGGCTGGCGGCCCAGCCGACGGTCGCGGCACCGATCGCCTCCGCCCGCACGGTGGAGCAGCTGCCGGCACTGCTGGCGGTGAGGGACCTGACGCTGACGGACGAGGAGCTGAAGCTCCTCACGGAAGCGTCCGCCTAGCGGAATCACCCGACGCCACGACGGTGATCGGTCACGAAGGTGATCGGTCACCACGGCGGGATCCGGCGGTGCGGAACGGGCCTCAGCCCTGTGAGCGATACGGGTTGTAGCCGGGATACGGCGCCGCCGGCTGGTACTGCGGCACCCCGTGCACCGGCGGGTACCCGTAGCCCGGCCACACCGGCGGTGCCACCCTCGGGGCAGCCGCCCGCGCGGCGTACGCCAGCGCGGGCCGCGCCACCCCCCGCCGCGCCCACAGACCGGAAAGCAGCTCCCGCTCCCGTACGACGAAATCGGACCCCGCACGCCCCCGGTTCCCCTTGCGACGCAGGAACGCCAGCGACGTCGCGTACGCCTCGTACTCCGCGACCGAACGCGCCGCCGCCTTCCCGCAGTGGTGTCCCGCGTACTCCCGGGCCAGCCGCCGCGCCCGCATGGAGCCGAGCGCGAACGGTTCCACCGGCCCCAGCCATCCGGCGACCACATACGCCGGCAGTTCCTCCCGCACGGTCCGCAGCTCCCGCTGCCGGGTCCAGATGACCAGCCAGGTCAGCAGCCCGAACGCGGGCACCATGAACGACGCGTACACCGCGAAGAACCCGTAGTTGCCGAAGGCCGACGACCCGTTCCACAAAGCGTGCATGCCCATCGCGAGCAGCAGTCCGCCCAGCGGCACCAGGACCCGGCGTACGTGCTGGCGCTCGGCCGAGAGCGCGGCGACGCCGAAACCGATGCCGGTGAGCACGGTGAACAGCGGATGCGCGAAGGGCGACATCACCACGCGGACGAAGAACGTCGCGGCCGTCACGGACGCCAGCCCGCGCCCCCCGCTCAACTGGTCCGTGCCGAAGGCCGTGCCCAGGTAGAGGATGTTCTCGGTGAAGGCGAAGCCGGTCGCGGTGACCCCGGCTATCACCACCCCGTCGACGATCCCGGAGAAGTCCCGTCTGCGGAAAAGGAAGACCAGCAGCACGGCGGCGGCCTTCGCGGACTCCTCCACGACGGGCGCTATGACGGTCGCGCCGAGCGTGTCGGCGCTGCTCGGATCGGCGGTCGCGGTCGCTATCCACTTGGTCGCGAAACTGTTCGCGACGATGGCGATGAGAGCGGCCGCGCACGCGCCCCACGCGAAGGCGAAGAGCAGATTGCGCCAGGGCCCCGGCTCGACCCGGTCCAGCCAGCGGAACGCGGCGATGAGCAGCGGCACGGGCAGGACCGCGAGCCCCAGCCCGACCAGGAACCCCTCGGTGCCGGTCTGCTGTCGTACGAGGGCGAGGATGACGAGCCCGGAGAGCGCGAGGAGCGTGATCGGCGCCCCGTACCGCACCCACCGCCTCTGCCACCAGTGCGCAGGGCTGAACGCCCTTACGCCGGCGTCGCCTTCGGGATGCGTCGGATACGGGGGAAAGGTGGCCACGGCATCGACCCTAACGAGACAGGGGCGCCGCCCGCGATGGTGCCCGTGGGGCACGCGAGGCGCTCAGTCGTCGGCGGAAGGCTGGTCCGGGTGCGGTACGCGCCGGAACAGCAGATCGTTCACGACATGTCCCTTGTCCAGGCCCTGGCCCTCGAAACGGGTCAGCGGCCGGAAGCCGGGCCGTGGCGCGTAACCGCCATCCGCCTGCGTGTTCTCGAAGTCCGGGTGCGCGGTGAGAACCTCGAGCATCTGCTCGGCGTACGGCTCCCAGTCCGTCGCGCAGTGCACCAGCGCCCCCGGCCTGAGGCGACGCGCGGCAAGCGTGAGGAACTCGGGCTGGATGAGCCGCCGCTTGTGGTGGCGCTTCTTGGGCCAGGGGTCGGGGAAGTAGACGCGCAGTCCGTCGAGTGAGTCCGCTGCGAGCATCTCGCGCAGCAGGATGATCGCGTCGCCGTTTGCTACGCGGATATTGGTCAGCTTGTACCGGTCGGCGAGGGCCAGCAGATTGCCCTGGCCCGGGGTGTGCACATCGACCGCGAGGATGTCGGTGTCCGGGGAGTCGGCGGCCATCCGCGCGGTGGCCTCGCCCATGCCGAACCCGATCTCCAGCACGACGGGGTTGGTGTTCCCGAACAGCTCGGAAAGATCCACGACGCGCTGCCCGTCGATGTCCAGCCCCCAGGTGGGCCACAGCCGCTGCAACGCGTCCGCCTGCCCGGCCGTCACCCGGCTGCGCCGCGGCTGAAAACTCCGGATCCGCCGCTCGAAGTGCGACCCGGCGGGATCGGCCTTCGGCCCGTCGGGGAACCGAGGCTCCCCCTTGGCCCGGGGATGGGCTACGGCCCCACCGGGGGCACGCGGGGGCCGACCGACGGGGATGGCCTCGGGGTCTTCGGGGGCGAAGTGAAGGGAGTCAGACACAGTGGCACCAATTTTACGGGGCCGCCGCCCGCGACCGGTCCGTCGAGCGGTAGGCGGGCATTCGGAACAGGCCTACGCCCTGGTTGTGCCGTGGCACTGGTGCCCGCCTGTTGGGGCACTAGTCCTGGCCCAGCACCGCCAACGCCCTCCGTGCGACCTCCCGGCCGATCGGCAGCGAAGCCGTGGCGGCGGGGGACGGCGCGTTCAGTACGTGCACCGCCCGTGGCCCCTCGCGGATCAGGAAGTCGTCCACCAGCGTCCCGTCCCGCAGGACGGCCTGCGCCCGCACCCCGGCGGGGGCCCGCACGAGGTCCTGCGGACCGACCGACGGCAACAGCCTGCGCACCGCCTTGGTGAACGCCCCCTTCGACACCGACCGCCGCAGCTCCCCGGCCCCGTACCGCCAGTGCCGCCGCGCTATCCGCCACGCACCGGGCCATGCGACCGTCGCGCCCAGCTCCCGAGGTCTCAGGACCCGCCAGGCGTACCCCTCGCGTGCCAGCGCCGGCACCGCGTTCGGTCCGATGTGCACCTCTCCGTCGATCCCCCGGGTCAGATGCACCCCGAGGAACGGAAACGCCGGATCCGGCACCGGATACACCAGCCCCCGCACCAGACCGGGCCTCGCCAGGGAGTAGTACTCGCCACGGAACGGCACGATCCGCATCCCCGGGTCGTCCCCGGTCAGCCGGGCCACCTCGTCACAGTGCAGCCCGGCGCAGTTCACCAGCGCACGGGCGCGCAGGACTGTTCCGTCGCCGGTCAGTACGGCGACCCCGAGCGAAGGGCGCCGGTCGATCCGTACGACCTCGGTCCCGTACCGGATGTCCGCCCCCGAGGCCTCGCCGAGCTGCCGGGCGACCGCCGTGAAGTCGCAGATCCCCGTGGTCCCGACATGTATGGCCGCGACCCCTCGCACCTCCGGTTCGTACTCCGTGATCTGGGCCGGGCCCAGTTCCCGTACCGGGATGCCGTTCTCCCGGCCGCGCTGCACGAGCGCGTGCAGACGGGGGAGTTCCTCCCGGTCCGTCGCGACGATCAGCTTGCCGGTGACGGCGTGCGGAATTCCGTACTCCGCGCAGAACTTGACCATCTCGGCGGCGCCCCGCACCGCGTAGCGCGCCTTGAGTGAATCGGGGCGGTAGTAGATCCCGCTGTGGATGACCCCGCTGTTGCGCCCCGTCTGGTGGTGGGCCGGGCCGGGCTCCTTCTCCAGGACGGTCACCCGTGTGCCCGGCGCGGCGCGCGTGATCGCATACGCCGTCGACAGGCCGACGATTCCGCCGCCGACCACCAGCACGTCACAGTCGTACGCGATCCTGGGCACCTGCTCCACCTCCCGGTTCGATAGTGCACTGTGCCACTGACAATGCCCTCATGCCCGAAAGGCGTCGGCGCTCAGGCCGGAGCCATCAGCAGTGGCCGTGCACGCTCCCGCAGTTCCGCGACGCGCGGTTCGTCGCCGTACGGCTCCAGCCGGTGCAGAAGATCCCGTACGTACTCGGTGGTGCGCGCCGACGAGATGCGCCCGGCGACCTCCACCGCTCGCACGCCCTGCTCGCACGCCGCGTCCAGGTTGCCCGACTCCAGCTCCGCGACCGCGGACACCACCAGTCGCAGCCCGTGGGAGCGTACGAACTCCTCCGTCGGGCGGGACAGGGCCTGCTCGGTGAAGCGGCGGACCTGGCGCGGGGCCTTGAGGTCGCGGTAGCACTCGGCGGCGTCGGCCGCGAAGCGGTCGTACGAGTAGAACCCGAGCCAGGAGGGATCGGTGTCGCCGTCTCGGGACCGCTCCAGCCAGCCCTCGGCGGCCTTCAGGGCCGCGCCGGCCGCCTGAGCGTCACCCGCGCGGGCGTGTGCGCGGGCCTCGACGAGCCGGAAGAAGCTCATGGTGCGGGCCGTGGCCAGGCCGCGGTTGCGCTCCAGAGCGGCCTGGGCGAGGTCGACGCCTTCGTCGCCGAAGCCGCGATAGGTCGCCTGAAGCGACATGGAGGCCAGGACGTAGCCCCCCAGGGGCACGTCGGCGGCCGCGCGCGCGAGGCGCAGCGCCTGGATGTAGTAGCGCTGGGCGGCCTCCTGTTGTCCGGTGTCGAAGGCCATCCAGCCGGCCAGGCGCGTCAGTTCGGCACTCGCGCCGAACAGCGCCCTGCCCACCTCGTCCGAGTAGGAGCCGAGCAGCAGCGGGGCCGCCTCCACCCGTAGGCACTCGGGCACCATCGACGAACGCCAGTCGCCGCCCCCGTACTTGGAGTCCCATCGCCTGGCGTCCTCCGCGGCCTCGCGGAGCTTCTGGACATCGCTGTGGCCGACCTTCTGTGGTGCCCCCGACCCGTCAGCGGGGCTCGGGTCGCGCGCCACCGAGCTGTCGGCCGGGGTTATCAGCCAGCGGGAGGCGGGGGTGGCATAAGCGCTCACCGCGAAGGATCCGGCCAGCGACTGCCAGATGCCGCCGCCGGCCCGGCGCCCGGCGAGGTCGAGGCGGTACAGCTCGGTCGCCGACCTCACTGCCTGCGCCACGTCCCGAGGGAAGGCGAGGCCCACCTCCGGTGCGGGATCCGCGTCCGCCAGACCGATCTCGTGGAGCGGTACGGGGCGGCCGAGTTTCTGGCCGATGGCCGCGGCGATGAGGTGCGGGGCGGCGCCCTGCGGGACCATGCCCTTCGACACCCAGCGCGCCACCGAGGTCTTGTCGTAGCGAAGAGTCAACCCGCGCTGGGCGCCAAGGTCGTTGACGCGCCGGGCGAGTCCTGCGTTGCTGATTCCCGCGAGGGCGAGAACCGTGCCGAGCTTTTCGTTCGGCCCGCGTTGCTCCCTGGACATGCGCCACCCCTCGACACAGACGGCTGCCGCGGGATTGGCATAACCTCGCGGCATTCGTAAACCCAGCGTAGTTCGCCGCATCCCGTGCGTTAAGGGGCGTAAATCCGGATGGCGGGATTGTGGTCCGCACCCCAGTACGGAGTGTTGCCACGTGCTCCCGTTGTGTGGCCGTGCGCCTGTCCGTGCGCTCTTCTCCGGCCACCGGGGGAGCGGTTCGATGGGCCTTGCGTGGGTCGGCCCGCTGTACTGGATCCAGTGGGCTGGGGGACACCGCCGCCTCCATCCCCGCGGGCGGCGGACCGGTCCGGGAGGCGAGCTCCGCCTCCCGGACTGTGCGTTGCGCAGGGCCTGTACGGAGCGTGCCCAAGTCCGCTCCGTCACAGCCGATTTGGCCGAAAGTTGACGGTGGAGCGCAGAGGCGATCAAGGCTCCTACCACGCCTCTTGAGGGCGCGAAGGGGCTTTTGGGGGAGCGTATCGAGGGCGCATTCGCATCGCCGCATTTCCCGACGGCCACGCCCGGAGCGGGAGTTCACCGGCTCACGGGTGTCCCCGCAGGGGCGCGTTACGGGGCGCACAAGCGGTGGCACACGCCCTCGGGCGCGCATTCTTCGTGGCAGCATGGGAGCCGTTCGTGCGGTGCACTGGTTGTCCACAGCCTGTGGAGGCGTCGATGCGGTGGTTGGTGGGGTGGAGCAGCGCCGCCGCGGGAGCCGCCGTGCCCGGCACTGCCGGGGCCACCGGACACGACGGCGAGACCGTGCACCCGGTGGGCTCCCAACTCCTGTGGGGCGACCCCGATCCGCTGTGGGCGGTCGGTGACTGGCGCCCAGACGAGGTGCGCGTCGTGAAGGCCGACGCGCAGACCCGGATCGCGGTCCTCGGCACGTGCGGGGCATCCGACGAAGAACTGCGCGTCGGGCTGTTCGCGGCCCGCGGAGGGGCGCTTCGCCATCTGACGGCCTGGCCCGGCAGCTACACCGCCGTCGTCCAGGTCGGGCGAAGGATCACAGTGTGCGGCGATCTGGCCGGTGCGCGACCGGTGTTCCACACCCCCTGGGCGGGCGGCACGGCCTACGCGACCGCCGCCCTCCCGCTCGCCGACCTCATCGAGGCCAACCTGGACTTCGGGCACCTCGCGGCGCTTCTCGCGGCTCCCGACGTACCGGCCGCGGTGCACGACTCGACCCCGTACGACGGCGTCCGTCGCATTCCACCGGGGCATGCCCTCATCCTGCGCACGGGAGCACGCGAGGTAGCCGGGTACGAGCCGGTCGCCTCTCTCGCGGTCGCGGCTCCGGCGGCGGATCCCGCCGCCGCGGTGGACGCGGTGCGTGACGCCCTCGTCGACGCCGTCCGCGCGCGTCTGTCGGCGCCGCGGCACGTCCCGGGCATGGACATCGACCCGGGGCCCGTCCCCGGGATGGGACCGGCGGAACGGCGCGCCGCGCGCGGGATGCCGGTCCCGGGGATCGGCGCCGACCTCTCCGGAGGGCCGGCCTCGGGCACGCTCGCGCTGCTTGCGGCCGGGCTCCCGGGAATGCCCGGAACGGTCCTGGGCCACGGCACCGGAGCCGGGGAGCGCCTGCTGGCCGTCACCTTCAACGACCTTGCCGTGGGCGGACGCGAGGCCGAGCTGGAACGGGCCGGCGCCCTGGCGGCCAACCCCCGTCTGCACCACGTGGTGGTGGCCGGTGGCGAGGAGGTGCTCCCGTACGCCGACCTGGAGGGCCCGCTGACGGACGAGCCGGGACCGTCCCTGGTGACGGCGGGCAGACATCGCGCGCGCCTGGCGTCGGGCAGTGCGGACCACTTCACGGGCCACGGCGCGCGCCAGGTCCTTGACGCGCACCCCGCCCGCCTCGCCGATCTGTTGATGGACCGCAAGCGACGTCATCTCGTGCGTCCGGTGGCCGCGTTGGCGAAGGCCGACGGCTCGGTGCTCGTTCCCGCGCGCGTGTACGGCGCGGCGCGGAAGCTGGCCCGCACGCCGTACCGGGCCGGGGTCGACGGACTCGCCGATCGCCTGATGCGGCGAAGGTTCGAGGAGCCCGGGGGTGCCGTCGGGGCGTCGCTCGCGGCGCTCACCTGGGCCAGACCGGGGCCGGCGGCGCGCTGGCTGACCGGTGAGGCTCTCGCTGAAGTCTCGGCCCGCCTGCAAGCGGCCGGGGGCAGGGCGTGGGTCGGTCCCGGACAGTTCCCGGGCGACTTCCGCGCGCGGGCGGCTCTGGCCCGGCACGCCGCGGACCTCCGCGTCCTTGAACAGGCGTCCGAGATTCGCTCCCAGCGGCTGCACTCGCCTTTTCTGGACAACCAGGTCGTCCGTGCGTGCCGGGCGCTTCCCGAGGCGCTGCGGGTGCAGCCGGGGGCGCGAGCCGCGATCCTGCGCACGGTTCTGGAGGGGGCGGGCATCGCCGGTCTGCCGCCGGGCTGGGGCGCTCCCTCGCACGGCTCCTCGGCCGTCGCGACCCGCGCGGGCCTGCGGGTGGCCGCGGACCCACTGATCGCCCTGTTCGACACCCCGCTCCTGGCCGAGGCGGGCCTGGTGGAGGCGCGGGTGGTCCGCAAGGCGGTCCGGGCCGCCGCGGACGGCGCACCACTCCCCCTGGACGGCCTCGCGGACCTGGTCTCCCTCGAACTGTGGCTGCGCCGTCTGCTGGCCCGCCGGGGCACGTGCTGGACCGGCACACCCGCACGAGCGCGTGCGGTACCGGCGGGGATCTCCGCGCGCGGCCGGGCGCTGGGCGCGGGAGCGTAACGGCACGCCGAGAGACGGACGGCGACGGTACGGCGCCACTCCAACCGCTCGCGCGGTCAGTGTCCGCTCCGTCCGCCTGAGGAACCACGCCGGGCCCCGCCCCGAACAGCCCGTGACCAAGGGATCCGCCGGCCGCGGAGAGCCCGGAACCTCAGGGGCATGCCCGCCTCACACAGGGCGTGACCGCAGACCCTCCAGGAGGATGTCGAGCAGCCGAGTCGAGGCGGCTGCCTGCTGGGTGGCGTCCGGCAGCAGGGGCGCGGCCGTCGCGATCACCAGCAGCACGTCCGCCACGGTCACGTCCGCCCGCAGTTCACCCGCCGTGCGGGCTCGCTCCACGAGCTGCCCGACGACCTCCAGCAGCGTCGCCGCGCCCGCGTCGTCCAGCTCCGGTCGCTGCTCGACCAGCCGCAGCTCGGCGGTCGGCTGGGACCGTTGCTGCGGCAGCCGCGCCTCGTCGGCCGGCGCCGCGTCGGACTCCGCGGAGTCTCCCTCGACGACGCCCACCCGCAGCACCTGCGGTGGCAGCAGCCGCCCCGCGCCCGACGCGACCGACATCCGCAGGAAGCGCGCGAGCGCCGACCACGGCTCGTCCTCCTCGCCGAGCGCCGCCCGGGCCTGGCCGGTCAGCCGGGAGGTCTCCTCCTCGGCTATTCGTCGTACCAGGACGTCCTTGCTCGGGAAGCGCCGGTACACCGTGCCGACGCCGACCCTCGCGCGCCGCGCCACGTCCTCCATCGGCGCTCCGTACCCCAGCTCGCCGAAGACCTCGCGTGCCGCGCGCAGTACGTGCTCCAGATTGCGCTGTGCGTCCACGCGCAGCGGTGTCGTCCGCGGGCCGTCCCCGCGCCCGTCGCCCGTTGACGCGCCCACCGTGCCGGCCGGTGCCACGGCTGACGCGGATGACCAGTGAGTGTCCTGAATGTGCATAAACGATCCCCCGGTAATGACGTCTCCCCCCGGAGACACTTCCCGTCATCGGAAGCCGGAGCGTATGGAACAAGCGTTGTTACGCGACCGGGTCCGCCCGTCGCGGACCTGTCGAGCGCATTCCCCCTACACCCCGTCGACATACGAACATAGTTGACTGGGAGTCAATTCAGAAGGGGCAGGTTCCGCACAGAGCGCCCCCCGATCGGAGTACGGGCCGCTTACATCCTGATTGCGCCCTCCCCCGCCACCCCAGACATGCCCGCTGACCTGCGCTCCTTCCCTGTATTCCGGCATATCGGCCAACACCGGCCGCCGCCTTCGCCCGG
Source organism: Streptomyces sp. NPDC001020 (assembly GCF_053599115.1). Classification (NCBI taxonomy): domain Bacteria; kingdom Bacillati; phylum Actinomycetota; class Actinomycetes; order Kitasatosporales; family Streptomycetaceae; genus Streptomyces; species Streptomyces sp. NPDC001020. The sequence continues at coordinate 5,751 of NZ_JBSFLQ010000066.1, read as the reverse complement.
TCACACAATTTGCTGGGCCTGTGGACAAACTCGAGCGACGGGTGCGTCATGGGATGGTGACGGCTGCGATCCATCGGGCGAAGGCCCCAGAACCCCGGAAGTGCGTACGCGTCCTCATCGTCGGCGGCGGCTACGTCGGCCTGTACACGGCCCTGCGCCTGCAACGGAAGCTGAAGGCGGAGATCAGGAAGGGCGAAGCCGAGATCGTGGTGGTCTCGCCCGATCCGTACATGACGTACCAGCCGTTCCTGCCCGAGGCGGCGGCCGGCGCCATCTCGCCGCGCCACGTGGTCGTCACCCTGCGCCGGGTCCTGGAAGACTGCCGGATCCTCGTCGGCGAGGTCACCTCCATCGACCACGCGGGACGCACCGCCACTCTCTCCACGCTCGCCACCGAAGAGACCGGCCGCACCGAACAACTCTCGTACGACGAGCTCGTCCTGGCACCCGGCTCCATCTCACGCACCCTTCCGATCCCCGGTCTCGCGGAGCACGGCATCGGCTTCAAGACCCTCGAGGAGGCCATCGGCCTGCGCAACCACGTCATCGAACAGATGGACATCGCCTCCTCCACCCGCGACCCCGCGATCCGCGACGCGGCCCTCACCTTCGTCTTCGTGGGCGGCGGGTTCGCCGGCGTGGAGGCACTCGGTGAACTGGAGGACATGGCCCGCTACGCCGCGCGCTACTACCACAACGTCAAGCCCGAGGACATGAAGTGGATCCTCGTGGAGGCCTCGGACCGCATCCTGCCCGAGGTCGGCGAGGAGATGGGCCGGTACACCGTCACCGAGCTGCGTCGCCGCAACATCGAGGTGCGTCTGCGGACCCGCCTCCAGTCGTGCGCCGACCGGATCGCCGTCCTGTCCGACGGCGCGCGCTTCCCGACGCGTACGGTCGTATGGACCGCAGGGGTGAAACCGCACCCGGTCCTCGCGGCCACCGACCTGCCCCTGAACGGGCGCGGACGCCTGAAGTGCACCCCCCAGCTGACCGTGGACGGCGTCACGCACGCGTGGGCCGCGGGAGACGCGGCCGCCGTCCCCGACGTCACCGCCGAGGAGCCCGGCAGGGAGACCGCCCCCAACGCCCAGCACGCGCTCCGCCAGGCCAGGCTCCTCGGCGACAACATCGTGCACGCGCTGCGCGACGAGCCCCTGGAGACGTACGCGCACAAGTACGTCGGGTCGGTGGCCTCTCTGGGACTGCACAAGGGCGTCGCGCACGTCTACGGGCGCAAGCTGAAGGGCTACCCCGCCTGGTTCATGCACCGGGTGTACCACCTCAGCAGGGTGCCGACCTTCAACCGCAAGGCCCGTGTGCTGGCCGAGTGGATGCTGGCGGGGCTCTTCAAGAGGGAGATCGTCTCCCTCGGATCACTCGAACATCCCCGTGCGGAGTTCGAACTCGCGGCCGGTGGAAAGCCTTCAGGAGACCCGAAGGGGTCGTCCTGACCGGATGCAGGAACTCCGCCGGGGGCGTAGGCGTCTGACGGTTGTTGGTCCGGTCGGCCAGACTGGTCCACGCGCCGGGACAGGCCGATCCCGCCCCGGCACATCCACAAGGCTTTCCCACCGCGGCACACCCCGGGGGCAGGCCCCGGACCCCTGATCGGATCCGGAGCCGGCCGAGACGACAACGACGAGGCAAGGAATCGGTGGACTTCACGCGCTGGAGCGCCCGGCTCCCCGGAACACAGCGCCGCGCCGCAGCGCGGGCCGAGCACACGGTCGTCACGGACCGGCGAGGAGAAGGCTCCGTACCCGCGGCCCGCGGCGAGCAACTCGCCGACGACACGCCGGGTGTGCCCGCCGTCGACGAACTTCCGGTGCGCGAGGTCCTCGACCGCGTCCCGGCCCTCGTCGCCCTGGTGCACGGCCCCGACCACCGCATCGCGTACCTGAACGACGCCTATGTGGCGGCCTTCGGCGCCCGTCCGGTCGGCGAACCCGCGCGCGAGGCACTGCCCGAGCTGGACGAACTCGGTCTCCTGCCCCTCCTCGACCAGGTGCTGCGCAGCTCCAGGCCGCGCACGGTCAAGTCCCGCAAGGCGCCAGGAGGCCGCTCGTACACGTTCACGTGCACACCGGTGGACATGCCCGACGACACGGCCGGGGGCGTGCTCGTCTTCGCCGCCGACGTCACCGACCACGCCGAGGCCGCCGAACGGCTGCGCGCCAGCGAGCGCGAACAGCGCGAGACAGCGGTGACTCTCCAGCGCTCCCTGTTGCCCCAGGAGCTGGAACAGCCCGACGACCTGCGCATCGCCGCCACCTACCAGCCCGGCGAGACGGAGGCCGCGGTCGGCGGCGACTGGTACGACGTGATCACCCTCGGCGGGGGTCGCACGGCCCTGGTCATCGGCGACGTGATGGGCAGGGGCGTACGGGCGGCCGCGGTGATGGGCCAGCTCCGTACTGCCGTCCGCGCGTACGCCCGCCTCGACCTGCCCCCGCACGAGGTCCTCCAGCTCCTCGACGGCCTTGCCATGGAGATCGACGCCAACCAGATCGCGACCTGCGTGTACGCCGTCCACGACCCGAACGAGGGCCGGCTGGTGTACGCCTCCGCGGGCCATCTCCCGATCCTGGTGCGCGACGAGAACGGCGACGTTCTGCGAGCCGACGAACCCACCGGACCGCCGCTCGGTACCGGCGGCTGGATGCACACGTCGGGCTCGGTACCGCTGGGGCCCGGCTCCACCGCGGTCCTATATACGGACGGCCTGGTCGAGCGCCGGGACGCGGACCTGGACGAGGGCATCGCCGCCCTGGAGAGCGCGCTCGCCGGTGCCACGGGTACGCCGCAGGTGGTCTGCGACCGCCTGGTCCGCTCCGCGGGCGTCACCGCGGGGCACGACGACGACGTGGCGGTCCTGGTCCTTCAGCACCCGGCGCGTACGGGCCCGGACGGTGAGCTCTTCCGCAACGCGGCCCTGGAGCTGCTCGGCGGGGTGGAGGCGGCTCCACGCGCGCGTGCGTTCGCCTCCGGCGTCCTGACGAGCTGGCGCTTCCCCACGGAGCTGCACGATCTGGGGGTGCTGGCGGCGAGTGAACTGGTCGCCAACTCGCTGCAGCACGGGACGCCGCCGATGAGGCTGCGCCTGCGGCGCACGGACCGGCGACTGATCATCGAGGTGACGGACGGGGATGACCACCTGCCCCGCCGCCGCCGAGCGGAGCCGGCGGACGAGGCGGGCCGGGGGATCGCGATCGTGGCGACCATCGCCGCCGACTGGGGGTCGCGGCGGACACCGGGCGGCGGCAAGGCGGTGTGGTGCGAGTTCACGCTGCCGCGATGAGCCGGCTGAACGGAACGGGGTGTCCGGGGGCTGCGCCCCGGACACCGGCCGAGCCGACGGGCCTCGTCCTCACACGCCGGACGGGCTGATCTCCGCTCGTTCCGCACGACCAGCCGTTCCTTGGGTCACCACCCGGCTCTTGGCCGACCACGGCTGGTCCTGCGCCGGCGTGAGGTGCCGCCCGAGCCTGATGGCCAGGACCGTGATGCCCAGCGAGCACAGCAGGAACGTCACGACGTACGGTCCGGGCAACGACGCGGCCAGGGGGCCACCGATGGCCGGGCCCACCGCGAGGGCGAGCTGCTTCACCAGGGCGAAGGCCGAGTTGTACTGACCCGCCAGCCCCGTCGGTGCCAGATCCGCGACCAGCGGAGCGACCGTCGGCGAAAGCAGCGCCTCGCCGAGACCGAAGAGCCCGTACGTCGAGATGAAAGCCGCGGTCGCCATGGCCCGGCTGCCGTGCCCCAGCCCCGCGTACGCCGCGGCGGCCCAGGCGACGGCCCAGATGATCCCCACGGACGCGATCACCCGGGTCCGCTTCTTCCGCTCCACGAACCTCAGCACCGCGAACTGCGCGACGACGATCACCGCCGTGTTGGCCGCCAGCGCCGTACCCAGCGTGGACGGCGAGATGCCGGCCGCCTCGACGCCATAGGCGCTCAGTCCCGACTCGAACTGCCCGTAGCAAGCGAAGAACAGCACGAAGCCCAGCACGCACAGCTGCACCATGGCCCGGTTGCCCAGCAGCTGCTTCCAGCTCGCCTTCCCGCCCTGGGGCGCTGCATCGTCGATCTTCGGAGCGCGGGGAATCCGCACGGTCGACATGATCACGACGAGCAGCAGGAACATCGCCGCCTCGATCGCGAACAACAACGTGAAGGACATCGCGCGCGATGTGTCGACGAGATGGCCGCCGATCAGCCCTCCGACACCGAGCCCCAGGTTCTGCAGGAAGAACTGCATGGCGAACGCCCGTGACCGCGTCTCCGCGGTCGAGCAGTCCACGATCATCGTGGCCAGAGCCGGCTGCATCACGGCCTGCCCGGCGCCGAGCAGCGCCGCCGACAGCAGCACGGTCGTCGCACTGCTCGCGAGCCCCAGGCTCAGCGCGCCGACGGCGGCGGTGACCAGCGAGGCGAGCAGCACCGGAAGCGGGCCGCGCCGGACGATGGCCCGCCCGGCGAACGGCAGCACCACGAGCGCGGCCACGGCGAAGACGGCGAGTACGAGACCTGCCGTCACAGCACCGAGATTCCGTACCTGCGCCACATAGACGTACAGATACGGAACGGTGAAGCCGAGGCCGAACGCGCTGAGTGCGTTGCCCACATGAACCCGGCGCATCGCTGCGCCCATTGCCCTGGTCACGTTCACCTGCCTTAGGAAGAGGGACCGCCGGGACCGGGACGTGATGTCTTACCCTTGAAGCGGTTAACCCTGAAGACTTCGAAGCTAAAGTTCGAAGCTAAACAGTACACGTTGAAGGACTTCAACGCCAAGCGAGCCCGTGCCATACTGCGGCCATGGGCGACACATACGGCGTCAGCGAGCCGACCCTCGACGAACAGATCGCCGCCTACCAGCGCGAATTCCAGGACCTGGACCCGCAGGTCGAGAAGATCGTCTCGGCCCTGTCCCGCCTCAACCGCCGGATGAACGTCGCCTACGGCCGCCAGACCGCCGCCCTCGGCATCAGCAACGCCGAGTGGGAGGTGCTCAAGGCGCTGGTCCTGTCCGGCATCCCCTACCGCATGGGGCCGGGCGAGCTGGCGAAGCGGCTCGGTCTGACACCGGCAGCGATGACCCACCGCATCGACCGCATGGTGAGCGAGGGCCTGGTCACCCGGGAACGCGACGAGGCCAACCGTGTCCGTGTGATCGTCGAGCTGACCGCCGATGGCCGCGAGAAGTGGCTGGAGGCCATGCGTCTGGCCACAGTGTTCGAGGAGGACCTTCTCCAGGACCTCTCTCCCGAGGAGCGCGTGGTTCTGGGCGAGGCGCTGACGCGTCTGCTGCGCCGTGTGGAACATGCCCAGCCGGACGCGGGCGGCCGGCTCAGCGACCTCGACTGACGCCATCGACTGTTTGGCGTCGCGTCACCGTGGGAAGGCTTGACAGTCCACCCGCCGATCCGTAAGGTTCTCCGAGTTGCCACGGAGCCGTAACGGTTCTGCGGGAGCACATCCGCCGCAATAGCGGCACCCAAACCAGCACGATCACCCGACAGGGTTGAATTCGACGTGCTCGAATTCAATTCGATTCGGTTTCGGTGATCCCTGATCCACTCGATTGGGAATCACGGAGGAGATCCGCTAAAGTTTGGGACGTCGGAACGGCCCAGCGGCCGGGAAGACAAACCCCGCTGACGGGGAATCAGGGCCGAAAGGATCTGATAGAGTCAGAACCGCCGGAAAGGGAAACGCGAGAGCGGGAACCTGGAAAGCACCGAG
>NZ_JBSFLQ010000065.1:0-26260 GCF_053599115.1 Streptomyces sp. NPDC001020 | reverse complement strand
TGCCGAACGGCCTGGGAGACAGTGGAGCGGTCCACCTCGAACAACTCGGCGAGGACCTCGTGCGGCAGTTGGTGGCGCAGGATCACCAGGGTGATTCGATCCCGTACCAGGACGCCTACCGCGCCAGGCTCGCCCGCGGCCTGCGGGCCCAGGACCGCATCCTCCAACTGGCCGGTCCTGGGCAGAAGCAGCACAGGGTAACGTGGCATCGCCGACGCGCAGCGCGGGCACGTGGCCGCGGGACGGCGGTGGCGAGCAGAGTGAGGGGCCTCGGCGCGAAGCTCACCCGCACCAAGAAGGGCTGCCCACGACTGTCTCGAATGCGGAGACTGCCTCGACGGTCATGGCGTTGGCCGGCCACTGCCACCCGGGCCAGGCGGTCGCCTCGGCGTGAACTCGGCGCCGGTACGGGCGGTCGGTGTCCGCTCGGCATACGGTTCCCTCATGAAGCGTCGATTCCGTGTCTCAGGGGCGATTGTCGTAGCCGCGCTGCTGACGACAGCAGCGTGCTCGTCACCCTCCGGGCACACTCGGGCGTCGGCGGTGCCTACTGGTCCCTTCGCCCTCGGCCGCGGCCAGGGTTTCGACGCGTCGGGCGCGTTTCTCCCCCTGATGACCTGTGACAGCCCCCACGACTATTCCCCGGGGCTCACGTTCGCGAACGTCCCCGTCGGGACCGCCGAACTCGCCCTGTCCATGGTCGACCAGGAGAACCAGAAGATCCACTGGCTACAGGTCGGCCTTCCCGCGACGGCGTCGGGAACGCGGCCGCACACCCTGACGCCCGGTGCCCGGGAACTTCGGAACGACTTCGGCGAGGCGACGTACGACGGCCCCTGCCCACCCGCCGGTCGCACGCACGAGTACCAGTTGGCGCTGTATGCGTTCCGCAACCCCCTGCCGGCCTCCCTCGGGCAGAACGCCTCGCCGAGCCAGATCCTCAAAGAACTGAGGAGTCGTGCCGACGCCACCACGGTGCTGGTAGCCCCCTACACGCGGCATTGACCGCGGCGGAGCCGGAGGGTTGGCGATCATGGCCTGAATGTCGTCCTCGCTGATGGCCGCCGGCCGGACCTTACCTCGTCCACTTAGTGTGCATTGCTCGTTGCTCGGCGTCGCGGATGGCTCGAGCGGCGTTGATGAGCCCGATGTGGCTGAAGGCTTGAGGGAAGTTGCCGAGTGCCTCCGCTGTGGTGGGGTCGGTCTCTTCGGCGAGCAAGCCGAGGTCGTTGGCGTGTGCGAGGGCGGCTTGGAAGACGAGTCGTGCACGAGTGGTGTGGCCGGTGAGCGCGAGGGCTTGGGCAAGCCAGAAGGTGCACAGCAAGAAGGCGCCTTCTTGTCCCTGCAACTCGTCGGCGGGGTAGCGGCGGACCAGGCCGTTGCGGTCGGTCAGGTGGGCGGCGATGGCCAGCACGGTGGACTGGACGCGGGGGTCGTGCGGCGGCAGGAAACCGACGATGGGAAGCATCAGCGCGGAGGCGTCGAGGTCGTCGCTTTCGAATGCCTGGGTGAAGGAGCCAAGGCGGGGGTTCCAACCGCGTTGTTCGATGGCTCGGCGGATCTCGTCGCGCTCGTGCCGCCAGCGGGGCAGGTGTTCGTCGGCCTGGAGGGCGGGGGCCATGGCGATGGCGCGGTCCAGGGCGACCCAGCACATCAGTTTCGAGTGGAGGAAGTGTCTGCCGGGTCCGCGTCTTTCCCAGATGCCCTGATCCGGTCGGGTCCACCGCTGGGCGGCTGTCTCGGCCGCCTGGACCAGGAAGCTGCGGGTGGCCGGGTCGAGAGGCTCACCGGACGGAAGGGTCTGGTGAGCGGCGTCGAGTAGTTCGCCGTAGACGTCGAGTTGGCGTTGGCGCCAGGCGTCGTTGCCGATCCGTACGGGGCTGCTGTCGCGCCATCCGGTCAGGTGAGGCAGCAGCCGCTCGCTCAGGTCGTGTTCGCCACCGATGCCGTACATGATCTGCAGGTCGACACCGCGGGCAAGTTGGGTTGCCGCGGCCCGTGCGAGGAAGTCGAAGAACCGGTTCTTCTCCTTCTCGCAGGCGGCCGTGGCGAGCGCTTGCAGGGTGAAGCTCGCGTCACGGACCCAGGTGTAGCGGTAGTCCCAGTTACGCGACCCGCCCGTTCTCTCGGGCAGGGAGGTGGTGGCCGCGGCGACGATGGCGCCGGTGGGAGCGAAGGTCAGGGCTCGCAGCACCCGTCCGCTGTGGCCCACCTCGTCCTGCCAGGGGCCGACATAGCCGCGGTGGAGCTTCGACCAGGAGCGCCAGCCTTCGATGGTGTCGGACATACGGCGCCGGATCCGCCAGGCCCGCCAGCTCACCGACTCACTTTCCCACGCCGGCGTGACGTGCAGGGCGAATTCGAGGCGGTGCCCTGCCGAGAGCGGGATTCGGCCGTGCGCTGTGGAGCCACTCACCTGCAGGTCTACGGGACTGGACAGCAGCAGAACGTGGGCGCCCCCGTACGCGGCGAGCCCGCCTCGCACGGCTGAGAGGAGTGGGTGGACGAGTCCGAACTCCGGGCGTGGCGCGTAGGTGATCTCGATGTTCACCCACCCTTCGGTGCAGGTGATCTGCCGCAGGAGCATTCCGGGGGAAGCGGTGCCGAGCGCGTGCCCGCGTTCGCCTCGCCCCAGGGCAAGGGCATCGCGCAGGACCGCCGTACCCTCGGTCGTTCGGAAGGTCGTCTCCAGAACGAGGGTGTCCTCGATGTAGCGGCGGCTGATGTCGACCGGGCCGGTAGGGCGGATGGCCCAGTAGCCGGCGTCCTCGTCGAGAAGTCGAGCGAAGATCGCCGGGCTGTCGAACCGCGGCAGGCACAGCCAGTCCACCGAGCCGCCTGAGGTGACCAGCGCGGCCGAGCGGCAGTCGGACAGCAGAGCGTGGTCACCGATCGGTCGCGTACTCATGCGTCGCAGCCCGCCCACCTTGGGCCGGGCGTGGCCCGGCTGGGACGACATGAGCAGTCGCCTGCGCCGCGGGGCTCTCCAGGTGCCTGACGAGTGTCATTGATCCCAGCCTCCTGGCGGAGGGCGAGGAAGCATCGGTGGCCGTGTCTCCACTGGTCGGTGACGCTGAGGGCAAGGTCCTCGGCGATCCTGTGAAGCGCTGGTGCTCCCAGACGTGCCCAGGGAAACGGCGGACCTTCGTGGCCATGGGTGTCCTCGAACTGGGCGGTGCAGCGCTCCTCGACATCGTCGGGGTCGACCTCGACGAGGAGAAGACCCGTCGGGGCGGTGACCTGGATACAGCGGTACAGGAGGGCACGTGGGTCACCGCCGATACCGATGTTGCCGTCGATCAGCAGGACGGTCTGCCAGCCTCCCTCGGCCGGTAGCCGGTCGAACACCGATCGGCGCAGTGCGATTCCGCCGAGAGCGATGGTGTGGGCCACCGCGCGGGAAGCCACATCGACGCCGAGCGCGAAAGCTCCGCGACTCAGGAGTGCCCTGCACAGCCGGCCGGGCCCGCAGCCGACGTCGAGAACGGGGCCGACGCAGCGATCGAGTACGGATTCGTCGGCCGCGGTGGGATGCGCGTACCAGCGATCCACCGGCATCTCGATCCGGCGTCCGTCCGCCAGCCGCAGGTATACCAGTTCGTGGCCGTTGCGCAGGGCCAGTGCGTATGGGTCTGCGCCGGCGTAGGCCGACCGCTCCTCGTCGGACGTCATGGTGCGGCGTCGTGACCCGGTGCGGGTCGTTCCTCATCGGCGCGGGCGGCCCGCCGGAGGCGGCGGAGCTTGAGAGCGAAGGCCAGGGCGGAGGCGCCGAAGAGTACCGCGGTGATGGCCAGCCATCGGCCGAGGTAGACGCCTTCGGACAGTCGTGCGGCATCGGGGTAGGGGATCGCGAGGTCGAGGATGAGGGGGAACCAGACGAGCAGGAGCACGCCGGAGAGGAAGGTGGGCACCCGCAGGTAGTTGATCCACGGCGGTTGCGGCATGTGCGTGGCGCGATGCCGCAGGACAGCGTGTGCCGACAGATCGGCGAGTGAGTACAGGGGGAGCAGGATCAGGTCATGGACGATCGCCGCGCCGACGAACCAGATCGCGACCTCGAGCGGGCGGACGGCGAACAGTCGCACCAGGGCGTAACCGGTGAGAGCGAACGAGGCGATCAGGACGAGAAGATGGAGGGGGCCGGAGCCGTACCAACGGACGAAGCGCGCCATGGTCATGCCCTGAAGGTGAGTCGGTGCACCCACTTGGTGTTGTTCACGCCGGGGTTGGCCGGGACGATGACACGGGCCGGGTGGCCGTGGTCGAGCGAGAGGTCCGCGCCGTTGACTCGCAGGGCGAGCAGCGATCGGAGGTCGTGAATCTGGTTGCCCCGCAGTACCACCGAGCTGTAGGGACCGGGTGGTTGGACGGACTCCACCAGGACGCTTCCGGCGGCCGGAAGGCCCGCCAGGGCGGCGAGGTCGGTCAGCCGAAGGCCGCTCCAGTGCTGGTTGTCGGTGGACCATCCCTCCACGCAGGCGATCGGGAGTGCGGCGGCATGCTGGGGCATCGCGAGGAGCTGTGCTCGGGTGAAGACGAGCGTCCGCCCGTGGCCGCGGACCTCCAGCCGCCAATCCGGCCCGACATGGGCAGGCTTGACGCCGACGGAAGCGGCCGTCTTGTTGACTTGGAAGTCCTTCGGGCCGCCACCCGGGTCACGGTTGTGCGGCGCGAGAAGGGCGGTCCTTCGCAGCCGGCCGCCGATGCTCTGTCCCGCGGTGACCACCAGAAGGAGCAGTGACCCACCCCCCACCATGGCGAGTGCGCCGCGCCGGGACATGGTCGGCGCCGCGGGCTCGAGCGCGACCAGGCCGTCCGGGTCGGGGGGCTCCGGCCGGGTGCCAGCGAGCCCGGTGCGCAGCTCCGTCAGCAGGTTGCGGGAGCGCAGGGAGCGGGTCATCCTGCCGAGTTTCAGGCTCACATGGACGACGAACGCGGCGATGAACACCCAGGCTCCGTAGAAGTGCAGAGTGTAGAAGGAGCCCGGGAAGACGTAGTAGAGCTGGATGTTGAGGATCCCGGTGACGAACTCGAAGACGACCCCGCCCACCAGCGCCAGCAGCGACAGCCGCTCCAGCGCATGGGCGGCGCTGCGGACCGGCAGCCACTCGAACAGCTTCGGGATCACAGACCACAGTTTGGCCAGCACCACCGGCACCAGGACCACGCCGAGCGTCACGTGCACGCCCTGGGTCAGCCGATACAGCCAGTAGGGATGGGTAGGCCAGTCGAACAGGTAGAAGCCCAGCAGGCCCTTGTCCGGGGTCTGGTCGTTGAGTGCGCCGAGGCCGGGGTTGTAGGCGGCGTAGGAGAGCAATCCGGTGATGAAGAGCAGTGGGATGCCGATCAGCAGCACCAGGCCGAACACGGACGTCAGCCAGGGCCCGCGGAGGGGGCTGCGCCAGAAGCCGGGGCGAAATGGCCCCGGGGGCGGGGGAGTCTGTTCGACTCGCCGCACGAAGGCCCGGGCACGAGTGGCGCCCTTGGTGGCCTGCGCCGCCGCGGCAGCGCGAATGCGCTCGAGGCGCCCCCGCGCGTGATCCTCGTCCGATTCGGGGCGCTGCGGCCCGTCGGAGCCCGGGACCGGCGGCCGTCCGCCACTGTCCATCGGCTACCTCCTCCATCCCCGGGCCGACTCTGAGAAGGCGGATGAACTCCACCGCGCCGTCAGTGCCTGTCAAGTCGTCAGCTACAAACTGGCACAGGTCGGGTCGGCTTTCCGTGTCAGCCGTGCATGCGGGTGTCTGTCGCCAGTCGAACGGTGGAACTGGCGCTCCGTACGGCTCGACGGGGTGCACGGTGGCCTCATGATGGTGAGGTGCGACGCTTCAGCGCACGGCACAACACCCTCACCCGGCCCGGCCGCACCGCGCTGACCAGGGACGTGCTCTGGTTTGTCGTGATCGGCGTCGCCTCCACGGTGGCCCAGGCATTGCTCTACTGGGTTCTGCGTCACTGGGCGCCGCCCATCCTGGCCAATTTCGCCTCCCTTCTGGTCGTCACCGTGCTCAACACGGAGGCCAACCGCCGGCTGACCTTTCGCGGGTCCGCGGTCGGGGTTTTCCGGGCGCATCTGGCTGCGGGCGGCCTGTTCGCCCTGGCGTATCTGGTCACCTCCAGCGCCGTCCTGCTCTTCCGCCACTACCGGCCATCCACCTCACCAGCGGCGGAGACCCTGGTGCTCGTACCGAGCTTCGCCCTGGTGACCATGGTGCGCTTCACCGTCTTACGGATGGTCGTCTTCAGCCGCCGCCATCGATGACCCCCTTGCATCCGGTGTGGCTGACACCCCTGCCCTGCCGCACTGTCCCGCCCGGGGTCTCCGCTGCCACGCTGCCGGGTCCGGACGAGTGCACCAGCGAGCACCGTCACGGCGGCCAGCCCGTACGCAGCGGCCTGGACGCCATGCCACTCCCGTGCGTCCGCGACATACAGCACGGTGCCCGCGGCGGCGACGGCGAGCCACTCCCACTGGCCCCCCATTGCCACGAGGGCCACGACAAGCAGCGCGTACCAGTAGTACGCGGGCGAGGTGAGCAGCAGCGCAGTGCCTGTAACCAGCAGCGATCCCTGCCACGGCCGCTCTGGATCGCCGCGCCGCAGGACGTACCAGGCACTGAGCGCGACCAGTGCGACAGCGGCCGGACCGGCCCATGCGTCCGGCAACACCAGCCGCAGCAGCGCGAACCGGCCGACGTCACCCGACTCGTACCCCTCCTCCCGAAGATAGCCAGGGAGATAGCCCAGGACCGCGGCACCAGACGCCAGCAGGTACGGGAGATAGACGAGTGCCACGACACCAACGGCGGCGAGCAGCACGCTCGCCGTCTCCCGCAGCCGGGCACGCGGGCTACGCCCGGGGGCCAGCACCCCCGACAGCGCGCCCGGAACGGTGAGAGCGGGCAGCAGTTTGACCGCGATAGCCGCCCCGAGCAGCGCTCCCCGGCGTGCTCCCGGGGCCGTCCCGAGCGCGGCCACCGTGAGCAGTACTCCGAGAGTGTCCACATGGGCGTCGTTGACCGCGGCGAACGGCACCGCCGGACACCATGCCCACAGCGCCACCCACCACGCGGCACCACCCCTACGCCACTGCACCAGGAGCAGTACCACCGTCACGGCGACGGCGAGCACCGCACCGGCGAGTTGCAGCGGCTTATGCCGCTCGCCCGCCGGGGAGACGGCATGTAGCAGCAGGAACCATCCCTGGGCCACAGGCGGATAGATCGTGCGTTCGGACGGCCTGTTGATGTGCGTGCACCCACCCGTCACTGAGCGGAGGTCCCACCCGCGGCACGTGGTCCCGGCGGGGAAGAGCCAAGGGTCACGCAACCGGGCAAGCTGTGGCGCGTCAGGCGGGTAGGCGTACGGGGAGACTCCCGCGGCCTGCACTCGGCCGTCCCACGCGTAGCGGTACATGTCGTCGCTGGTGCGTGGCGGAGCCGAGAGCGCCACCATGCACAGGGCGATCCCGCCGGCCAGGATCAGCGCCGCGGTGGTGCGCACCGGCAGGCACCGCACCACCCACACTGCTCCGGCGAACAGCACCCACGCGGCGGCGTACCAGTACAACAGCGCAGCTGGACGGCCGAGATCACCGCCTGCGCGGAGGGTCGCGGCGACGACGGCCGTGAGGGCGGCGAGGAGCGTTATGGCGCAGAGAGTACGTACTCGCACACCCGCCACAGTGGCAGCCGCGAACGCGCCGGACGGACTTGCCGCGCCGCGCATGCGGATCCAGCCGTAGCCTCGAAGGCGTGCTGATTCTCGTCACGGGCGGGGCCGGGTTCATCGGCTCCCACGTCGTCGGTGCGCTGGTCGAGGCCGGACATGAGGTGCGCGTGCTGGACGTGCGGTCCCCCGAGCCGCCGCAGTTCCCGCCTGGCGTCGCGTTCGTACGCGGCGATGTGCGGGACCGGACGGTGGTCGAGGAGGCGCTGCACACGGTGGACGCCGTCTGCCACCAGGCGGCAATGGTCGGCCTGGGCCGGGACTTCGACGACGCGCCCGCCTACGTAGGGTGCAACGACCTGGGCACCGCCGTCCTGCTCGCAGCCATGGCCCGGCTGCGGGTGAGCGAGCTCGTCCTGGCCGGATCGATGGTCTACTACGGCGAAGGGCGCTACGAGTGCACCGACCATGGGTCCGTCCGGCCCGGCCCGCGCCGGGTCGCCGACCTGGACGCCGGGCGGTTCGAGCCCGTCTGTCCGCGCTGCGGCGATCCGCTGACCCCCGGCCTGGTGCCGGAGGACGCGACGCCCGACCCGCGCAACGTCTACGCGGCGACGAAGGTCGCCCAGGAGCACTTGGCCGCCGCCTGGGCCCGGGCCACCGGCGGCCGGGCGGTCGCCCTGCGCTACCACAACGTCTACGGGCCGGGCATGCCACGCGACACCCCGTACGCCGGGGTGGCCTCGCTCTTTCGCTCCGCGCTCGCCCGCGGCGAGCCGCCCCGAGTCTTCGAGGACGGCGGTCAGCGCCGGGACTTCGTCCATGTCGGCGACGTGGCCGCCGCCAACCTGACGGCGCTCGGCGCGGTCGGTGCCGCGATCCCGGGCGGCACGCTGCGCTCCTACAACGTCGGCAGCGGGAGCCCGCACACCGTGGGAGAGATGGCCACCGCGCTCTCTGCTGCCTGCGGTGGGCCCGAGCCGGTGGTGACCGGCGAGTACCGGCTGGGCGATGTCCGCCACATCACCGCCTCCTCGTCACGACTGCGCAGGGAACTCGGCTGGCTGCCCCGGGTACCGTTCGCCGACGGCATGCAGGAGTTCGCGAAGGCCCCCCTCCGTGGCACGGCAACGGCGCCTCGGTAACGAGCGAGTGGGAGAGGACCCGCGAACCGGCAGCCACCGGATGCGTCGCGACCTCACACGACGCAGGCGCCCGGCGTCCGAACCGCGCCGGCCGACTTCCGATGCGGCGGCGTACACCTGGTGCGAACCGGGCGCGCCGTCCCTCATTTCTCACCGTACGCTGAAAGACGTGACCGAGAGGCAACAGCCCCTTGTTGACGTCGTACTCCCGTGCCTCAACGAAGCGGCCGCCCTTCCCTGGGTGCTGGAGCGGATTCCGTCCGGCTGGCGGGCCATTGTCGTCGACAACGGCTCGACCGACGGCTCCGCCGAACTCGCCGCGTCGCTGGGCGCGTACGTCGTGGGCGAACCGGTGCGCGGCTTCGGCGCCGCCTGCGCGGCCGGGCTGCGCGTCGCCAGCGCGCCCATGGTCTGCTTCTGCGACTGCGACGCCTCCCTCGACCCGGGGCTGCTGCCGTCCCTCGCCCAGCCCGTCCTGGACGGTGAAGCGGACCTGATACTCGGGCGCCGCAGGCCGACGACGCGCGGGGCCTGGCCGATGCACGCCCGCCTCGCCAATCGCGAACTGGCCCGGCTGATCCGCCGCCGCACCGGTCTGCGCCTGCACGACCTCGGTCCGATGCGGGTGACCCGCCGGGAGGCCCTGCTCGACCTGGACCTGACCGACCGCAGGTCGGGCTATCCGTTGCAGATGGTCGTCCGGGCCGCCGACGCCGGATGGCGGATGCGCGAGGTTGACGTGCCGTACTACCCGCGCACCGGCCCCTCCAAGATCACAGGAACCTGGCGTGGCACCTGGCACGCGGTGCGCGACATGCGCGCGGTGCTCAGGGAGCCGCCGCGGCGTCCGGCGAGAGTACTCCGGTGAACGGCACGGTCGGGCCGACGCCCGAGAGCGAGGTCGGCCCGACCGCGCTGTTGGTGATCGCCAAGGAGCCAAGGCCTGGGCACGTCAAGACCCGGCTCACCCCGCCCTTCACCCCCGTCCAGGCGGCCGCGCTGGCGGAGGCGGCGCTCGCTGACACCCTCGAGACCGTACTGCGCTGCCCGGCCCGCCGCCGAGTGCTCTTCCTGGACGGCGCGCCTGGACGCTGGCTGCCGCCTGGCATCGAGGTGATCCCGCAGGCGTCCGGCGGTCTGGACGAGCGGCTGGCCGCGGCCTTCGCCGCCGTGGCGGACGGCCCCGCCCTACTGGTCGGCATGGACACCCCACAGCTCACGACGAAGCTCCTCGCCCCCGTGATGGATCGCGACGCGTGGCGGGGGTGCGACGCCTGGTTCGGCCCGGCTCAGGACGGCGGGTTCTGGGCGCTCGGCTTGGCTGAGCCCGACCCGGCACTGCTGCGAGGCATCCCGATGTCCACCGCGTACACCGGCACCGCCCAGCGCGACCGCCTCACCGGGGCGGGCCTTCGGGTGCGCGACCTGCCGCTCCTGCGCGACGTGGACACAGCACCCGACGCGGCCGAGGTGGCAGCCGCGGCGCCGGGATCGAGGTTCGCCACCTGCTGGGGGAGTTACTCTCCTGGCCTGCTCTAGCCGCCCGTCGCTCTCGCGGACAGGCACTCGTCAAGCCACCGACACGGCTTCCCTGCCGCGCGCTCCCGGCAAGTATCAGTCCGTCGGCTGCCGATCCGGAGCCGATTGCCGTCAGGGTCGCGCAGCTCAATCTCACGCGCCCACGGAGCGTCGTTCGCTTGCACTCCGAACTCGGAGGCGATGGCCTCGACATCATAAACCGCCTGGGTCACGGGCCTGCGTGGGGAGCGTGGACGGGAGGCCGCCCAACAGGGTGTGCGTCGGGTTGAGGTCGGGCAGTTCGTCGGCGGGGCAGCGGGCCGGGGTCTTGGTCCCAGATGGTGAGGTCGGCCGGATCCGACTTCCCGTCGGCCCGTCCCCTGTCCGGGACGACGAACGATTCCTCCGGGCCCCGGACAGCAAGCTCAGACGTCGATGCCCCGTCGCGTGAGATCGGCTGCGATGCCGTCCAGGACACCGGCAAGACCTGAGGCGAACAAGGCATCG
The DNA here is from genome assembly GCF_053599115.1 of Streptomyces sp. NPDC001020. Lineage (NCBI taxonomy): Bacteria > Bacillati > Actinomycetota > Actinomycetes > Kitasatosporales > Streptomycetaceae > Streptomyces > Streptomyces sp. NPDC001020. The sequence goes on along the minus strand of NZ_JBSFLQ010000065.1, from coordinate 15,422 downwards.
AGGTCCCAGGGGTCGGCGCCCGCGCGCATCGCGCGGGCGAGCCGGGGATACGCCCCGGGTTCGTACAGCAGGTCCTGTGCGTGGCCCGAGGCTTTCTTCCCCTGCTTCGCGGCGATCTTCGACTGCCGCTCCGCCTCCGCATCGCTGACGAGGATCAGCGCCACGCCTTGCACGTAGGAGGCGAACATGAACATGTACCGGAAGGCATCAGCGGGTTCGAGGTCGAGCCCGTCGAACGAGGAGAAGGCGCTTTCGCTGTCTGCCGCGAGAGCCGGGCTGAAGTACGCGCGGGTCGTCACCATGACCCTCGGCAAGATCCACGGGTGGCGGTGATACAGCTCCCAGTCACGGTGCGCGGCGCGTTCGAGGCCGTGACGCCAGTTCCGCGGTGGTGAGTCGGGCAACGGCACGTCGGTCATCGCGGCTTCCACCATCAGGGTCACCAGGTCGTCCTTGGATGCCACATGCCGGTACAGGGACATCGTGGCAGTGCCGAGTTCCATGGCGACCCGACGCATCGACAGCGCGTCGAGCCCTTCCGCGTCCGCGATGACGATCCCGGCCCGTACGATGCGCTCCACGGTGAGAGAGGGCGCGCTTGCGTCCGCGTCCGGGACGTCGGTCAGCGTTTCCGTCCTGCGTGCCCGATAGGCCCTCGCCTGGCAGGCGCGGGAACAGTAGAGCCTGGGCCGTCCCCGGTCAGTGGGCTCCAGTGCCTTTCCGCACGACGCGCATCCCGGCTGCACGGACATCGACGAACCTCTTTTCGTCACACCTAAAGCTGTGACGAAATTCTAGCCCCCAACGCAGGTGTGTGCGCGATTCCGAAAGAATCAGCAGGTCAAAAACCACGTTGTGCCTCTGGATGCGTATGGATATCCTGCACGGGTCAATGCGTACAGCGTACACATCCAGGGTGGTTGACTCCGCCCGAATCTGCACGGCTACAGGAGAGGGCATGGCTGAAGAAGAGAAACGAGCCGGAGCCAGGGAGTGGGTCGGTCTCGCCGTCCTGGTGCTGCCCTGCGTCCTGGCATCCATGGACATGGCCGTCATGTTCATCACGCTCCCGACCCTGACAGCCGACCTCGGCCCGAGCAGTTCTGAGCAACTGTGGATCATGGACTCCTACGGGTTCCTCCTCGCCGGCCTGCTCATCACGATGGGCACACTCGGCGACCGCTTCGGGCGGCGGCGGGTGCTGCTCACGGGCGCCGCGGCCTTCGGTGCCGCCTCCGTCCTGGCGGCGTATTCGACCAGCCCCGGGACACTCATCGCGGCCCGCGTGCTCCTGGGCATCGCCGGAGCCACGCTGGCGCCGTCCACTCTTTCCCTGATCCGTAGCATGTTCCACGACGCCGCACAGCGGGCCGCAGCAGTCGGCATCTGGACGGCGGGCTTCGCGGGCGGCGCTGTGCTCGGCCCGATCATCGGCGGTCTGCTCCTGGAGCACTTCTGGTGGGGATCGGTCTTTTTGATCAACGTGCCGGTGATGGTCCTGCTGCTGATCCTCGGCCCGCTGCTGCTCACCGAATACCGCGACCCCAAGCCGGGCCGTTTCGACCTGCTCGGCGCCACCATGTCCCTGGTGGCCGTGCTCGGCATCGTCTACGGCATCAAGGCGATGGCGGAGCACGGCTTCGGGTGGACATCCCTGACGTGCTCCGCCGCCGGACTCGCCGTGGGAGCGGCATTCCTCCGCCGCCAGCACAGGGCCACGAACCCGATGATCGACATGGCGCTGTTCCGCACGCGCTGGTTCAACGTGCCCCTGCTCATCGACGCGCTGGCGACGTTCGGACTGGTCGGCTTCAGCCTGTTCAACTGGCAGTTCATGCAACTCGTCCTGGGCATGGGTCCGTTGGAGTCGGCCCTGTGGTCCTTGCCCACGTTCCTCGTGATGCCCCTGGGTATCGCGTTGGCCACCGCGATCGCCCCCCGCATCGGTAAACACAACGTGATCGCCGCCGGGCTGCTCGTGGCCACTGCCGGCTACGTCATGCTGGCTCTCCTCAAGGCCGATTCAGGAATCGGCCACCTCGTCAGCGGGATGACCGTCGTCTCTATCGGCATCGGCGCCGTCTCCGCAGTCGTCACCGAGGTGATCCTGTCCGCCGCACCACCGGAGCGGGCCGGGGCGGCCTCAGCCATGGCCGAGACCTCAGCCGAGTTCGGCGGGGCGCTGGGTATCGCACTCCTGGGCAGCATCGGCACCGCCGTCTACCGTTCAGAACTGGCGGCCACAGCTCCCGACGACCTCACGTCCAAGGAGCTGGAGGCAGCGAGGAGCACCCTCGGCGGCGCCGTCGAGACCGCCTCCACCCTTCCGAAGAGCACCGCCGAATCCCTACGGAACGCGGCTTTCGAGGCCTTCGTCCAGGAGGCCAGGATCGCCTCAGTCATCAGTGCCGTCCTGATGGCGGGCGCCGCGATCCTCATCGCCACCCTGCTCCGCACCGCACGTACCCGATCCGGCCCCGAGATGCCCCAATCCGCAGCGGAGCACCATGACGGGGACCGGGCGGCGAGCCTGAACCCCCGGGCAACCTCATCCTGAGCACGGAGGGTGAAACGTAGGCGAGTACAAACAGAACTGACGGTGGATCTGACAGCCGGGACAGGCCACTCAGCCCGCATGCACGGCTCCACGGATCCACGAGCAATTGTCAAGAGTTGTGGTCTGGGTGACGCGCGATCAGGCAGCGGCGGCTGGCTTTGTGACCGATTCGTAGGCGGTGCAGAGGGCCAGTCGGCTGCCGGGCGACGGTTGCGATAGGCGACCGCTATGCCGAAGGATCGTGCGGCCTGCCAGGTGGCTCCTCTGGCTGATCACGCGCGGGCACCACGGGCCCTGCATCGGGCATGCCTTCCCGGCCCGTGCGGCAACGCGGGCCTACTCGGTGACCTTGCTATCGATCACTCGGGAAGGTACGCCCTTCGCGTCCAGCCCGAGGCCGATCCACAGGTCTTGAGCATTGCTCCAATTTTCGGCCGTACTTACCGCGAGATCCTGCACATAGCTATGCGGATACTGCGGGCCGAGGAGCGCCAACCCGCCCACTGCGCTGCGTTGCTTCATTCCGGGGCTTCACCCGAGGTTAAGGGGCTTTGTTTCGGCCATTACTTCGCTCTCGTGTCTCCTTCCGGCCATCTTTCTCTGGGCGTTCGGGAACTGGCCGCGAATGGATGCCAGGGGTTCGGCTGGTGAAGGCGAGACACCAGCGGATAGAGTACGGCGCGCGCTGCTCGCGATGACGGTCGGTGTGGTCGGCGGTGGGGGAGGCATCGTGATTGAGCTGCGGAAGCACGCAACCCAAGGGCGCCCTGCCCGAGGCCGGGAACACGCGTTTGCTTTCCTTGGCCTGCGACGCTTACAAATCGACCACAATATCTTCATGCGATCATCGCAAAATGGCCCGCAACCCGCAGTGGGCCCCTTTTCGTTTTTCCATGTTGTTCGGGGAAGGCGTCCTCGCCTGGGACTCCCTGAGTGGGCGTGCGCGAAGCGGGCGCTATTTCCATGACAAGAGAAGTGTGGGGTGTGATGCCGTGAATCTAGTCGGCAGAGACTCGCGCCGGACGGCCGGGGGGCCGCTGGCGCGCGTCGGATTATCTGTTCTTCTCATGGCGGGCGGCGCCATGGGAGCGACGGCTGGACCGGCCGCCGCCTCGACCGCCGACGGAACGCTGACGGTGCAGGTGCTGCGCGACTTCTTCGGCACCGGCGTGATCAACGCGACCATGGACGTGCCGCAGCGGGGCATGAAAGTGGAGATCTCCGACCCCGCCGGGCACCACGTCGCCGGCGTCACGGATGCCACCGGAAAGGTCGAGGTGTCGCAGTCGACCGTGCTGAGCGGCGGCCAGTACCGCGTCGACGTCAGCATCCCGGCACCGTACAGCGGCTATCTGCAGGCGGCGCCCGCGTCGACCACGGAGAACCACTTCGACAGCTTCACGTCGTTCGTGGACGTGTCGGACGGCAAGAACGCCTCGGTGGTGACGGGAGTGTGGGATCCGGCCGATTACACGCTGCCGGACTCGCGCTATTTCGTACCGGTCCAGAACGGCGCCAACGGAACCGACACCCGGGCACTGGTGGCGTTCGGAACGAAGGCCCGAGGCACGTGTCCCACCAATGTGGCCTGCCCGGCCACACTGGCCACGCAGGCCCAGGTGGGCACGACGTTCGGGTTGGCCTACGACAAGTACCGCAGCCGGCTGTTCCAGAGCGCGTTCGCCCGACGGTACGCCCCCTACGGGCCGAAGGGCCCTGGCGCGATCTATACAGTGCCGGTCAACGGCTCGGGTGCCCCGAAGCTGTTCGCGCGGGTGCCGGCCGCTGCGCTGACACCGCACGACAGCGCCAACATGATCAAGGATCCCGGCTTCACCAACGCACCGGGCAAGGAGAGCATCGGTGGCCTGACCCTGTCGGAGGACGGTTCCACGCTGTACGCGGTGAACCTGCTGACCCGCAGCCTGGTGAGCTTCGACGCGACAGGGGTCACCGCCTCGGCTCCCGAGGCGACGGTGCCGATCCCGGACCCTGGGTGCGCGGCGCCGACCGACTGGCGGCCGTTCGGCCTGGCCACGCACGACAACAAGCTCTACGTCGGCGGCGTGTGCAACGCGGAGAGCACGCAGCAGCGCGCGGACCTGAAGGCCGTCGTCTACACCTACGACGGCAAGGGGTTCACCACGGTGCTGAGCCACGCGCTCACCTACAAGCGCGGCAGCGTCTTCGGTTCCGGCGACAAGGCCACCCACTGGAACCCGTGGAACACCAGCCTGGCCACGTGGGACGAACGGATGACGGCCCCCGGCAGCAACAACTTCATCGATCCGCAGCCGGAGCTGGCCTCCATGGCCTTCGGCCGTGACGGTTCGATGATCCTGGGCTTCCGCGACCGGTTCATGGACGTGCTCAGTTGGGGAGGGCTCGACCCCCGCCCGGGGAACAGCACGCCGGAAACCGCTATGTCCGGTGGTGACATCACCATGGTCTGCGCTACTCCCGCCGGTGAATACCAGTGGGAAGGCACCGGGAGCTGCCCCAACCACGCCACCCCCGCCAACAGTGGCGGCCAGCCCGCCGATGTCGTCGAATACTTTCCGGGCGACTCCTACGCCAACGCCCACCAAGAGACCGCGCTGGGGTCGGTGGCCTATATCCCGCAGCAGCAGTGGGTCGTCAGCACGGAGTTCGACCCGGTCGCCGACGTCGCGACCTCAGGGACCGGTTACCACAACATCGCAACCGGTCAGGGCCCCGGCAACAACCCGAACGCCAACGGGTTCCAGTTCGTCAGCCGGGAACAAGGCGGGTTCGGCAAGGCCGGCGGCCTCGGCGACATCGCGTACGCGGCGGCGAACGCGCCGATCCAGATCGGTAACCTGGTGTGGTTCGACGGCGACCACAACGGGATCCAGGACCCGGCGGAAGTGCTGCTGCCGGGTGCGACGATCAACCTGCTGGACGCGGGCGGCAAGCAGGTCGCCACGACCAAGACCGATGCTTCAGGCGAGTACTACTTCGGTGGGGTCGGCGCCGCCTACCAGCTCACGCCGGGTGCGAAATACACGGTGCAGTTCGACGTGTGCACCGCGGACACGAGTAAGGTGCCGAGCCAGCCTCCGGCGAGCGAGCTGCGGTTCACGCTCCCGCGGGCCGGTAGCAACCGGGCGCATGACTCGAACGTGACGCCGCCGACCACCGGGCAGTTGTGCAACGGCTACGCGCCTGTCACGGCGCCGGACAAGCCGGGCGGGATCGATCACACGATCGACGCCGGGGTGTACATCCCGAAGGCAACCCCGACGCCGACGCCGACCGCGACCGCGACCGCGACGCCGACCTCGCCGCCGACGTCGTCCGTGCCGCCGTCACCCGCGCCGCCTGCCAACAACCCGGCCCCGGCCGGTGGAGACACGGGTTCGCTGGCGCACACCGGTATGTCCGGGCTGCCGGGGATGATCGCCCTCGTCGGTCTGCTGGTGGGCGCGGGCCTGGTCATCGCGTTCATGAGCCGGAAGCGTCGCGCCCAGAAACACTGAACGAACGAAACACCAGTGATCTGCCCGCCCGCGGTCCGGATGACACAGTCGGGCAGATCACGCCAAGGCCGGTCCACGAGGGCCGGCCTTGGCGTCGTCTGTCACCGGACCGCCGAGTGCCGCCGCGACCGCACGTCGGCCGAGCAACGTGATGATCGAGAGGATGAATCAGAAGAGTGTCAGCGTCGAGACGCGTGCGGAGTGTGAGAATCCAGCAAGCTCCACCAGGCCGTGCGGCCGGTCGGCGCCGATGGCTGCGGCCACGCTGGGCGGCAGCCGTCATCGGCACAGCGGCCGTTGCGGTGGTCGGGTTCCTGGTCGTCGGCGGCGGCTCCGGCCCCAGCGGTCCGCGTGCACTGACGTCGGATGAGGCGAACCGGCTGGCGATCACGCGGTTCCGCAACTACGAGGCGAAGGGCCGCGCGGTGACGATCACTGTGCCAGGCGCCGCTGGCGGCCTGGTCGTCACCGGGTCCGTCGACTACCGGGGCAAAGTCGGTTACGGCGTGGTGCACGGCACCGGGCGCGACACGTCCAGCGACGGACTGATCGAGTGGACGGCCATCGCCGTGTTCGTCCACCCGATGGCGAAAGCCCCGGCGCACGCACCCGCGTCGCCGCCCCGCTCGGGCTGGTACAGCCGTCCGCTGCAGTCGTCCGGCAGCGCGCTGGACAGTTCGCTGGCCATCGCGCTCAGTCTCGGCAGCGACCGGCCGGACAACGCCGAACTGCTGCCGCAGAACGGCGCCCTCTGGGTCGGACGGGACCAGGTGGACGGCCATCAGGTTGATGTCATGACCGGGCCGTCCTCCCGCGACCGTTCCGGTACGGCGGGCAACGTGCGCTACTGGGTCGGCGCGGACGGCATCATGTACCGGGTCCGCGCCGGTGTGGCATCCGAGTCGCATCCGGTGGTCATCGTTTTCGACACCCAGAAGTACGTTCCGGTCGAGCCGGTATCCGGAGTCACCCCGACGCCGTAGCCACTGCTCAGGAGGCTCATGACGTCTGCACCCGCGCGCCCGCGGCGAGCAGGGAGGCCGACGGCAGCGGGATCCTCGCCACGTCCGGCATGGCCGGGACGGCAGGGACAGTGGTCGCGCCCGTGGTGGTGGCATTCGGGAACTGCGGCTGCAGGCCGGGCCTCGCCACCTCGGTGAACGGGATGCCGCCAGGTGCCGTCGGCGCCGCCCACCTGCCGTACGGCGAGGGTGAGCGGGCCGGAAGCGGACAGGACGCGCTCGTCGCGAGCCGGGCGGGCACCGTCGTTCGCAGGTCATTGCCGCGCAGGCAGTTGCCCTTGCCTCGTGTGGCGGTGGGAAACGTCCAGCCGACGTCGACTCCGTTGGCGGCGAAGGTGTTGTCCAGGATGCGGTTGCCGTTGGTCGGGATGTCGGTCGTTGCAGTGATCACCAGCCCGGCGTTGCTGTTGCCGGCGATGCGGTTGCGGATGAACTGGTTGTCGCTGCCGCCGTCGATGCCGATGCCGATGCCCCACCCGCCGTCGGCCTGTTCGGGGGTCGCCTTCTGCTGGTTGGCGGCGATCAGGTTGCCCGCTACGACGGCACCCTGCTGCGGAAGCAGCTTCTCCTGGTGGTCGGAGTCGGTGGTGAGGCCGACCCGGTTGCCGACCAGGCGGTTGCCGACCACGTACATGTCTCCACTGGCGTTGGTGCCTTCGTAACCGACCGCGTTGAGTTCGGCGGTGTTGTCCCGCACCACGATGTGACAGGGCTTGCATTGCCCGACGTAGATTCCCGAGTCGGCTCCGCCCGAGGCGTAGGAGTGTTCGATGACGCCGTTCTGTGCGGAGAACGCGTAGACGCCGTACAGGCCGTTGCGGGTCGCGGTCACGTACGAGACCAGGAACGACTTCAGGAAGGTCACCGGCTCGTCGCCGGTGTCGTAGCCGCCGCTTTGCCCTGGCAGCCCGGCGGCCGCTTTCGCTGAACCGGTGACCAGCACTCCGTTCTGCGTGTTGTTTTTCACGGTCAGGTTCTCCACGGCCACCCCGGGCGCGGTGACGACGACGCCGTTCGGCTGCTGCAACCGCCCGTCGATGACGACCTTGTCCCGGGACTCGCCACGAAGGGTGACGCGCGCGGTGTTGATCTTCACTGACTCGTGGTAGACGCCCGGCGCGACCAACACCAGGTCACCGGGGTGAGCGAGAGATACCGCGTCCGAGATCGTCGGGGCGTCGCCAGGTACTCGGATCGTCACATGCGCACCGGTCGGTCGCCGGCCTTTGCTCGATCCGCCATCGTCGGACCCGCAGCCCGCCAGGACACATGTCAGTGTGATCAATAACGCGAGCATCACGCGAAGACTGAGACGAAACATGGACTCATCCTGGCATGAGGCCATCCTGGCGCGGAGCCCGTTGAACTCGCCGCCACCGAAACGGATATGGCATCCTTCACGCCGTGAGTCGAGCCGATTCCCATCCGTCACGCCGCGCGTTCATCGGTGCCACCGGGGCCGTGGCGGCCACCGGAATCACCACCGGGTGCGAATCGCGTGCAGCTCAGCCAAGCAAGCCCCCTTCCCCCACGCCGACTCCTCCGGTGCCGCCAACCGGCCGCCATCAGGCAGGCATCACACTCCCGCAAACGGCCCAGCCGAACCTGCTGGCGGTGGTGGCCGACCTCGTTGACGCGGCGGCTGCCGGCCCGCTGCTGGCCGAACTCGGCGACGCGATCCGCACGCTCACCGCGGGAACCGATCCCCGACTGCTGGGCCTGCCCCCGGGCGATCTCACCGTGACGATCGGGGTGGGCCCCCGCCTGGTGCGCATGACCGATCCCACCCTGCCCGGCGCGACGGACCTTCCCCGCTTCTCCCGCGAGCAGATCGCCCCGAAGGCACGCGGCGGCGACCTCTTGATACAGGTCTGCGCCGGCGACCCCCTGCTGTTACCAGTCGTCGCCGCCGCGCTCCTGGCGCAGGCCGGTGACCGGATACGCGAACGCTGGCGGCAGTCCGGACGCCGCGGACCGGACACCCCCGTCACTCAGGGCGTATCCGCGCCGCGAAACCCGCTCGGTTTCATCGACGGCATCGTGGGCGCGCACACGACGGCCGAACAACAGCGCCACCTGTGGCTAACCGGCCCGGCTCCCGTCGCCGGCGGCACCCTTGCCGTAGTACGGCGCATGGAACTCGACCTGCCGCGATTCACCGCGCTCTCCGCCGCCGAACAGGAGGCGGTCTTCGGCCGGCGCAGAGCCACCGGCGTGCCCCTCTCCGGCGGCACCATAGCCTCGGACCCGAACCTCGGCGCAAAAACACCCGCCGGGCGCTACCTCATCCCGGCAGACGCCCACGTCCGCCGGGCCAACCCCAACGTGGTCGGCGTCGGCCTCATGCTCCGCCGCTCCTACAACACCGACACCCCCGCCCCCGGCCTGCTCTTCATCAGCTTCCAGAACGACATACGCACATTCACCAACACCCTCACCCATATGGATGAATCCGACGCACTGCTGCAATTCACCACCACCACCGCCAGCGCGAGCTTCCTGATCCTCCCCGGCTTCGACCGACAACACCCGCTCGGCGCTCGCACGTTCCACTGACCACGCCGATGATTCGGCACGGCCAGCCCATCCGCACCGCGCGGCCCTGGCCGATCGGGCCGGGTCTATCATGATTTAGGTTTTTTTAGGCCCTTTGGCCTAGCTAGTCGGACGGGTGCCTGACCACCGGCCACCCTCGCCTCCGGTGCCCAGGGGATCAGAAGGGCTCTGTGTCCTGTGCGCTGTGCCGGGAATTCAGCCCCTTCAGCCCCTTCGGCTCCGGGCTGGAATGCGCGGAGGGTCCCCGCCAGAAATGCGGGAACCCTCTCGTGTCCGTGCGCCGGGCGGCCTGGGGACCAGCGGGCGCCGGTCAGCGCCCGCCGAGCAGGCGGGTGGCTTCTTGGGCGGCAAGGTCCAGGGCCTGGCTGAGGGCCTCTGGGCGGCGCCCTCCGGCGCTGGCGAGGGGACCACGGCTCCGGAGCCGCCTCCGACCGTTCGGGCCGCCTGGGCGAGGGCGCTTGCGCAGGACTCCGGGGGCCTCGGCGGGGCGGGTGCCGAGCAGGCCGGACAGTTCGTTCAGCAGCCGCCGTTCGGTGTCGAGGCGGCGGAGGGTGCCGTGGCCGGTGAGGGCTTCGACGCGGCGGAGGTTGGAGCCGATCGAGGATTCGCTGAGGAGGCGGAAGGCGCCGACCTGGGAGCCGTGGGAGACGTGGGTGCCGCCGCAGAGCTCGCGGGAGAAGTCGCCGATGTCGACGATGCGGACGGTGTCGCCGTACTTCTCTCCGAACAGGGCGATGGCCCCGGCGGCCTCGGCCTCGGCGCGGTCGGCGTGCCAGGCCCGCACTTGAGGGTCGTCCAGGACATGGCCGTTGACGGCCGTCTCGATCCGGGCGAGCTGGTCGGGAGTGAGGGCGGCGAAGTGCGCGAAGTCGAAGCGGAGCCGGTCGGGCTCGACGAGGGAGCCCTGCTGGCGGGCGTGGTCGCCCAGGGTGGCCATGACGACGGCGTGCAGGATGTGGGTGGTGTCGGCGTACACCTGAACGTCCCCACCTGCGTACGGATGAACGTGGCCAGTTCCTGATGCGCTGAGGAACGTGGGTCGGCACTCTGCTGCTGGTCGGTATGGGGCGGCAGAAGGGCGGTCGACGATGGTCTTGGATCCGCATCGCTGGCTGGAACTGCGACGTTTCCGTGGCCTGTTGGAGTCCGGGGCTATGAGCCTTTCGGAGATCGCGAGGGAGACAGGGCTGGACCGCAAGACGGTCCGCAAGTACCTCTCGGCGCCGGGCCCGGTCACCCCGCCACGCCGGTCACCGACCGGACGGTCCCGGGCGAGGGTGATCGACGAGTTCGCGCCGCTGGTCGACTCGATGCTGCGGGCAGAGATCCTGATGAAGGCCGCGGTGATCCACGAGCGGCTGGTCAGCGAGTACGGGTTCACCGGCAACTACCAGCGGAACAAGCTCTACGTCCAACAAGCCCGCCCCGCATTGCCGAGGAACTCGGCATCACCCCGAAGGAACTGGCGGGCATGCGCCGCCGCTTCGAGGTGATCCCCGGCGCCCAGGCCCAGGTGGACTGGGGCGACGAGGGCAAGATCCTGGCCCACATGGGCATTGGGAAGGTCTACGATGGTCGGATCGAGCAACGCCTATCGTGCGTGTGTGGAGCAGTACGACGGCCGAGGGGGTAGCTGGTCCTGCACCGGCTGGCACTGATCCATCGACGCCCGTCGGCTCTGCTGAATCGAGATCAGGTTGAGCCGACGGGCCCTCGTAGCGGGCTCACATGGTCGATGACCTTGGAACCCGAACCGCATCCCTCACGCTGAGGGTTCTTCCCCGTGCACGAGGCACCCTTACACGCGGCCGGCGCGGCTGCCTCGGCCGACAGAGAGGGGCCGGAGGCGGGCCACGTGTAGAACTGCGCAACTCGGCTCGGTGCAGCACCGCCTGGGCACGGATCCAGAAGGCGAACGACTCCTGGCGGTTCAAGATCGAGATCCGGGGCGGTCATTCGTATCTCGCAAACGCTTCGCTCTCCTACGAGGCGTACACGCAGGCGGGGCCAGCTTGACAGGGCAACGGGGCGCGGCACGCTCAGGCAATGGACCGGGCGGGGCCGAGAAGTGCTCTCACCGGGACAACGGAGGGGCTCACCGCGCGGGTTCACCAGGTGGGGCAGGCCGCGCGAAGAACAGTCTGCACCCGAGCTTCCTCCCGCTCGGCGCAGCGGTGCAGTGGCCCCCCCGTACATGGAGGCGCGACATCTCCTTAGGCGCGCATCCCCCACCTGCAGACATCTGTGGAGCGCGTTGGAAGCAGCAAGTCTACGACCGTATACTTAGCTCCATGGAACTGAATCTCACCACCAAGCGCGCCCTGGTCACCGGCTCGAGTGCCGGGCTGGGCGAGGCCACAGCGAAGCTCCTGGCGGCGGAGGGCGCCGCGGTCGTGATCCACGGCCGGGACAAGGACCGGGCGCAGAAGGTCGCCCAGGAGATCCGTGATGCCGGAGGCACCGCCACCGTCGCGCTGGGCGACCTGGCCACCGACGAGGGCGCCGCCGAGGTCGTGCGGGCGGCGACCGCGGACGGCCCCGTCGACATCTTGGTCAACAACGCCGGCTTCTACCGCCACCTGTCCTGGGCCGAGGCGGCCCCCGACGAGTGGAACGACACCTACAACATCAACGTCGTCTCCGGTGTCCGCATGATCCAGCATCTGGTGCCGGCGATGCGCGAGCGCGGCTGGGGCCGCGTCATCACCATCGGCGGCGGCCTCGCCTTCCAGCCCATGAACACCCACCCGCAGTACAACGCCACCCTGGCCGCCCGCCACAACCTCGCCGTCTCGCTCGCCCGCGACCTCAAGGACACCGGCGTCACCTCGAACGTGGTCTCCCCCGGAGCGATCCTCGTCGAGGCCACCAAGGACCTCGTCACCGGCATCGGCCCTGCCCGCGGATGGGGCGACACCTGGGAAGAGATCCAGCCCAACGCCGTCCAGGCCCTCATCCCCAATGACCACAGCCGCTTCGGCAAGCCCGAGGAGATCGCCGCAGCCGTCGCCTACCTGTGCAGCGACTACGCCGAATACATCAGCGGCGCCACCATCCGCGTCGACGGCGGCCTCATCCGCTCCGCCTTCTGAACGAGGCGGAGCGGTGAAGGTGAACGGTCCGGCTACTCGGCGGCGCTGTCGGGGTCGCCGCCGGGGGCGTCGCCGGTCTCACCGGTGATCGGCTGGAGCATGTCGGCCAGCAGGTCGGCGAGACGGTCGTTGTCGGCGGCGGCGAGTGCGCCGGTGCCGATCACCGCGCGCAGCAACCAGGTCCCGGCGGCCAGGGCCAGCCCGAGCTGAGCCCGTACGTCAGCCTCGGGACCGTCGAGCAACCCCGCGAGACGGGCGCCGACGTGCGTCTCGATACTCCGCCGGACGATGTCCGCCGCCTCGGGATCCGACGCGGAGCGGAGCGTCAGGAGGAACGGGTCGAGGCGCTCGGCGCCGGGCCCGGTGCGCTCGGCGAGCGTGTGCGCGATGGCGCGTGTCAGACCTTGGCGTTCGTCGCCGACGATGGTCGGCGGGCCGAAGGACCGGTCGACGGCCTCGGCGAACAGGCCCTCCTTCGAGCCGAAGTAGCGATTGATCATCATCGCCGTCACGCCCGCCCGCTCGGCGATCTGCCGGACTCCGGCCCTCGCGTACCCGTGCTCGGTGAACTCGACGACCGCGGCGGCGAGGATCGCCTCACGGGTCGCGACGGCATCGCGACGGCGGGCGGGCTGCGCAGCACTACTCATGGGGAGGAGCATACGGGCACCGGTATACGGCCGTAGAGGACGTCCCGGACCGTGCACGGGAAGGACGAGGGGAGCGCGCGGGAAGTGTGCGGGGCGAAAACACACCAGGGAACCGGCATCCCGTCACATCACTGATACGTGCTTCACAGACATGCGGCCGTCCCGCTGTCCCGGCGACGGGTAGACTCCGGACCGCGCAGGTACACGTGTGGCAGGGATCGACTCCGGCACGTCACATGTGAACCCGTCGGCGGACAGAAGGTATCCCCCACCCAAGGCCGGCTTCGCCCCACGGCACTGTTGTCTGTGTGTTTCCCACTGGCCGTGACCATGAACTGTGAGGACCGCGTGATCGTCATCCCCGTGGGAGACGTCCGATGATCGAACACAGCCCTGGCCGGCTCGTGGGCGCCGTCGACCACGACACCGCCACGTCGCTGACGGTCTCTCAGTAGGGTCGGGGACTGGCGCGGTGGCTTCCGCTCCGTTTCCAGTCCCCGCCACTTCAAGTGAAGTAGGCCGCCGACGAGGTGCCCGCGGCTCGGGTCCTTTTCCGACGGCCCCTTCCCGAACGGTACGGGCCAGTTTCCCGGCATACCGCTCTCCAGTGATCATTTCCGAGAGACTGCGGTGGGCCGCCCGGCATGAATGTCTTCATGGCAGCATCGACAGATGACCAAGGTCTTCCGCTTCCGCTTGGCCATGAGATGAACCCATGCCGGTTTCTCACGTCGGCCAGCCAGGTGACCACCATCCGGTCCCGCGCGCACGACACCGCTCCCAGCAGCAGATCCCGGGCGCCTTCGGGCAGCATCTTCGGATGCCGGCGCACCCGTTCCGCCGGAGCCAGGGGGTTGGCGGGCATGCTGTGCAGGACGTGCCCGAGCATCGCCCGCCGCCGGTCCGCCCGCGTCGGCAGCCGCGTCACGCGCAGCGCCTCAGCCAGCGACGGGTTCACGCCGAGGGTGCCCAGGCGGAGGTAGAAGCCCTTCAGGCAGGCCGCCGCGGTCTTCAACGCGCTGTGCCCGTACGGGCGTGCCCTTCCCGCCACGGCAATCCGAACGGCCCGGGATAATCGGCCCCGAGGGCCGCCGTGTAGTGCCGCAGGTCCTGAAGCGACACCGCTCCTACGTCCAGTCCCGCGAACCGCAGCCACCGCAGATGATCCACCAGCACATACGCATACGTACGGTCCGTGCCCGCCGCGCAAGTGCGCAGGAACCCGTCCGCCTCCGCCACGACCGAGCAGTCCGCGTCCACGACCGTGTAGCAGACCCGCCCGCCGTCACGGACGACCTCCTGCACCCGCAACTGGCCCACCACCAGCCGACCACCCACCCGCGCGTCGCCCCCTCCGAACCGGGAACCACCCCCATGGAGGTGTCCTCTGGCTCCGAGTCCACACCCCTCCCCCACCCCGGCGGACCACTCAACGCGAACGTCCCACACACCCCAGTGACGGTTGGTAAAGTCCGTCACTCTCACACGCCAGAACGCCGGAGGGGCAACTTCGCTGCCGAAGTCAGCGAGGACAGGCGTGACCCTCCGCCCGGTGCCCCATCCACACCGCCACATCGCACACCCGCAGCGCACTCACCGTCTCCGGCACCCCCGCGGGAGTGTCATGATCGACGGCCCGGGCCGGGCCGTCGGTCAGGTCGAGTCGTTCAACCGCTTCTCCCAGTGGGTCGGCTTCGGCAACCAGGGCGTCATCGCCGACAACGACCCCGTCGAGCAGGAGAAGGCGATGAAATTCAACTCTCTGCTCACGAACGCGGTGATCTTCCACAACGCCCTGGACATCGCCGAGATCGTCCGCCAGCTCCTGGAAGAGGGGTGGGAGATCGATCCCGAGGACCTGGCCCACATCTCGCCGTACCTGACGGAAAACATCAAGCGGTTCGGCGAGTACTCCACGCACGAACTCGGCATCCAGCCCGAGGCGTACGACCCGAAGCTGGACGTCGACTTCGCCCCATTGCGCAAGCAGGACCCGACTGCGGCCGGCTTCGGCCAAGCTGCCTGAATACCCAAAGGACCCACAC
>NZ_JBSFLQ010000064.1:0-27416 GCF_053599115.1 Streptomyces sp. NPDC001020 | reverse complement strand
CGTCGAGATGCTTCCCGACCAGCGGTTCAGCTACGAACAGGCCGCGGGGCTGTTCACATCTCATCGAGGGTCTGTGGACCTGGCCCGAGCCCCCCGTGGCGGCACCGACATCACCTGGTCAGCGACCTACCGGCACTCCCTCCCTCTCTTGGACATGCTCAGGAGACGGCGTCTGCAGGTTTGGGTCCACGATCTCGCGTCATACGCCAACTCAATCGTGAGCCGTAACTCCTAGAGTTGCAGCACAAGTTCACGATTCGATCTTCGTGAGGCGCCTCCAGCAGATGAGGCTGCAGCCCAATGAGACCAAGGCGTCGTGGAGTTCGAGGCGTCGTTCCCATCGGACGGCGAGACGTTTGAACTGGTGGAGCAGGGCGAAAGTCTGCTCGACGACGTAGCGGAGCTTGCCCATGCCCTTGATGTTCGGGGCGCCCTTGAGGGAGATGACCGGCAGGATCCTGCGGCGCCGCAGTTCCCGGCGTACGGCCTTCGAGTCGTACGCCTTGTCGCCCAGGACGGACTCGGGGCGCCGTCGCGGTCGGCCGGGCCGGCCAGCGACGGGCGGGATGCCGTCGACCAGATTGAGGGTCTGGGTGATGTCGTTGACGTTCGCCGCGGTGGTGATGACTTTGAGCGGGGTGCCGCGTCCGTCGCAGATCAGGTGGTGTTTGCTGCCCGTCTTCCGCCGGTCGACCGGCGACGGACCGGTGTCGGCGCCCCCTTTTTCGCGCGGAGGTGGGAACCATCCACGCAGGCCCGTGACCAGTCGAGTTCGCCGACCGCGTTCAGCTCTGCGAGCAGGACCTGGTGCAGCCGGTCGAAGACCCCCGCCTCCTGCCACCGGTCCAGACGCCGCCAGCACGTCTGACCCGAGCCGAACCCCAGCTCCAGCGGTAGGAGTTGCCACGCTATGTCGTTGTAGAGGACGAACAGGATGCCCTGGAGACAGAGCCGGTCCGGCACCGGTCTCGGCCCCGGCGACCGCTCCGGCCAAGGCGGCAGGAGTGGCTCAATCAAGTCGTCGTCCACGATCCACGGCCGAGTACTCACACCATCACGAACGGCCGAATCTTCACACCGGTCACGGCCAGCCGGCACGTTTCACCAAGATCGTGTTACGAGCTCTAAAGAGAGACTCAGAGGAATTCCTGTTGACCTCTGGATGTAGCCACGTGCTCTCGCAGGAGTCCCGGCCAGTCATCACCGCGACGCTCCCGGTCGTCGCCGACAATATCGGCGAGATCGCCCAGCGCTTCTCCAAGCACATGTTCGCCAAGCATCCAGAGCTTCTGGACGGCGTCTTCAACCGCGGCAACCAGGTGCACGGCCACCAGCAGCAGGCACTGGCCGGCTCGGTGGCCGCGTTCGCGACCACTCTCGTGGAGACGCCGGAGCGAATGCCGGAGCAGCTCCTTCGGCGGATCGCGCACAAGCACGCTTCGCTCGGCATTCGCCCGGATCAGTATCAGGTCGTCTATGACAACCTGATGTGGGCGACGGTGACGTACTGGGAGAAGCGGTCACTGCGGAAGTCGCGGCTGCCTGGGACGAGGTCTTCTGGCTCATGGCCAACGCCCTGATCAACCAGGAGCGCGGCTTGTACAGTGCGCGCGGGGTCCGACCGGAGACGGTGTGGCGGGACTGGCAAGTGGTGCGGAAGACCAAGGAGACCGACGATGTGGTCACCTTCGTGGTAAAACGGGTCGACGACCGCCTGGTGAAGACGTCGCTGCCAGGTCAGTACGTCACGGTGCGGATGCGCATGCCCGACGGGAAGCTCCAGCCGCGCCAGTACAGCCTGACCCGGGCCGACGACGGGGAGCACCGTCAGTTCTCGGTCAAGCGGTTGCGCGGCGAGGGCAGCGACCCGGACGGTGAGATGTTGCTGCACGACACGGTGGGTGTGGGCGACACCCTGACGCTGTCGGTGCCGTACGGCGATGTGGTGCTCAATGACCCGGGGCGGCCGGTGGTGTTCACCAGCGCGGGTATCGGGGTCTCCACCCATGGCGGGGATGCTGTCGCACCTGGTCGTGGCCGAGTCCGGGCTGTCGGTCACCCTGCTTCACGCCGACCTCGACGAAGGGGCCTTCCCCTTGCGCCGCCAAGTCGTCAACGACGTCCTGGCACTGAGGAACGCGCGGATGTACCTCTGGTACGAAAGGGATGCGGACAGTCACGAACCAGTGGACGGAGTCTTCGAGGGGCTGATGGACCCGACCTTCGTAAAGCTTGCCGACGACGCGCTCTACTACTTGTGCGGCCCGCTGCCGTTCATGCAGTCCGTACGGAGCCGACTGATCGAACACGGGGTGGCCCCGCGGGACATCCAGTACGAAGTCTTCGGTCCCGACCTGTGGCAGGCCGACCTCGACTGACGCGGTTCGTCCCGCTCGATGAGCCACTCGGACGGGGCGATCGCATCTTCCTTCCGCGCCGCCGTTCCGCCTCGCGCTGTTCCTCGGCCGCGATCGAAGCACCGGCCTGGCTACGCCCCCCTGGCAGCGCGGGCCCCTCCTCAGGCGCTTGCGAGCCATGCGGCGCGTCCCTCAGGGTTCCCAGCGAGCCAACTGATGCAGGGCCGCGGCTGTGCCGGTGAAACCGTCATCGCCGAGCAGCGCTCGCAACTCGGCGTTGAAGCGGTCGATCTCCGGCCGGGCCGCGGCAAGCGCACCAAGCCCGCAATCGGTCAGTTCCAGCACGACAGCGCGGTGTTCGCTCGGATGCCTGCGCTTGGTGATGAAGCCGGCGTCCGAGAGCCGCCGCACCAGCGCGGTGATTCCGGACTCGCGCTGGTGCAGGACATGAGCCAGTTGTTGCTGGGTGATCCCGGGCTGATCGCTGAGGGCCAGCAGCGCACCGAGCTGGGCCGTGGTGATCCCGGCAGCGGACAGCAGACGCCGGTCCGCGGTGGTGCGCAGCTGGTGTGCCGCGCGTTGCAGCAGGAAGAAGAGGCGCTGGTCGGGCTCGGGCATGGGCCGATCTTGACAGACACGGCAGCCTGACACCATCCTCGCTTCACTAGTGAAGCGACGGGAAGTGAGCACAGACGTGAGCGACGCCCCGGACCTGGACCTCGCCCGAAAGATCCTTGCAGCCCAGCCCTTCAGTGTCCTGCTGGGTACACGATTGGTGTCCTTCGGTGACGGTGAGTCAACGCTGGAGCTGGACATCCGCGACGACCTCCTCCAGCAGTACGGGTACGTCCACGGAGGGGTCCTCAGTTATGCGGCGGACAACGCGTTGACCTTCGCCGCCGGCACCATGGCCGGGGGGAGCCCCCTCACGGCCGGATTCACCATCGACTATCTCCGACCGGCCACGGGCGAGATCCTGCGCGCACAGGCCCGCGTGATCCGAGCCGGCCGTACGCGTGTCGTCTGCCGCTGCGATCTGACCACGGTCGACGGCGACGGTGTCGAGACCCTGTGTGCCGTCGCGCAGGGCGCCATCTCGTTCGCGGGCTCTTCGAACGGCGTTGAGAACAGCGCACCCTGACGGCACTACGACACTGGGACAAACCACCGCTGAGGCGCTCAGTGGCGAGACCGAGGCCCGCCGCCGAAAGCCCCACACCCGGCACCTGGCGGGCCGGGTGCAGGACCGGAGGGATCAGCGCTTCACGAAGACCGTCGCCGAGGCGCTCGAGGCCGTGTGCAGGCCGTCGCCGGGCCAGCTGACGGTGTAGGTCACCTCGCGCCGGGCGCGCGGAATGTCGTTGATGGTGAACGTGCCGTCCGCGGCGACGGTCACCGACGACAGCGTGCCGGTGCCGAGTTGGTCGGTCCGTACGACCTTCAACACCGCCCGGTCCCCCAGTGCCTTGCCCTGCGCGGTGAAGGTGCCGGCGATGGTGACGCCCCCACTGAGCGTCGCCTCCGCCGGCGCCGTGAGCGCGATGGAGGTGGGTGCCTTTCCGACAGCGACGGTGCGGGTGAGGTCCTCGGCCGGACGGTGGGTCAGGTCGCCGAGGAAGGACACCGTGTACGTGGCGTCGCCGGCCAAGTCCGGCTCGTCGAGGACCGTGAAGGTGCCGTCCTCCCTGACGGTGGCGGTGCCCACGCCGTGAGTGCCGGTCGCGTCCGTGCGGGTCGCCTTGACCTTCAGCGGCGTGCCGGGCGCGGGACCGTCGAACTCCAGTCTGCCGCGCAGTGAAGCGGCTCGCCGACGACTGCCTGTGCAGGGCTTTGGGCGGGGCTGCCGGCGGAACTCGTTGGCCAGACCTCGGTAGCCCTCGTCGACCTCAGCTTTCACGGCGGGATACTGCCGGAACTGCTCTGCGATGCCCTCGGTGCGCACTGCGGTCTGGTCGTGCATTCGGCCGGGCCGGGTGGCGCCGGACCACAGAGTGCGGCCCTGGTGGTCGCTGATCGTGGTGGTCTTGATCGTGTTCTGCCTACGCTTGCCAGTGACAAAGGCCCGGCGTCCAGGGCAGTGCGCCTGGGGGCGGCGGACCTGGGTCTCGGTGCCGTCGATCCTCAGCGTGACGTTCTCGGCCGCGGCATAGGCGAACACGTCCTGCAGCGTCCGTAGCCGAAGGCCGGGCCGGCCGGCGCCGCGAATCCGCGCGCGGCCAGCAGCGGACGGATCTCGCTGATCGCACGCCCGATGGTGGAAGAACCCACCTCGTAGATCGCTCCGAGTGCCTCGTGGGTCAGTCCCGTCCGCAGGTGGACGAGCGTCACCAGGACCCGGTCGGTGAAGACCAGCTCGTACTTCGGCCCGGCGCCGGCCTTCCGCTTCCGGGCTCCGTGCCGCCGCTCGTGCCGGGCTGATTCGCACCGTGCGTCCCAGCGTGTCGCGAGCTCGGCGATCAACTCTCCCAAATGCCGAGCCGAGATACCGCAGAACGCACGGTGCGACATGGCGGCACGAGCCTGCTTGATCTCCACACCTCAAGAACCTGGCGGGGCGCATCGATGTCACGGCAGGGTCCTGACAGATCGCTCGCGTCTACCCTCACCTGCATGACGACCGATTGGATAGTGGAAGACCAACGCATCGCTCGGGGGCGGCGCTCTGACGAGCTCAGCAGTCCGCCCGCAATTCAGGTCGCCTCCCCGCCACCGTTGTCCGAAGCGGAGATCTGCGAAGCGGAGGCAGAGCTGGGCATCGCGTTTCCGGACCAGTACCGAGAGTATCTGCTCCGGCAGAGTGCCGGCGGCGCGGTGAACCGCCTATGCCGATCCGCGGCGGGCTGGGGCTGGCAAGGAGACTCAAGCACCAACTACGACTTGCTCACTACTGCATTCAATTGTTCCCCCACAGGCTGTGTTGGATCCCTCCTGAGTTCAACGAGGCACCTGTGAGGCCTATGAAACAGCTGTGAAGACCGTGGGTTCAAGGGGAAAACGAGTGAAGAGCTGTCACCGTCTCTTCCGTCGGGCGGACGGATGGACGGCGACAGGCCCACAACTCTGCACACCGACGTACGGAGCCGGTAAACGCTCGGCCCCGTACAGTCGGTAAAACATTCGGCAGTCCGCGTGTTACTTTGCGCCGGCCAGCAGACGCTCTGTGATGGTCGCCAGGCGCTCACCCTGGTAGCGAGCGGCCGTGAGGGTCTCCTCGGACGGGGCCTCGCCCCCCTGGTGGGAGGTGCCGTACGGGTTGCCGCCCGCCGGGTAGACGACCTGGTCCGTGTAACCCGGCGCCACGATGATCGAACCCCAGTGGTGGAACGTGTTGTAGAGGGCGAGAGTCGTCGACTCATTGCCGCCGTGGGCGTTGAAGGCGCTGGTGAAGCCGGTGGCCGGCTTGTCCGCCATGACCCCCTGCTGCCAGAGCCCACCAGTGGTGTCGATGAACTGCTTCAACTGGGCTGCGATGTTACCGAAACGGGTGGGCGAACCGAGGGCGTAGGCATCGGCCCAGGACAGGTCGTCGAGCGTGGCGACCTCGATGTCCTTCGTGGCCTCGAAGTGCTCACGCCAGGCCGGGTTGGCGTCGATGGCGGAGTCCGGAGCAAGTTCGGGCACTCGCCGGAGCCGGACCTCGGCACCGGCCTTCTCCGCCCCCTCGGCTACCGCTTTGGCGAGCTCGTGGACATGACCGGTGGACGAGTAGTAGATGACGGCGACCTTGGCACTCACGACGTGGATCCTTCCCAAGCAGAACGTAGAACTGACTGAGACCGCACCATCAAAGCGGATCCCTATCCGGTTGACCGGAGTTCCGAGTAAAGCGGATGCCGATCCGGTTTACAAGCGATTCCGTGCAGCCAAATCGGATACTTATCCGGTAGCCTCGGTTCATGACCGCAGCACTCCCCGTCATCGGCCAGGACCCACCGGAACGGGCCGACGCGGCCCGCAACCGCCGGAAGATCCTCGACGCGACACTGCAACTGGTCAGCGAACACGGCCCGGAGGCCGTGACCATGAACGCCGTCGCACACGCCGCCGGAATGGGCGTCGGCACCGTCTACCGCCGCTTCGGTAACGTGAGCCAACTCCTGTTCGCCGTGCTCGACGACGACGAGCAGCGCTTTCAGAAGGCGTTCATGACCGGCCCTCCGCCACTCGGCCCCGACGCGCCGCCCGCCGAGCGGCTCCGCTGCTTCCTGCACACGCTCACCGACCGGGTCGTCGAGCAACTGATGATCATGCGCGCGGCGGAGGCCGCGTCACCGAAAGCCCGGTACCACAACGGGGCCTACCTCACCATGCACACCCATGTGGCCATGCTGGTGCGGCAGCTGCGGCCCGAGGCGGATCCCACGGTCCTGGCGCACCTGCTGCTCGCGCCGTTCGCGCCGAGCCTGTTCGAGCACCTGACGATCGAACGAGGCATGACGCCCGATCAGGTCAAGGCCGGGATCGATGACCTGCTCGCATTCTGAGTACCGAACGCGCCACCCCCGCTGAGCGTCAGCACGACCAACTCGACAGACGTACTCGGCAGTGAATTCCCAAGCGGTCCACGCGTTCCAGCGGCGGACTGCCGAGCACCTGTGTCGCACCCGATCTCGGCGGCCGGGCGCCCTGGCTCCTCCGGCGAGTGCAGGAGATCAGAGGCCGACGGTGGCGACAACCCCTGTGCTGAGCGCACGTCAGGCGTGTACGTTCTCGGGCGTTGTCACCTCTGCGAGGAGCAAGACATGTGCATTTGCACTGTTCATCCGTTCGTTCGGCAAGGAGGCATGAGTTGAGAGGGTCGCTGAAGTCCCGCTCCGCCACGCCGCGCCGGATCGGGCTCGCCTCGTCCGGCCTGGCCGCAGCACTCGTCATGGCGGTCCTGCCCGCACCCGCGTCCGGTGCGGCCACCCCTCAGGGCGCGCCACCCACGCTCCCGGGTGGTTACAAGCACCTGGTGGTGATCTACGAGGAGAACCACTCCTTTGACAACCTGTACGGCACCTGGGGCGAGGTCGGCGGCCGGTCGGTCAACGGCCTCGCGCAGGCCGACGACGAACAGCGCACCCAGGTCGCGCAGGACGGCACACCGTATCGGTGCCTGCTGCAGAACGATGTGAACCTGGCCAGTCCGCCCCTGCCGTCCACCTGCGGCGACGCCGGACACGGGATCCCCGACAGCGCCTTCGCCAACGGCCCGTTCAGCATCGACGACCACATCAGGCCCGAGGACAAGACCTGCCCTGCACCAGGGACCAACGCCCCCAACGGCGTGCTCAAGGATTCCCCGGGGGCACTTCCCGGTGGCTGCACGCGTGACCTGGTGCACCGCTTCTACCAGAACAAGTACGCGATCAACGACGGCCGCCAGAACCGCTATGTCACCGGCTCGGACGCGGTCGGCCTCACGATGGGCTACTACGACACCAAGCGGCTGCCGATCTATCGGTACCTGCACGCGCCTGGCGCCCCGCGCTACGTCCTGGCCGACCATTTCTTCCAGGGGGCGTTCGGCGGTTCGTTCCTCAACCACCAGTACCTCATCGCAGCGCGGGCACCTGAGGACACCAGTGCCGGCTCTCTCGGCGCCGCCAACTCCGTACTCGACAGCAACGGCATGCCGGCCTCGTATCCCCTGTACAAGGCGACAGGGAAGGTCGCGGACGGCGCGCTCACCAGCGCGTGCCCGAACGGTGAACCGGCTGACTACGTGCACGCCTGCGGCAACCTCGCGGTCAACACGGTGCAGCCGTCCAGCCCGCCGTTCGGCAACGGTCCGAAGATCCCGCTGATCGATGACAGCAAGTACCCCAACATCGGGGACCGCCTCACCGATGCCGGCATCTCATGGAACTGGTACTCGGGCGGATGGAACGACGCGGCAGCCGGCAAGCCCGGCCCGCTCTTCCAGTACCACCACCAGCCGTTCAACTACTTCGCCGACTACGCCCCGGGGCGGCCCGGGCGTGCGCATCTGCGGGACGAGACGGAGTTCATGAGCGCGGCCAAGGCCGGCAAGCTGCCGACAGTCAGCTTCGTGAAGCCCTACGGCGCGGAGAACGAACACCCGGGATACGCGAGCGAGTCGGACGGCAGTGACCACCTCGTCGACCTGCTCAAGGCGGTCACCGAGGGACCCCAGGCCGGCAACACCCTCGTCGTCGTCACATACGACGAATTCGGGGGCCAGTGGGACCACCTGGCGCCTCCCGGGCCGGGCTCGTCGCTCAGTGGCGCCCAGGACGCCTGGGGTCCGGGCACCCGCATTCCCGCGCTGGTGATCTCACGGTCGCTGTCGCACTCGACCGTGGACCACACCGTCTACGACACCACTTCGATCATCGCCACGATCGAGCGCAGCTACGGACTTGCGCCGGTCGCGTCCAGGGACGCCGTGGTCAACGACCTGTCCACCGCGGTCGCCGCGGGCCGTGGCAAGGGCGCCAAGCAACCCTGAGGCGAAGTTGGCGCGGCGACGCTGAAACGGTTCCGGCCGGATCGCCACACCACCTCCGGCTCCGGCGCCCTGCGTCGGGGCCGGGCGCCGGAGCCGGCCGGCCTCTCTTCTCCCGGCCACCGACTGATCGGATCAGGCGGTGAAATACGGTGAGTGCCGGGGGGTCGATGGACCCGCAAGGACTTCGAGCAGCCGGTCCGCCGGCAGGGCCGGCAGGGTGCGGCCGCCGAAACCTATGGTCGTCGTCGCGGCGAGCAGGGAGTTGAGCACCGCCTCCTCGACCGCGTCGAGAACTGCTTCGAACAGCGGCCCCAGTTCGGCGTCCGCCACGGAGGCGCCGGCTTCCGGCCGCGTACCGAAGGCTACGGCGTAGTCGCCACTGCCGTGGCTGTAAGCAGCGCCCGTGCGGGCCAGGGCGAACACGGCGCGCCGCGCGACGCGGGTGAGCTGCCGGGCGTCGAGGGGGGCGTCCGTGGCCACCACGATCATGCAGGAACCGGTCTCCTCGACCGGCGTCGGGTCGCCGGTCAGGCCAAGGGACTGCGGAGTGACACAGCGGCCGAGCACCCGCAGCGTGCCGCCGAAGTTCGCCTGTACCAGGGCCCCGGCCGTGTACCGCCGGCCTCCCAGGTCCGGTGTGCGTGAGGCGGTTCCGATACCGGCCTTGAACCCCAGGGCCCCGGTACCGGTTCCCGCACCGACACAGCCCTCGGCCGGCGGACCGTCGGACGCTGCCTCGAGTGCGGCCCTGACGTGCTCCTCGCGAACCGGCCGTGCGCGGATGTCGGACAGGAAGCCGTCGTTGCACTCGCCGACGACCGGGTTGAGGCTCTGCACATCGCCGCACCCGGGCCGTTCGAGCATCCATCCGACAACGGCGTCGGCGACCCGGAACGCCGACAGGGTCGAGGTCAGCAGCACCGGAGTCTCCAACGTGCCGAGCTCGATGAGCTGGGTCGTGCCGATGAGCTTGCCGTAGCCGTTGCCGGTGAACACCCCGGCGGGCAGCGGTGTGTGGGGGCTGACGTCGCCGGGCACGACGGCGGTCACTCCGCTGTGTACGTCGGGGTGTCGGCGGACGGTGGCGTGCCCGACCCGGACGCCCGGGACATCGGTGATCGCGTCGAGGGGCCCGGTAGCGAACCCTCCGATGACGATACCGAGGTCGCGGGCCCGGGACCGAGCGCCTTGTACTGACGGGATGTGAGCCATGGGTTCCATGTGACAGGACGCTACGCGCCGCGCCAAGTTCTGTGTCCTCGGGATGGACTTCGCCACTGCGGACACCGGGCCGGGCCCGTTGCTCCCACCACCAAGCATGGCCGGGCGGCACGCCAACCCGTTGGGCCAGTAACGGTTCGACCACCGGGGTGGACAAGTGACCTTGCCCGGCGTGGATCGTCGCCGGGCCGCGGCGGGACCGTACCTTCCTGTCTCGGCATACGCGCGCCGAGCGGCAACTCGCCCGGACGAGCAAAGCATTGACCCCGCTGGACAGCCGGGCCTAACGTCCCGCTCAGCACAACTGCCCGTCGTACCACCTCGTTCGGCACTACGCCTGCACAGGGAGAACGATGCGCCGTCTGCTTTCCGGCCTCGCGGCCTGCACCCTCTTACTCGCCTCGGCGGCCTGTGGCTCGTCCGGTGGTTCGGACGCCTCGGACGCGAGCGGGTCGTCCGGCAAGGTCACCACGGTCAAGGTGGGCGTCATCCCCATTCTCGACGTGGCGCCCCTCTATCTGGGGCAGAAGAAGGGGTTTTACGAACAACACGGACTGAAACTCGCCATGACCGGCGCGCAGGGCGGCGCGGCAATCGTTCCTGGTGTGGTCAGCGGGCAGTTTCAGTTCGGATTCTCCAACATGACCTCGCTGATGATCGCGCAGACCAGCGGCATCCCGGTCAAGGCGGTTGTCAACGGCGTCAACTCCACCGGTGTGGAGGGCAAGGACTTCGGCGCCATCATGGTGAAAGAGGACAGCTCGATCACATCGGCGAAGGAGTTGGAGGGCAAGAAGGTAGCGATCAACACGTTGAAGAACATCAACGAGACGGCGGTGCGCGAGTCGGTGCGCAAGGCGGGCGGCGACCCGGACAAGGTGCACATGGTCGAGTTGGCCTTCGACCAGATGCCGGCCGCCCTCGACCAGGGCCGGATCGACGCCGCGATGGTCGTCGAGCCCGCCCTCGCCACGATCCTCAGTCAGGGCGGCCGCGAGATCGCCTCCTCCCTCGTGGACGTCGCCAAGAACCTCACTGTGGCCATGTACTTCACCTCCTCGCAGTACGAGAAGCAGCACCCGGACGTGATCAAGAAGTTCCGGGAGGCGACCGCGCAGTCCCTCGCCTACGCGAACGACCACCCGGACGAGGTCCGGCAGATCGTCACCACGTACACCAAGATCCCCGCGGACGTGCTGGCGAAGACGACCCTTCCGAAGTGGCCGGCCGAGCCGAACCGTGCCTCGATCGAGGCACTGGCCCAACTCGGCGAAAAGGACGGTTTGTTCAAGAAGACGCCCGACCTCAGCACACTGCTGCCGTGAGGGGTGCGAACGCCGCCTTCGGCGCCGCCGGACTCGCGGCCTTCCTCGCGCTGGGCGAGGCGGTGCCACGGCTCGGCCTGGTCAAGGAGGCCTACTTCCCGCCGACCAGCCGTATCGCGGACGCGCTCGCCGATGAACTCGGTGAGGGTGCCTTCTGGTCTGCGCTCGGCGACACGCTTACCGGCTGGGCACTGGGACTGGCCATCGCGGTCGGCGCGGGGATCGTCGCCGGGGTTCTCGTATCCGTCGTCCCGTATCTGCGCCGGGCCACGGCGTCGACCATCGAGTTCCTGCGTCCCATCCCGTCGGTCGCGCTGGTCCCGCTCGCCGTGCTGCTGTACGGCACGGAACTGCGGTCCGTTCTTCTTCTCGTCGTGTACGCGTCCTTCTGGCAGGTGCTGATCCAGGTGATCCACGGCGTCCAGGACGTCGACCCGGTGGCGGAGGACACCGCCCGGTCGTACGGACTGGGCACCTGGGCTCGGGTCCGGCACGTGCTGTGGCCCACCGCGCTGCCGTACGTCATGACAGGGTTGCGGCTGGCCGCCGCTGTCGCTCTGATCCTCGCCGTGACCGGCGAACTCGTCATCGGCGCCCCCGGGTTGGGTGCCCGCATTGCCGTGGCCCAGACCTCGCAGGCGGTGCCCGAGATGTACGCGTTGATCGTGGTCACCGGGCTGCTGGGGCTGCTGATCAACGTGGGCGCACGGTCGGTGCAGCGGCGTGCGCTGGCCTGGCACCAGTCGGTGCGCGTGGAGGTGGCGGTGTGAGGAGTGTGCTGCTGCGACTGTTCCTCGCGCTCGCGCTGCCCGCTGTCCTGGTCACCGTGTGGTGGGTGACCTCCGACGGCAGTACGAACGTGTACTGGCCGCCGCTGCGGGCGATCCTGCGGAGCTTCCCCGACGTCTGGACGGGCCACCGGCTGCGCACCGACCTGCTGCCCAGCGTGCTGCGGCTCACCGCGGGCTATGCGGCGGCGGCCGTCGTGGGGGTCGTGGTGGGCGCGGTCGTCGGCTCACACCGGCGAGTGCGGGCGGTGTGCGAGCCGGTCCTGGAGTTCTTGCGGGCAGTGCCGCCGCCGGTGCTGGTCCCGGTCATCATGCTGTTCGCGGGCATCGGCGACACCATGAAGATCGCGGTCATCGCCGGTGGCTGCGTATGGCCCGTGTTGCTCAACACGGTCGAGGGCGTGCGGGCCGTGGACCCGGTGACGGCGGAGACCGCCCGGTCGTACGGCATCACGGGGATGGCCAGGATCAGACAGGTGGTGCTGC
The DNA here is from genome assembly GCF_053599115.1 of Streptomyces sp. NPDC001020. Lineage (NCBI taxonomy): Bacteria > Bacillati > Actinomycetota > Actinomycetes > Kitasatosporales > Streptomycetaceae > Streptomyces > Streptomyces sp. NPDC001020. The sequence goes on along the minus strand of NZ_JBSFLQ010000064.1, from coordinate 14,785 downwards.
CCTCGGCGAGCCCGCAGATCTTCGCCGGGCTGCGACAGGCGCTGTCCATCGGCATCATCCTGATGGTCATCAGCGAGATGTTCGCTGCGAGCAACGGGCTCGGCTTCACGATCGTGCAGTTCCAGCGCGGTTTCGCGATTCCCGACATGTGGACGGGGATCCTTGTGCTGGGACTGCTGGGCTTCGTGCTCTCGCTTCTCTTCCAGGCGCTCGAGCGGCGGGTCCTCGGCTGGTACCACGGTCAGCGCGCCTCCTCCCGGCGGTCCCTGTGACGCATCCGAAAGGGCGGTCCATGCGGTCCACGCACGCACTTCTCGAAGTAACCGGCCTGCGGAAGGTCTATGAGGGGTCAGGCCGGCGGGTGGAGGCGGTGCGCGAGCTGACCTTCACCGTCGACACCGGTGAACTGGTCTGTCTGGTCGGCCCGTCCGGCTGTGGCAAGACCACCCTGCTGAAGTGCGTCGGTGGCCTGCTCGCGCCCACGGCGGGCGAAGTCGTCCTCGCGGGGCGGCGGGTGACCGGCCCGCCGCCCGGAACGGCGTTCGTCTTCCAGGAGTACGGCCGCAGCCTCTTCCCCTGGATGCGGGTCGGCGCGAACGTCGAACTTCCCTTGAAGCAGAAGAATTTGAACCGTTCCCGGCGGCGGGAGCTGGTGGCGGACGCGCTTGCCGCGGTCGGGCTCGCGGACACGGCCGGGGCGTACCCGTGGCAGTTGTCGGGCGGAATGCAGCAGCGGGTGGCGATCGCGCGGGCGCTGGCGTACGAGCCCGACGTACTGCTGATGGACGAGCCGTTCGCGGCCGTCGACGCCCAGACCCGGGCCGATCTGGAGAACCTGGTGCGCAGGCTGTGGCAGGAGCGCGGCGTCACGGTCCTGTTCGTCACCCATGACATCGACGAGGCCGTCTACCTCGGCCAGCGAGTGATCGTCCTGTCCGCGTCCCCCACCGTCGTCCAGGAGCAGCTCAAGGTCGACCTGCCGGACGAGCGGGACCAGGTGCACACGCGGGTGGCCCCGCGCTTCGCCGAGTTGCGGACCCATGTGTATGAGCAGATACAGGCGGCGAAGCGCGGGGAACCGGCGGTGAGGGATTGAACGCACACTCCGCCCACACCGTCGCAGCCGCCCTGGTCCGGCCAGGCGTCACGCAGGTGTTCTCGTTCGACCAGGTCTTTGCGGTACCTCCGCAGAGGGCCTGGAAGTGCCTGGTTGCACCAGTAGGTGCCGATCTCTCCCCAGACGGGCCAGGCGCCACTGCGTAGAGACCAGTAGATGGTCCGTGAGCCGACTACTCCCTTCGGCTCAATGAACAGGCGGGGTGTGAAGCCACGGGGGGGCGAGCAGAAGGTCGACGGAACATCGCGCAGGAGCCCGAGCAGCGGTCACGCCCAGCCGTGGTGGCGGGCGTACCACCCGAGTTGGATACGGGTGGTGACCCCGGCCTGGACCATCAGCGCCTGGATGCGCCGCTGCACGGTGCGCGCCGACAGGTCCAGCTGCCCGGCCACGGCGGTGTCGGTGAGGCCGGCAAGCAGTAGCCGTAGAATGCGGGTGTCCACTCCAGTTCATTGCCGGGGCCCCAGGAGGAGCCCTGGTCCATCAGTCCGGCGGCGTCGGCGTTCAGCGGGCTGCCCGCGTAGGCGCCCCAGGTGAGCTTGATCCCAGCCGGCGCGGCGAGGATGCGCTTGGCGTCGCTCTCGCGGATTGCCACCAGCGGGATGTCGGTGGTGCCGCAGCACGGCGACCCGGGGATGGTGTCCGGGTCGATCTGCGGCTCGTGGTAGATCGCGCCGACCGCCCCGGCGGCCTCCGCTGTGCGGACCAGGTCCAGCGGGCGGCAGTTGAAGGCCTCCGCCGGGTCGGTGACCGGGGCGATGAGGGCGATCCGTCCGGCGAGGCTGCCGGCGGGCAGCGGATCGCAGCTTGAGGCCATGGGGGTGATCGGGTTGCTGCCGGTCGCGGGCGCGGCCGGGGCGCGCCCGGAGTCCTGGTACGGGACGGGGGTGGTGGAGCCGTCGTCGAGGGTGAAGGCCAGGTACGGGTAGCGGTTGCTGTAGGTGCTGCCCACGGCTATCGCACCGTCCGCGACAGCCGGGGCCGCGGCGTTGAACGGACCCGCGTAGCCGTTGCCGACGGCGACGACGGTGGGAGTGCCGGAGGCCGAGGTTGTCGACGGCGAGTGAGAGCACGCTGCTGCTGCGCTCGCCCTCCGCGCCCAGGCTCATGTTGACGACGTTCACGCCGTCGGCGGCGGCCCGGTCGAGCGCGGCGATGATGATGTCGTCGGTGGCGGCGTTCTTGGTCCCGAAGACACGGTAGGAGCGCAGGGTCGCATCCGGGGCGGCCCCCACGATGTGCGCGTCGTCGCCGGCGACGATGCCGGCGACCTGGGTGCCGTGTCCGGCGGCGGGCCCGTACCTGTCGTCGTAGGGGTCGGTGTCCTCGTCCGCGAAGTCGTAGCCGCCCACGACCTTGGCGTTGGCAAAGCCCCCGCCGCCGAGCGCCGGGTGGTCGTAGGCGATGCCGCTGTCGACGATGCCGACGGTGACGCCCTTGCCGGTGTAACCCTGACGATGAGCCTGGGGAACGCCCGTCAGGTCCGTGGTGGTGACGACTTCCCGGCCGGACGGCGCGCCGGCGGCCGACCGGGAGGTGCCGCCTGCCTGCGCGACGGCCTTCTTGAGGGCGTCCTCGGACACCGGGGTGGGTTTCTCCGGCGCTTCGTACACCACCGGCTTCGAGACGGAGGCCACGCCGGGAAGCGCGGTGAGCCGGTCGGCCTGCGCTGCGGGGACCTTCACCACCAGGCCGTTGACGACATTGCGGTAGTGGCGGTGGACGGTCAGCGGAATCCCTGCGTGTCTCGCGACGTCGACCAGCACCCGCTGCGAGTCGTCGACAGCGTGGCGCGCCGCGGCACGGTCCTTGGAGGAGGATCGTTGCGCGGCCGGTGCACTGTCGAGTGTGATGATGCGGGTGACCGACGGCCCGGAACGATCGTCCGTGGCTGCGTGTGCCAGGCTGCCGGACCCGGCGAGTGGCAGCAGCAGGAGGGCGGCAGCTGCGGTGATGGAGTGTCTGTTCACGACCGGAGATCAAAGCCCGCGCCACCATGGCGAATCAATCGTTTGCGATGTCGCGTTCTTGCCATGTCGAAAACCCGACGTGCTCCTGTCCGCGTGACCGGCCTGCCCCAGACCGAGGGCAACGACTCCGAGGAACCGCTGTCCTCAGCGGTAGCCGGTTCCGACCCGCAAGCCGAAAAAACTCTGACGTTCCGTCAGGTCATTTGCCTCAACTGTCCGTTCGGCCACTCCGGCCACGCGAGGTTGTTCGCGTGGGCCGGTGCCACGGCGAACCGGTCCATGCGCACCGGCCCCGAGGGAGCCGGGACCTCGATGAACACTTCAGTGACTACGCGCGCAACATCGGCGCCCTGGAGCATCAGTTCCTGCGCCGGGCCAGCAGCAGGAGGCACGCGACGGCGCCGAGCGCCACGGTGGCAAGTCCTGAGCCGCCGAGCGTCGCTCGCGGACCCAGTGCCGTGACAAGTGGTCCGCCGAGCGCTGTGCCGAGCGGTGATGCGGTGAGCAGTGCCGCACTGCGGGCTGCGAGCATCGCGGCCAGGTGCTGCGGTGGCGACTTCGTCTGCATGAGGGTCACCGAGAGCGCTACGAACGGTCCGTAGATCGTGCCGCCGAGCGTGAAACACGCGACGGTGACGGCCGTCGGCACGTCGAACCCGAACGGCAGCAGCGAGAGCCCCCAGCCGACCACGACGACTACCGTCACCGGCCAGAGTGGCAGCTGTCGCAGCGCGCCGGCCGCGAGTCCGCCGAGCACCGCACCGATTCCGAACAGCATCCAGTAGAGGCCGAGCAGCGTGCCTGGTGCGTGCAGGTCGTCGGTCACGTGGAGCGGCAGGGCGACCTCGACCGGGCCGTACAGCAGGTTGAAGAACCAGGTGAGTGTCAGCAGCCCGAACAACTCGGGATGGGACCGCAGTAACGCGAGCCCGCCGCGGGCGGCCTCCTGGTCGACGGCGGAGACATGACCCGACTCCGGCAGCCGAGTCCGCGCGACGAGTACGGCGAGGAACGCGAAGGTGAGAGCGTCCAGGCCAAGCACGAGCGCGGAGCTGACGTACGTCACCAGCACACCGGCGATCGCGGGCCCGGCGATCGTGGCAGCGAAGTTCAGCGAGCTGACGAGGGTGTTCGCGGCGAGCCGCTGCTCCTCGGGCAGCAGTTCGGCCAGCAGGGTGTACTTGCCCGCGCTGCCCCACGCGTGCAGCAGGGACGAGGCCGCGAGCAGCACGACGTACAGCGGCAGCGTCAGCAGCCCCGCGAGCCAGGCGAGCGGTACCGCGCCGAGCAACACGGCGCGCACCATGCTGTCGGCGAGCAGCAGCCGCCTGGCCGGCACCCGGCGCAGGCGGCGGCTGAAGACCAGCGCGCCGACCACGCCCGGCAAGGTGTAGGCGGCCACCGCGCCGCCGACCCACAGCCCGGTGGTCGCCTGTGGCGCGAGCTTGATGGCGAGCCATGCCACCGCGACGAAGCTCATCCCGTCCCCGAGGTAGGAGACCGCGAAGCCGAGGATCAGTCGCCGGAACACCCGGTTGGCGAGCACCGGCCGATAGGCGGAGGGGACGAGGTGTCGGAACGCCGACGGGATCTGGTGACGACGTCCTTGAGAGCGATCTCCTTCCTGATGGTCGGTCATGGCTGCCATCCCGGACGACTCAACGCAACTCCCGGATGCGGATCTGATTGCCGGCAGGATCTCGGAAGGCGCAGTCACGAACACCGTAGGGTTGCTCGATCGGCTCCTGGAGAACCTCGGCGGCCTCGCTGGCCCGCAGTCGTTCGAAGGTGCCGTCGAGGTCCTTGGTGGCCAGCAGGATCCAGCCGTAGGTGCCCTTGGCCATCATCTCGGTGATGGTGCGGCGCTCGTTGTCGGTGACCCCGGGATCGGCGGCCGGCGGCGTCAGGAGAATGGACGTGCCGGGCTGGTCGGCGGGGCCGACCGTGATCCAGCGCATCCTCCCGTTTCCGACATCGCTGCGGACTTCGAAGCCGAGGGCGTCGCGGTAGAAGGCGAGGGAGGCGTCCGGGTCGTCGTGCGGGAGGACGCTCGTGTAGATGGTGATGTCCATGGCAGTCACGCTAAGGGTTGTATCAGCATTGGTCTTCCAGGGGTGTTGGACAGCCGATGCCGCCAGGTGCGGCCGCTGAACGGAAGCGTCAGCAGGTTCCGCAGGACGGTACGGGGCGTGGGGCGAGGCGGTCGTTGCCGCGTGACCGGTCAGGTGGTGTTGGAAGTGCCGGGTCCCTTTGCCCCTCTGGTTTCCGTATGCCGCGACATCGGGACCGGGTTTGGGAACTGCTCATTTCCGCTCAGTTCGTTGAGAACGGTTCCGGCAGGCGCGATCCTCACACGCTGGCGTGCCCACGCCAAAAATATTGAACATTACTCATGTTCAAGGTATTCCCACCGCGTCTACTCGCCAGTACAAACGAGCGGACGGCTTCACAAGGCACCTGCGAACAGGAGGCGTAGTGAGACGCACCAGTCCCAGAATCCGCTGTACCGTCGCCGCGATCGCGGCAGCCGCCGCCGGTGTGGTGGGGCTGACCGCCCCCAGCGCCGGGGCGGCACCCAACACTCCCGTCACCGTCACATCGACCCCGCTCCCCGCCGAATTGGAGCAGACCCGCGCGGCCGAGGCCACCGCCTTGTACGGCAACTCCGCCGAGCGCCCGCTGAACGAGCGCAAGACCTCACTGATCTCGCTGGGCGACAGCGAGATCTCCGGCGAGGGCGTGGGCACCTACGAGGCCGGCACCAACGGCCCAGACAACTGGTGCCACCGCTCACCCGACTCCGCGATCCACCGCACCGGCATCCCCGCGGACGTCACCTACAACGTGGCGTGTTCCGGCGCCACCACTGCCAACATCCGCATCGGCGGCAGCAAGCAGTACGCCGACGAACTCGTCCAGAGCGACAACCTCGCCATCAAGGCCCGCAACACCCATGTCAAGATGATCGTCCTGGTCATCGGGGCCAACGACGACCTCCAGTTCGCCCCGGTCGTCACCGACTGCGTCGAACGCTGGTTCCTCAGCCAGGGCGCCTGCAACCCCAAGTACTCCCCCGGCTGGCAGGCCCGCGTCGACGGGCTGCGCCCCAGGGTCGAGCAGACGATCCTCGACCTGCGCACCGTCATGAGCAACGCGGGCTACACGAACGGCGACTACAAGCTCGTGGTCATGGGATATCCCAGCCCGATCAGCCCCGACAGCAGCGACAACCCCGACCATCCCGGCAAGCTCCCCGGCGGCTGCACCTTCTACGACTCGGACTCCGCCTGGGGCCGCAATGCCGCCGTGCCGCTCTTCGAGCGTGGCGTCAGACAGGCCGCCCTCAACGCGGGAGCGACCTACCTCGACAACTCACGGCTCTTCCACGGCCACGAGGTCTGCACCGACAACACCTGGGTCCGCGGCCTGTGGCTGGACGTCGGCGACCACTTCCCGCCGGACTCCAACACCGTCCGCCAGTCCTTCCACCCCAACGCCCGCGGGCACGGCGCGTTCGCGTCATGCTTCGCCCAGCTCTACAACTCCAGTCTCACCCAGGCGAGTTGCGCCGACCCCGCCAGCACCGGCACCCCCAAGCTGTATCCCTCCGCCTGGGATGACGCCTTCAAGCCACTGAAGAACCAGGCCACCGGCACCTGTCTGGATGCCAAGGGCAATTCCAGCGCCAACAACACCAGCGTCATCGGCTGGACGTGCCACGGCGGCCGTAACCAGGACTGGTGGTACGACACCGACCGCAAGTCCCTCCACACCGGGCTGAGTCATGACCGGTGCCTGGATGTGCCCGGCGGCAAGTACTCGGCCGGCACCGGGCTGATCCTCTGGGACTGCCACGGCGGCACCAACCAGCAGTTCGTCCGCCAGTCCGGCACGATCCGTCCCTCCGCCGCGACCGGGCTCTGCCTCACCGTGGCCTCCGCCGAGGACCCTCTGCGCCTCCAGTCCTGCAACGGATCCGCCAACCAACAGTTCGCGTAACCGCGTACGCGCTTGCCGCACGCCGGTCTGCGCCCGCCGCACGCGCGGCTTCCGCAGACCGGCCCGCCGCCCGCTCGCTCAGCTACCTCTGAGGCTGGTGGAGTTCACCACCGCGGTAGAAGCCTTCCCGTTCCTCGACGACGTACGGGGCCATGGCGGCGCGCCGCTGTGCTTCCGACTCGGAGGTCCGCCACGAGTCGCATGCCTCTTTGGAGTCCCAGAAGGACATGCCGGTGATCTCCTGCCCGTCCTCGGACCAGTATGCGAAAGCGCGGCGCAGACCCTGCGGATAGGGGGCGGGCCGCCACGCTCCCTCGAAGTCCTCCAGGGTGCCCGGCCGAAGGCGGCGCGTCGTCACCCAGACGAAGTGCTCCTCCATCTCAATCTCCTCCGCAACACCGGTTCGGCTTACCTGCCCCTCTTCGACCACCGTAGGTCCAAAGCACCGCTTCTGCCCGCGCGGCGATCGTGGCGCGAAGACCGTACTCGCACTATGCCCGGGGTGCCCGCGGCGGACCGGGGCGAACGCGTCCCGGCCCCCGTCCGCCAGGCCTGCCCTCACATGGCGATCAGTGACCACCATCCCGCGGCCAGAGATGTGACGTGCCCCACCATCGCCAGGCGAGCCCCCGCCTGGCCTCGGACACGCGCGGGAGCGGGTCTGCGCCCGGCAGGCCAGAGCCTGGGGCCCCGCCTGCCCTCGACGACGTCCTTACTCCCACCACGAAGTAGCCCCACTCCACCCCCTACCCAAAGGACCACTTTTATGTTCTCAAAGTAAAGGTGTTATCGTCGCTTCCATGACGACAGCAGCAGCGTGCCGCGTCGACGCCCCGCGCGGCGTCGGCCGCACTTTCACGAGCATCCGGCTCGCGGCACGCCTGCATGTCGATCTCTGCCGCTGCATGTCCGCAGCCTGTCGCGCCTGACCGCGAACTCCTCGATGCAGCGGCACCGTTGACACACCACGGTTGCCGCTCCCGTATGCCCCGCTCACCTTTTCCCGCGCGTCTCCACTGGAGTGTGTCCGTGTCCACGAACACCGCCGATACGAAGCCCACGAAGTCAGGCTTTCGGATACCCGTCCCCTTCTGGGCCCAGGTCCTGCTCGGCCTCGCCGTCGGCCTGATACTCGGCTATGTCGCCCGTACCTACGACGTGTCCTGGCTCGCCACCACCCTCGACAAGGTGGGCGGCATCTTCGTGCAGCTTCTGAAGCTGGCCGTGGCCCCCCTGGTCTTCTTCGCGATCATGGTGTCCATCACCAACCTGCGGAAGGTCAACAACGCGGCTCGCCTGGCCGGCCGAACCCTGCTCTGGTTCATGATCACCTCGCTGATCGCGGTCGTCATCGGCCTCGTCATCGGCCTGGTCTCCAACCCGGGCTCCGGCTCCTCCCTCACCCCGGCCGACGGGGCCAAGCCCGACCACGCCGGTAGCTGGCTCGACTTCCTCACCGGCATCATCCCGACCGACGTCGTCACGCCGTTCACCGAGCTCAACGTCCTGCAGATCGTCTTCATGGCGGTCGTCGCCGGCATCGCGATCCTCAAGATCGGGCCGAAGGCCCAGCCGATCCTCACCCTCTCCGAATCCATCCTGGAGCTGCTGCAGAAGGCTCTGTGGTGGGTGATCCTGCTCGCCCCGATCGGCTCCGCCGGACTCATCGGCCGCGCCATCGTGCAGTACGGCTGGGACCTGCTCGGCAACTACGCGACCTTCACCGCCGACATCTACATCGGCTGCGCCCTGGTCCTGTTCGGTGTCTACCCGCTGCTGCTCACCTTCGCCGGCAAGCTCAACCCGGTGCAGTTCTTCAAGGGCGCCTGGCCCGCCATCCAGCTCGCCTTCGTCTCCCGCTCATCGGTCGGCACCATGCCGGTCACCCAGCAGTCGGCGATCCACCTCGGTGTCCCGAAGGAGTACGCCTCCTTCGCCGTGCCGTTCGGCGCGACGACCAAGATGGACGGCTGCGCGGCGATCTACCCGGCCATCTCGGCGATCTTCGTGGCCCAGATCTTCGACGTCCAGCTCGGGATCAAGGAGTACCTGCTCATCGCCTTCGTCTCGGTGATCGGCTCGGCGGCCACCGCCGGTCTGACGGGCGCGACGGTCATGCTGACCCTCACCCTGTCCACCCTTGGCCTGCCGATGGAGGGCGTGGGCCTGCTGCTCGCAATCGACCCGATCCTGGACATGATGCGTACCGCGACCAACGTCGCCGGCCAGGCCCTCATCCCGGTCATCGTCTCCGCACGCGAGAAGATCCTCGACCGTACGAAGTACGACAACGCGTCGGCCTCCCCGGTCGACGAAGTCGAGAGCGTCTACAGCGAGCCCCAGCCTGCCCTCTCAGCGGCCGGCTGATCCCCGGCCCACTGGCACCGCCATCACGCTCCTCCGCCCTGCCGGCTTCTCGCCGGCAGGGCGGAGTGCTTTCACCGAGACGTTCCCATGGCCTTCTCGGACAACTACCGGAATGGCCTTCTCGGTGAACTACCGGAACTTGCGGCGCGGCATCACGCCTCGCCCTCGGCGAGGTGCCAGGGAGAGCCAGGGCGTGTGCGCAGCGCCGTGTCGGCGAGGCGGACCGCGTACACCGTCCGGTCGCTGACGCCTCCGACGGGACCGAGGTAGTGGTGGCCGGTCATATGGCACCAGGCGGGTAGGTCGAGAGGGGCTGCGGGGTCGGTGGCGATGACGTGCACGATGGTGCCGGCGTCGGCGCCGTCGACGGCGGCCCGGAGTTTCAGCAGCAGGGTGACACACAGCAGCCCCGTGCCGTCGACGGTGATGTCCGCCTCGGCCGGCGGGACTGCACGAGCGGCGGCCACCGGCTGCTCAGGGAGGCCGTCGCCAGGTTCAGGCCGACCCAGGCACGCCTTCGTAGCCTTGTCCGCCATGAGTTCCTCCGCTTCTCGCTCACCGTGACTTCCATGGTGCCCGAGCTGCTCCTGCTTCCTGTCGTCGGGCTCCCCGCCCGGTGGCTGTACCGGGGCCCGGTGAGGCGTCTGAGAGGATGACGCGCATGACGCAAGACTGTGGGGTGATCACGCCCGGAGGCCTCGACGCGGCGAAGCCGTTGGGGGTCGTGGCCGCCGCGATCGTCCAGGAAGGGCGCCTTCTGGTAGTGAGCAAGAAGGCGGCTCCCGAGGTGTTCTATCTGCCCGGCGGGAAGCCCGAAGTGGGCGAGGAACCGCTGGAGGCGCTGGTCCGGGAGCTCGACGAGGAACTGGGGGTTCATCCGATGGAGCCGCGGTTCCTGGCTGATGTCGAGGCCCTGGCGGCTCTCGAGGGCGTGCCCATGAAGATGACGGTCTTCGAGGCGAGCATCAGCCAGGTCCCTCGGCCTGCTGCTGAGCTGGCGGACTTGCGCTGGATCTCCGGTGACGAACCGGACGTGCGACTGGCTCCGGCAGTGCGGGATCAGGTTCTGCCGCTTCTCAGGCAGGGGGGCCTAGGCTAGGTGGAGATCACGCTGCGGATGCCGGTCGCGGCTGAAGCGGGCTGACGGATGACGGTACGCAGCCGCTCCGGGGCGGTGCGTTCCGGGCTGTCGAGACAGCTCTCGTGGTGCACTCCGCCGGGCTTCATCCGCGCGCGTCCCGCCCGGTGTTCATACCCGGCGCAGCGCCCAGGGCAGGACGAACCAGAGTCCGGTGAAGAGCGAGAGGGTGACGGCGGCGATGGCGATGGCCCAGGCGTGTCCGAGTACGACGTCCATCAGCAGCAGGACGGCTCCGTTGAGCGCCAGGGCGAGAGTGACCAGCCCGATCTCGGCCAGCCGGGAGGACAGGGCCACGATGCGCGGCTTCACCCCCCGGTGGAACAAGCCACGGTGCAGGGCGACGGGAGAGGCCAGGATGGCCGAGGCGATCACGGTAAGCAGTAGCGTCACCACGTACGTACCCCGCTGGAAGCCGTTCAGATACGGGAAGCGACTGGTGAAGGCGACGCCGAGCAGGAAGGCGAAGACGATCTGTACTCCCGTCTGCACGACCCGCAGTTCCTGGAGCAGCTCGACAAGGTTGCGGTCGGCTCTTTCCTCCGGTGTCTCGCGGCGTGGGACCTGAGGGCCTGGTCCAGGCTGCATCGTCATGGGTCCTACTGTCCGTCCGGCGTCGGGGTACTGCCAGCAGCGGCGGGGTGTGTGTCGGCGTGAGGTCCTCGCCTGCTGTGCGCGGGAGGTCTTCCACGTCGGTACCGGGGTGGCCGTCTCCGGCGCCGGGGCGCAGCACGTGGGCAGGCCACGTGCTGCGCCCCGGAGGTGCCGGTGGCTGATGGGTGCCCGTCAGGCCAGGGCGGCTTTGAGTGCGCCGAAGGCGGTCTTCGCCGGGTGTGTTCGAGCTCCGCGCTTCGGCGGCGGACGTTCGGCCCGCCCCACGCCAGATGTCAGGCCGCCTGAGGGTGGACCAAGGTGTTCTCTCCATGGCGGCCGGCGAGGTAGTCCTCGATGTTGGCCACCGTGGTCTGGATGATCTGGTCGACGGCGTCCCTGGTGAAGTAGGCCTGGTGCGAGGTGACGAGGACGTTGTTGAAGGTCATCAGCCTGGCGAGGCGTTCGTCGGTCATCACCTCCAGCGACTTGTCCAGGAAGAACACGCCGGCCTCCTCCTCGTACACATCGAGGCCGACGCCGCCCAACCGCCCCGCGCGCAGCGTCTCCAGCAGGGCGTCCGTGTCCACGAGGCCCCCGCGACCGGTGTTGACCAGGATCGCGTCGTCCTTCATGAGCGCCAGGGTCGTGGCGTCGACGAGGTGGCGGGTGTCCGGCAGCAACGGCAGGTGCAGGCTGATCAGGTCCGCCTCGGCGAACAGCCGCTCGCGCGGGACGTACTCCATACCGAGGGCGAGGCAGTCGGGGTTCTCCGCGACGTCCGAGCCCAGCAGCCGCATCCCGAACCCGTGGGCGATCCGCGCGAACGCGGCACCGATCTTGCCGGTGCCCACCACGCCGGCCGTCCGACCGTGCAGGTCACGGCCCATCAGCCCGTCGAGCCGGAAGTCGAAATCCCGGGTGCGCAACGCGGCCCGGACGATCCGGCGGTCGATCGCGAGAGCCAGCGTCCAGGCGAACTCGGCGACCGAGTACGGCGAGTAGAAGGAGACCCTGGCCACCGTCAGCCCGAGGTTCTCGGCGGCGTTCAGGTCGATGTTGTTGTAGCCGGTGGACCGCTGGGCGATCATCCGTGTGCCGCCCTCGGCCAGCGCCCGCAGCACCATGGAGTCGAGGGTGTCGTTCGCACCGCTGAGCAGGACCTCGTGACCGAGCGCGGTCGGGACGGTGTCCTTGTCCAGGAACAGTCCGAGACAGCGCAGCTCGTGCTGGTCGGCGAACTTCTTGCTGAACTCTTCCCGCAACAGTGGCTCCTCGTCCACGAGGACGCCGTACGCGATGATCTCCACCTGCTCTCCTCCCGACGAGTAAGGCGCCCCTCATCCCACCGTAGGCCGAGATCGCTCGCGGGGACCGCCGGGGGCGGCGCGCCGCCCCCGGCAGGCTTCACCGTCCCGCGCTCATGTCGAAGACGATCCGGGCCTGAACCTCTCCGCGCAGCACGGCGTCGATCGACTCGTTCACGGAGACGAGCGGGCGTGTCTCGTAGATGACCTTGGTACGACCGGCCTGGTGCAGCTGGAACACCTCGGCGAGGTCCTGCCGCGTGCCGACGATGGAGCCGATCACCGAGGTGCCGTTGAGAACGGTGTCGAAGATCGGCACCTGGATCGTGCCGTGCGCGGGCAGGGCCACCATGACGAGCTTTCCGCCGCGCCGCAGACCGGAGTTGACAGCCTCGAAGGCGGCCGGGTTCACCGCGAGCGCGATCGCCGTATGAGCGCCGCCGTGTCGCTTCAGCTCCGCGCCGACATCCTCCTTGCGGGCGTCGATGACGATGTCGGCGCCAAGCTCGGTGGCGAGCTCCAGCTTGTCATCGGTGACGTCGATCGCGGCGACGGTCGCGCCCGCGATCTTGGCGTACTGCAGGGCGAGGTGCCCGAGGCCACCGACGCCGGAGATCGCGACGATCTGCGTGGGCCTGACGTCGGCGACCTTGAGAGCCTTGTACGTCGTGACACCCGCGCAGGTCAGCGGCGCGGCCTCGAAGGCGGTGACGCCCTCGGGCACCGGCTGAGCGAAGTCCGCCCAGGCCAGCATCTTCTCGGCGTAGCCGCCGTCGCAGCCGTAACCGGTGTTGATCTGCTGCTCGCACAGCGTCTCCCACCCGGACAGGCAGTGCTCACAGCGTCCGCACGCCTTGCCCAGCCACGGCACCGCGACCCGCTGCCCCACGGTCAGGTGGGTGACGCCCTCGCCGAGCTTCTCGACCAGACCGACGCCCTCGTGGCCGGGCACGAACGGCGGGGCGGGCTTGACCGGCCAGTCGCCACGCGCGGCGTGGATGTCGGTGTGGCACAGCCCGGAGGCCTCGACACGCACCCGGACCTGGCCGGGGCCGGGCTCGGGATCGGTGCGCTCCTCGATGACCAGGGGCTCGCCGAAGCCTCGTACGACCGCTGCCTTCATGATCGCTGCTCTCCTTCGAAGGGGTGTGTCAGTCGTGCGGGACGACAACGACCGGGGCGGCGGCGTGGTGCAGGACCGCATGGGTGAAGGGCCCGATATGGGCGCCGACTGAGGCGCGGCGGATACGGCGGCCCACGACGACCAGCGAGGCCTCGCGGGAGGCTTCGATCAGGACGGACGCCGGGCTGCCACAGCGGGACTCCTCCACCACATCGACATCGGGGAACTTCTCCCGCCAGGGGCGCAGGACCTCGGTCAGGGCGGCGGCGTCGCCCTGTGCCATGGACAGGTGTGCTCCGGCGTCCAGGGTCATGCCATAGGCGTAGTAAGGCGGCGGGTTCCAGCCGTGCACCGCGCGCAGTGGCGCCTCGCGGCGGGCGGCGGCGTCGAAGGCGAACTCGAGCAGCGTCTCGTCGGGCTCGGCGATGTCGACTCCGAGGACGACGGGGCGGAAGGGGGTGCTGGTGGACGGGCTGCCGGCAGCGTCCTTTTGGTGCTCGTCCGTGGCCCGTTCGCCGGCCCGGATCAGGACGACGGGGCGTTCGGTGCGCGCCACGACGGCGAGGCCGACCGAGCCGACCAGGAAACCGCCGATCCCTCCCAGGCCGCGTGAGCCGAGGACGAGCAGTTCGGCGTCCCGTGCCGTGCGGGTCAGGGTCTCGGCGGGTCCTCCGGTGAGTTGTTCGGTGCTCACGTCGATACCGGGGTGGCGCAGCCGCAGGCCCTCGGCGGCCTCTCGCGGGACACGCTCGGTCCAGTGCTGGTGGGTCTCGGCGCCGAGGAGCTGTGCCAGGGCCATGGGTTCGGGCAGCGGCTCCCAGACCTGGACCAGCTTCACCGGCAGTCCGCGCAGCTCCGCCTCACGGGCCGCCCACTCCGCGGCGGAACGACTCTCGGGCGAGCCGTCGAGACCCACGGTGATGGTGCGGGGCATGATCTCCTCCTCCTGAATCGGGGGACCCGATTCCAGTGTGTTCAGGGGTTCTTCGGGGCGGGGCCGCCGGTTCTGCGGCCGGGACGAGGGGCCCGTTCACGGGACGCCGGGATGGACACTGGGCGAGGTCCGTCCCCCCGTCAGGTGTCAGCGCAGCCAGGCGTGGTCGCGGACGATCGGCAGTCGTGCCCACAGTCGGCCCAGGCCCCAGGTGGTGCCCGCGCCCGCGGCCGCCACGG
>NZ_JBSFLQ010000063.1:0-27485 GCF_053599115.1 Streptomyces sp. NPDC001020 | reverse complement strand
GCAATGGCTGCACACCTACAATCACCACCGCGGACACACCGCGCTCAAGGGTCAGCCACCCGCCAGCCGCGTTCCTAACCTCTCAGGGCAATACACCTAGGTCTGGCATCAGTGCGCGGTGTCATCGCACTGCATGACAAATGTCGGACACACGACGGGAACGAGAAAGACCCCGGTCCAGTGGACCGGGGTCTTTCTTCCCGAGCGGACGACGAGGCTCGAACTCGCGACCTCAACCTTGGCAAGGTTGCGCTCTACCAACTGAGCTACGTCCGCATTGCCCCCGACCGGCTTTCACCGATCGGTGCGAGCACCAGCCTACCTGATCCACAAGGGTGGTCGGGCCGATGCTGTGGAGCGGGTGACAGGAATTGCACACTGCGCCTCCCCCTTGGAAAGGGGGTGTTCTACTACTGAACTACACCCGCGTGACGCTTGGGGGTTCCAGCCTCTCGGCCTTGCCCCTCGGCGTGTTCCAGACTCTATCTGATCACCAGGGGGAAAACGCAAGTCGGGTGCGGATGGGGGCCGATGGGGCGCGTGCGGGCGGCGGCCGGCGAGCGCGCTCACGGGGTGACCCCGGCGTCCGGGGCCAAAGGTTGACGACGGATGGGCGGAGTGCGGAACCTCCGGCCGGTCGACAGAAGCGGAGCGAGGGTCGGGGAATCCGGGCCCGGCCCGGCCGGGGATGCCCCGGCCGACGGCGAAGCAGGCCTCGGCGAGTGGAGGTGCGCCGACCGACCGGGCGCCTTGGACGCCACCGGCCCGGCGGGCCGGGGTGGGCCCGGTCGAGCCTGACCGAACGCGTCAGTGCGCCTGTGCGAACGCCTCGTAGACCTTCTTAGGGATGCGGCCCCGTGGCGGTACGTCCATGTTGTGTGAGCGTGCCCAGGCGCGGACGGCGGCAGGGTCGGGCGTCAATGCCGTGTGCGTGTACGCCTTCCCGGACTTCGCCTTCTTGCGGCCGGCCTCGACGTACGGTGCCAGCGCCTTACGCAGTTTCTTGGCATTGGCTTGATTGAGGTCGATCTCGTACGACTTGCCGTCCAGTCCGAAGGCGATCGTTTCCGCCGCTTCTGAGCCGTCGATGTCGTCAAAGAGAGTGACCACGACACGCTGCGCCACGAATATCGGTCCCTTCGTGCGACACCCCAGCGATCATCCGTCATGACGTGCGCAGACGCCAAGAAGATGTCGGAGAGATGTCGACTGTCCGGCAGTAATTGAGCAAAGTATCGGCTATTGCCTTTTCCTTTGTACAGTGCCTGGCAATGCACTGGGAAGACCGACTGAATGCCTCCGCGTGTCCGGGCGCAATGGTCGTCCGACGGGTGTTCTGCGATTTTCCAAGGATTTTCCGTGCGGATCCCGCGGTTCACGCCGGATAGTGATGGCGGTCACGTAGGATACTACGAATCTACGCGAGTAGAAATTTTGTACGGGTAGTCTGAAGGGACCTGCTCAGCACCACACACCGGGAGTGCCAGTGGCACGCGTCGTAGTCGACGTCATGCTCAAGCCGGAGATTCTCGACCCGCAGGGCCAGGCAGTGCAGCGCGCACTGCCGCGGCTTGGTTTCGAGGGCATCTCCGACGTCCGTCAGGGAAAGCGATTCGAGCTCCAGGTGGACGGGCCGGTCGATGACGCCGCGCTCGCCCGCATCCACGATCTCGCGGAATCTTTCCTCGCCAACACCGTGATCGAGGACTTCACCGTCAAGGTGGAGGAAGTGGCGGAGGCCGCGAAGTGACCGCTCGTATTGGCGTCGTCACTTTCCCGGGGAGCCTGGACGACCGGGACACCCAGCGCGCGATCCGCCTCGCGGGCGCCGAACCGGTCGCTCTCTGGCACAAGGACAAGGACCTCCGGCAGGTCGACGCCGTCGTACTGCCGGGCGGCTTCTCGTACGGCGACTATCTGCGCGCGGGTGCCATCTCCCGCTTCTCGCCGGTGATGGAGACCGTCATCGAGCAGGCGAAGGCCGGCCTCCCGGTCCTCGGTATCTGCAACGGCTTCCAGGTCCTCACCGAGGCCCATCTCCTTCCGGGCGCGATGCTCGGCAACAACCACCTCCACTTCATCTGCCGCGACCAGAAGCTGCGGGTGGAGAACGCGGAGACCTCCTGGACCAGCGACTACGAGAGCGGCCAGGAAATCCACATCCCGCTGAAGAACATGGACGGCCGGTACGTCGCCGACGAGTACACGCTCGACAAGCTGGAGGCCGAGGGCCGGGTGGTGGTCCGCTACCTCGCCCGCGGCGGAGCCGCTGATGAAAGCGGCAACCCCAACGGCTCGCTCCGTGACATCGCCGGCATCACCAACGAGGCCGGGAACATCGTCGGCCTCATGCCGCACCCCGAGCACGCCGTCGAGCCGCTGATCGGTACGGGTCGTACCGACGGCCTGCCGTTCTTCACCTCGATCCTCAAGAAGCTGGTCAACGCATGAGCCGGACGCCTCTGGACACGGTCGAGCACGCGGCCGCGACCCCCGACGTCGAGCTGCCCTGGGCCGAACTCGGCCTGAAGAAGGACGAGTACGAGCGGATCGTCGAGATCCTGGGCCGCCGCCCGACGGGCGCCGAGCTCGCCATGTACTCGGTCATGTGGTCCGAGCACTGCTCGTACAAGTCCTCCAAGGTCCACCTCCGCCAGTTCGGCGAGAAGGCCCCCGAGTCGGACGCCCTGCTCGTGGGCATCGGCGAGAACGCCGGTGTCGTGGACGTCGGCCAGGGTTACGCGGTCACCTTCAAGGTCGAGTCGCACAACCATCCCTCGTACGTCGAGCCCTACCAGGGTGCGGCCACGGGCGTCGGCGGCATCGTGCGCGACATCATCGCGATGGGCGCCCGGCCGGTCGCCGTCGTCGACCCCCTTCGCTTCGGCGCGGCCGACCACCCGGACACCAAGCGCGTGCTGCCCGGCGTCGTCGCCGGTATCGGCGGCTACGGCAACTGCCTCGGCCTGCCCAACATCGGCGGGGAAGTCGTCTTCGACGCCTGCTACCAGGGCAATCCACTGGTCAACGCCGGTGCCATCGGTGTGATGCGGCACGAGGACATCCACCTCGCGAAGGCGTCCGGCGCCGGCAACAAGGTCATCCTGTACGGGGCGCGGACCGGCGGTGACGGTATCGGTGGCGCCTCGATCCTGGCCTCCGAGACCTTCGACGACGCGAAGCCCTCCAAGCGGCCCGCTGTTCAGGTCGGCGACCCCTTCCAGGAGAAGCTGCTCATCGAGTGCACCCTGGAGGCGTTCAGCGAGAAGCTGGTCGTCGGCATCCAGGACCTGGGCGCGGCCGGCCTGTCGTGCGCCACCTCCGAGCTCGCCTCCAACGGCTCCGGCGGTATGCGCGTGACCCTGGACGACGTACCGCTGCGCGACTCGACGCTCTCGCCCGAGGAAATCCTCATGAGCGAGTCGCAGGAGAGGATGTGCGCGGTCGTCGAGCCGGAGAAGGTGGACCGGTTCCTGGAGATCTGCGCCAAGTGGGACGTCATCGCCACGGTCATCGGCGAGGTGACCGACGGCGACCGGCTGGAGATCTACTGGCACGGCGGGAAGATCGTCGACGTCGACCCGCGGACGGTCGCGCACGAGGGGCCGGTGTACGAGCGCCCGTACGCCCGTCCGCAGTGGCAGGACGAACTCCAGGCGGACGACGCGAACAAGCTGCCGCGTCCGGCCACCGCCGAAGAGATCAAGGAGCAGGTCCTCAGGCTCGTCGGCTCCCCCAACCAGGCCTCGAAGTCCTGGATCACCTCGCAGTACGACCACTTCGTGCAGGGCAACACGGTTCTCGCCCAGCCCGAGGACTCCGGGATGATCCGTATCGACGAGACGTCCGGGCTCGGTGTCGCCATCGCCACCGACGGCAACGGCCGGTACGCGAAGCTCGACCCGTACGCGGGCGCTCAGCTCGCGCTCGCCGAGGCGTACCGCAATGTGGCGACCACCGGCGCCAAGCCGCTGGCCGTCTCCGACTGCCTGAACTTCGGCTCGCCCGAGGACCCGGCCGTGATGTGGCAGTTCGCGGAGGCGGTCCGCGGACTCGCCGACGCCTGCCAGCAGTTGGGTACCCCGGTGACCGGCGGCAACGTCTCCCTCTACAACCAGACCGGCGAGACGGCCATCCACCCGACGCCGGTGGTGGCGGTGCTGGGCGTCATCGACGACGTCGCCCGACGCACCCCGGTCGCCTTCCAGGAGGAGGGGCAGCTGCTCTATCTCCTCGGCGACACACATGAGGAGTTCGGCGGGTCGGCCTGGTCGCAGGTCGTCCACGGCCACCTCGGCGGTCTGCCCCCCAAGGTCGACCTGGAACGGGAGCGGCTGCTCGGCGAGATCCTGATCTCGGCCTCCCGAGACGGCATGATCGACTCCGCGCACGACCTGTCGGACGGCGGCCTGGTCCAGGCGGTCGTGGAGTCCGCCCTGCTGGGTGGCAAGGGCGCGCGGCTGGTCGTACCGGACGGCTTGGACGCGTTCACCTTCCTCTTCTCCGAGTCGGCCGGCCGCGCGATCGTCGCCGTGCCGCGCTCCGAGGAGATCCGTTTCAACGACATGTGCGGTGCGCGCGGCCTGCCGGCCACCCGGATCGGTGTCGTGGACGGCGACGCGGTCGAGGTCCAGGGCGAGTTCGCGCTCACGCTCGAGGAACTGCGCAAGGCCCACGAGGAGACCATTCCGGCGCTGCTGGCGTGACCACACCGTGAGGGGCCCCGTCCGGAACATCGGGCGGGGCCTGTCTCATACGGCCGCGGGTTCCTTGACGGGCTCCGCCTCCATCGGCCGGGTCCTCGGCAGCCGCAGGGCGAGCAGCAGGCACAGCGCCATGACCGCGGCCCCGCACAGGAACACCGTGTCGAGCGCGGAGACGTATGCCGTCACGCCCGCAGCGCGGTCCGCTCCGCGCAGGGCGACCAGGGAGCCGACGTCGCCGGGGCCGTCGTAGAGGCGGTCCAGCAGGGTGCCGAAGAGGGTGGCGCCGAGGGCTCCGCCGAGGGTCTGGAAGAAGCGGATCGCGGTGGTGGCGACGCCGAGTTGGTGGCCCGGAGCCGCCTGCTGCACCAACAGGATCAACTGACCGAGGAGTTGGCCGAACCCGAGGCCGACGAGCAGCAGGGCCGCCCGCAGTTGCCACAGGGAGGTGTGGGTGCCGGTGGTGGCCAGCAGGAGATAGGCGGCGGTGCCCACCGCGGATCCGCTGATCACGAACGTCCGCTCGGACCAGCCGCATCGGGTGAGCCACCCGGTGGTGATGCCCACCGCCATGATGCCCGCCGCCATGGGGATCAGATACAGGCCGGCGGAGGAGCTGCTGATGCCGCGGACGAGCTGGAGGTAGACCAGTACGTAGTAGATGACGCCCATCATGGCCGCGCCCATCAGCCCTTGGATCACGAAGCCCAGGCGCAGTTCGCGGATGCGGAAGAGCGAGGGCGGCAGGATGGGGTCGGCGGCGGTGAACTGGCGGCGCAGGAAGAGCCCGAGAGTGCAGACGAAGGCCAGTGCCAGGCCGATGACCTGCGGGGACGTCCATGCGTACTGCTTACCGCCCCACTCGGTGACCAGTAGCAGCGCGGTGGAGAACGCGGCGGCCAGCACGGCACCGGTGAAGTCGATCGAGCGGCTGGTGGCAGGGCGGGGGAGCTTCAGTGTGATCACGGCGGTGGCCAGGGCGGCGATGCCGAGCGGCAGATTGATGTAGAACGCCCAGCGCCAGCTTGCGTGGTCGGCGAGGAAGCCGCCGAGCCAGGGGCCCACGGCCATACCACCGCCCGCGACGATCCCGCCGGTGCCGGCGCCCTTGTTCTTCTCCTTGCCGGGCACCGAAAGCTGGGCGATGACGACCATCGTCACGCTCATCAACCCGCCCGCGCCGATGCCCTGTACGGCCCGGGAGGCGATCAGCCAGCCGATCGACGGGGCCGCACCGCACAGAGCCGAGCCACCGAGGAAGGCGCCCAGGGCACCGAGGAAGACGGGCTTGGCGCCGAGGGTGTCGCAGAGCCTGCCGTAGAGCGGGAGCATCGCGGCGGACGCCAGGGAGAACGCGCTGACCAGCCACGGGATCCTCGCGATGCCGTGCGCGGGGTCGAGGTCGCGCACGATCGGCACGGTGGCCGCCGACACGATCTGCATGTCCAGGACGGCTAGGACGATCGTGACGAGGCAGGCGAGCAAGGCGAGTTTGCGCCGGGTGTCGGTCATGGGAAGCACCATGCCCTGAAGAGATGTACCGAGTCAATCATTAATCCAGGACTAAATTTCATCACGGACTAATGTTCGCCTTGGTAAGGTGACGTCATGGCTACTGAGGCGATGGGGCTACGCGAACGCAAAAAGCTGCAGACGGCGATGCGGATCTACCGGACCGCGGTCGCCCTGTTCGTCGAGAAGGGCTTCGACGCCGTCTCGGTGCAGGAGATCGCCGATGCCGCCGAGGTCTCCAAGATGACCGTCTTCAACTACTTCGGGTCGAAAGAGGAATTGGTCTTCCGACCCATGGTCGAGCACTTCTCCGACGCCGCCCGCGCCGTGCGCGAGCGCGCGCCCGGTGAGTCGGCGGTGGACGCCGTGCGACGGCAGTTCCTGGAGATGATCGAGAGGCGCGACCCATCGATCGGCCTGAACGGCGAGCCGTTCGCCCGCCGGATCCGCGAGGTCATCGTGGCGACACCGGCGCTGATGGAACGCGCCTATGCCGAGTCGGAGAAGGGCGCGCGCGAACTGGCCGACGTGCTGGCCGAGGAGACCGGTGACGCCACGCTCGCTCTGGTCGCCGCCGCCGCGCTGACCGCCGCCCGCAACGCCCTCGTCGAGGAGCACCACCGCCGCATCGACAGCGGCGAGACCGTCGACGAGGTCGCCGCCGACGCCGCGGAACGCGCCCACCGAGCCTTCGGCCTGATCGCCGAAGGCCTGAGCGGATACGCGCTGAAGGCATAGGCTCATCGCCATGCCCCCGGCCAAGAAGCGCACCAGGACCTACGACCCGGTGAAGACCCGCACGGCGGTCCTCACCCAGCTCGGCAACGTACGGGAAGCCGTAGGCACCCTGTCGCCCGCGCAACTCGCCCTTCCCACGCGACTGGAGGGCTGGACGGTGAGGGAGTTGGTCGCGCACATCGGGATGGCCGTCACAGCCGTCGGTCGCTCGCTCGACCAGCCGGAGCCGACGCGGCAGGAAGCCTCGCTCCTGGACTGGCCCTTCGCCACCTCCGCCAGCTCCTCGGCCATCGACGACTTCACCCGGAGGCTCGCCCGGGACCAGCCCGACCTCGACGCCTTTCTCGCACAGGTGGAGCAAGACCTGACCCGGCAGCTCGACGCGCACCCCGGCACCCGGCTGCTCGCCACCAACGCCGGGGCTCTGCCGCTCGCCGACTACCTCGTCACCCGAACCGTCGAGCTCGTCGTCCACACCGACGACCTGAACGCCGCGGTGCCGGGCCTGGACGTCCCCCAGGACCGCCAGGCTCTCGCCTGCGCCACACGGCTCCTGGCCGACGCGCTCGCCGTCCGGGCGCCCGGCGCATCAACCGAGGTACGCATCCCGCCGTACGCCGTCGTGCAGTGTGTCGAGGGCCCCCGGCACACCCGCGGCACCCCGCCCAACGTGGTCGAGATGGACCCGCTGACCTGGATCCGGCTGGCCACCGGGCGGACCACGTGGCAGGAAGCCGTGACGGACGCCGCAGTCAGCGCGAGCGGGGAGCGGGCCGACCTCGGGGGACTGCTGCCGCTCATGGCGTGAAGCGGATCCGTGGGGCGTCCACCCACGCGCATGATGTGCGACACCTCACTCATGTCCCCACCGCAGAAATCCCCGCCGCCTGCCCGACACCGTGTACCCGCGCCGGATGGATCACCAATACCCAGCCTGACCTGGGAAAACACCGCCCCCACAACAGTTGTCGCGGGTGAGGGGCCCAGGACTTACAGCCATCCCCAATTCGGACCAGCGGTCGGCCTCGAATACACTCGGTGGCGTGCCACGTGGTGACGGTCGACTCAATCACGACCTGCTCCCCGGTGAGAAAGGCCCCCAGGACGCGTGCGGCGTCTTCGGTGTCTGGGCTCCGGGTGAAGAGGTCGCAAAGCTCACGTACTTCGGGCTCTACGCCCTCCAGCATCGGGGTCAGGAATCCGCGGGTATCGCGGTCAGTAATGGCTCCCAGATCCTCGTCTTCAAGGACATGGGCCTGGTTTCCCAGGTCTTCGACGAGACCTCGCTCGGTTCGCTCCAGGGTCATATCGCGGTCGGTCACGCCCGCTACTCGACCACTGGCGCCTCCGTGTGGGAGAACGCCCAGCCGACGTTCCGTGCCACGGCGCACGGCTCCATCGCGCTCGGCCACAACGGCAACCTCGTCAATACGGCGCAGCTCGCCCGGATGGTCGCCGAGCTCCCCAAGGAGAACGGCCGCGCCACCCAGGTGGCCGCGACGAACGACACGGACCTGGTCACGGCCCTCCTCGCCGGTCAGTTCGACGACGACGGCAAGCCGCTGACCGTCGAGCAGGCAGCCCTCCTGGTGCTGCCGAAGGTCATGGGAGCCTTCTCGCTCGTCTTCATGGACGAGCAGACCCTTTACGCGGCCCGCGACCCCCAGGGCATCCGCCCGCTGGTCCTCGGTCGCCTGGAGCGCGGCTGGGTCGTCGCCTCCGAGACCGCCGCGCTCGACATCACGGGCGCCAGCTTCGTCCGCGAGATCGAGCCGGGCGAGTTCATCGCCATCGACGAGAACGGCCTGCGGTCGTCGCGCTTCGCGGATGCGAAGCCTCGCGGATGTGTTTTCGAGTATGTGTACCTTGCCCGTCCCGACACGGACATCGCCGGGCGGAACGTCTACCTCTCTCGTGTCGAGATGGGCCGTCGCCTCGCCAAGGAGGCTCCCGTCGAGGCCGACCTGGTCATACCGACCCCGGAGTCCGGCACTCCGGCCGCCATCGGTTACGCGGAGGAGTCCGGCATCCCGTTCGGCGCCGGCCTGGTCAAGAACGCGTACGTCGGGCGTACCTTCATCCAGCCCTCGCAGACGATCCGCCAGCTCGGCATCCGTCTGAAGCTGAACCCCCTGAAGGACGTCATCAAGGGCAAGCGCCTGGTCGTCGTCGACGACTCGATCGTGCGCGGCAACACCCAGCGGGCGCTGGTACGGATGCTGCGCGAGGCGGGCGCCGCCGAGATCCACATCAGGATCTCCTCCCCGCCGGTGAAGTGGCCCTGCTTCTTCGGCATCGACTTCGCGACCCGTGCCGAGCTGATCGCCAACGGCATGACGGTCGAGGAGATCGGCACCTCGCTGGGCGCCGACTCCCTGGCGTACATCTCCCTCGACGGCATGATCGAGGCGACCGCCATCGCCAAGCCGAACCTGTGCCGCGCCTGCTTCGACGGCGAGTACCCGATGGAGCTGCCGGACCCGGAGCTGCTGGGCAAGCAGCTTCTGGAGACCGAGCTGGCGGCCGGTCCCGCCGCCACGGCCGCGGCCGACGCCATCCGTCGCCCGTGAGCCCGTCCCACCAACCCGAAAGATCCCAGGCAATGTCTACTGCGTTCGATCGGTCGACTCCGTCGACGGGAACCTCCGGTGCTTCCTATGCGGCGGCAGGCGTCGACATCGAAGCGGGCGACCGCGCGGTGGAGCTGATGAAGGAGTGGGTGAAGAAGACGCAGCGGCCCGAGGTCCTCGGCGGCCTCGGCGGCTTCGCCGGCCTCTTCGACGCCTCCGCCCTGAAGCGCTACGAGCGCCCGCTGCTCGCGTCCGCCACCGACGGGGTCGGCACCAAGGTCGACATCGCACGCCGGATGGGCGTCTACGACACCATCGGCCACGACCTGGTCGCCATGGTCATGGACGACATCGTGGTGTGCGGTGCCGAGCCGCTCTTCATGACCGACTACATCTGCGTCGGCAAGGTCCACCCGGAGCGCGTCGCGGCGATCGTCAAGGGCATCGCCGAGGGCTGTGTGCTGGCCGGATGCGCCCTGGTCGGTGGTGAGACGGCGGAGCACCCCGGCCTTCTCGGTCCGGACGACTTCGACGTCGCGGGCGCCGGAACGGGCGTCGTGGAGGCAGACCGGCTGCTCGGCGCGGAACGTATCCGCAAGGGTGACGCGGTCATCGCCATGGCCGCCTCCGGACTTCACTCCAACGGGTACTCGCTCGTCCGGCACGTCCTTCTCGACAGGGCGAAGCTCAGCCTCGACCAGCATGTGGAGGAACTGGGCCGCAGCCTCGGCGAGGAACTGCTGGAGCCCACCAAGATCTACTCGCTGGACTGCCTGGCGCTCATGCGCGCGGCCGAGGTGCACGCGTTCAGCCACGTCACCGGCGGCGGGCTCGCGGCCAACCTGGCCCGAGTGATCCCGGACGACCTGCATGCGGTCGTCGACCGCTCCAGCTGGACCCCGGCGCCGATCTTCGACCTCGTCGGGAAGGCGGGGGATGTCGAGCGCCTGGAACTGGAGAAGACCCTGAACATGGGCGTCGGCATGATCGCGATCGTCCCCGAGCAGTCGGTGGACGTCGCGCTCGCCGCCCTGGCCGACCGCGGTACGGACGCATGGGTCGCCGGCGAGATCACCGACCGGGACGGCCACGAGACGGGTGCGGCCCTGGTGGGTGACTACGCTTGACAGACAGCACTAAACCCGGTCCGGTGCCGAGGCCCCGGGCCGGGTGAGGTGCAGTCGTTGCGGGAACTGCGGAGCGTGCTACGTCAAGCGCCGCGGCGCTGCGACGTTGGACCGGACTGGTCGTCCTCGTCGTCCTCATCGTCGTCGTTGTACAGATCCGCGTACCGTGCGTACGGGTCGTCGTTTTCGTCGTCCTCGAACGGCTCGCTGTTCGGCGGCTGGCTCGAAGTCGATGCGCCCAGTTCATTGGCAAGCCGCGTCAGATCAGTCCCACCGCTGTTGTACTTCAGCTGGCGGGCGACCTTCGTCTGCTTGGCCTTGGCCCGGCCGCGCCCCATGGCTCGACCCCCTCGATGACGGGGCTCGACGGCCCCAGAGTCTTGACACGCGTTCATGATCCAGAACGGGCTCTCCTCGGAGAGACCGGTCCGTAGGGCTTCCACGGTACCTGAGCCCACGCCCATACGGTACGTCGCCCGTGGGCGGGCGTGTGCCCAGGACCGCCGAGGTACCCCGTCCTCGCTGGTCACGGCCGATTTTAACCACTTATCGGCGGGCGACCCGCCGATAAGAGTGAGAGTTCTCTCCAAGCCCCCATCGGCGGGTACCCGTCAAACCCCGGCGGCTTCCCCGGGGCGGGCGCCCGCCCGCGCCTCCGCCATCCGCTGTTCGGCGATCCGGTCGGCCGCCGCGGCAGGCGGAATACCGTCCTTCTTCGCACGTGCGAATATGGCCAGCGTGGTGTCGAAGATCTTCGCCGCCTTCGCCCGGCACCGGTCGAAGTCGAAGCCGTGCAGTTCGTCGGCGACCTGGATGACACCGCCGGCGTTGACGACGTAGTCCGGGGCGTACAGGATCCGGCGGTCGGCGAGGTCCTTCTCCACGCCCGGGTGCGCGAGCTGGTTGTTGGCCGCGCCGCACACCACCTTCGCCGTCAGCACCGGCAGGGTGTCGTCGTTCAGCGCCCCGCCCAGCGCGCAGGGCGCGTAGATGTCCAGCCCCTCGGTCCGGATCAGGGAGTCGGTGTCGGTGGCCACGGTGACCTCGGGGTGCGCGTCGGTGACCCGGCGCACGGCGTCCGGCCGCACATCGGTGATCACGACCTCGGCGCCGTCCTCCAGCAGGTGTCCGACCAGGTAGTGCCCCACCTTGCCGACACCCGCGACACCGACCTTGCGGCCCCGTAGCGTCGGGTCGCCCCACAGGTGCTGGGCCGAGGCCCGCATGCCCTGGAAGACGCCGTAGGCGGTGAGCACCGAGGAGTCGCCCGCGCCGCCGTTCTCCGGGGAGCGCCCGGTGGTCCAGGAGCACGTCCGGGCCACGACGTCCATGTCCGCCACATAGGTGCCGACGTCGCACGCGGTCACATAGCGCCCGCCGAGCGAGGCGACGAATCGGCCGTACGCCAGCAGCAGCTCCTCCGTCTTGATCAGCTCGGGATCGCCGATGATCACGGCCTTGCCACCGCCGTGGTCGAGACCGGCCATGGCGTTCTTGTACGACATCCCGCGCGAGAGGTTCAGGGCGTCGGCGACGGCCTCCTCCTCGGTCGCGTACGGGTAGAAGCGCGTACCACCGAGGGCGGGGCCCAGTGCGGTGGAATGGATCGCGATGACGGCCTTGAGACCACTGGCCCGGTCCTGGCAGAGCACGACCTGCTCATGGCCCCCCTGATCCGAGCGGAACAGGGTGCGAAGGACGCCGTCGGTTACGTCGGTCACGGTGGTGACTCCCGGTTGAGTAGCGGCGGTTGGGCGGGCCCCGTACGGGTGGCGGGCCCCGTGGGCATGAGCGTAGAGCGTGTTCGGGCTCGCCAGCCGCTCAGTGCGCAGTATCACCCTCCCTTGGAGTACGCCGAGTACGCCGTGGCGGGCTCGTGGGACGATTTGCCATGGTTTTCCGCCCCGTCCGGGCCGCACCCGGACGGGTTTCGGGTGCAGTGCGATGGGGAGGGAGCAGGCGTGCCCAAGGTGTCCTCGGTGACCGTTCCGTACGCGTCCTACTTGCGTGTGTACGAGCCTTTGGCTGCATTCCCCGAGCCGGAGCGCAGCCACTGGGCACGCTACGCCCGGCGCCCCGACCGTCCCTCGTACCAGGACGAACTGCGCCGTTCGCTGGCCGACTTGCTGCCCACCCCGCCGGTCGTGGTGCCGGTCCAGGAGAGCGGTGACGCCTTCGTGACCGAGGTCGACGGGGTGCTGTGCGTGTGCCCTTGGCGCACCCGGCTGCGCGGCTGGCAGGCGCTGGGTGAGCTGGCGCAGGAGCTGCCCGTGCCGGTCCTGGACGCGGTCCTGCCGCCCGTGGTGCGCCGCCAGGCCGCCCAGGACTACGAGCGCTGGCGGGCCCGCAACCCGGACGCCCGGCCCTGGATCCGCACCGCGACCTGGCAGGTGCCGCTGAACTGGTTCGTGCTCGTCTCCGACGCCGAGCGGCGGTACGACGAGAGGTCCGGCGAGATCCCCCCGATGCTGCGCTACCGCACGCCCATGGTGCAGGCGCGACGGCGCACCGCACGGGCGCTGCGGACGCTGAGGGACACGATCGACGAGGGGACGCTCATCGACGGCCTGGTGGACGTGGGGCGCTGGCTGGAGGAGTTCCATCCCCGGTCGCTGGTCGAGTTGGACTACGGAGGGCTCGTGCACGTCCTGCCGGCCGGGGAGCTGGACGGCGACCACTCGGCCGCGGATGTCGCCGAGGGCATCGAGGCCCTGCGGCACGGGGACGGGGCCGCGGCCGGGGAGGCGTACGGGCGGCTGGTGGAGCGCTGGCGGGCCGTGCGGGACCGCCGGTCGGCCAACTGAGCCCTCAGTCCCGGGCGAACCGGTGCGCGAATTGTGACCGGTGAGACATGATGAAGTGATAACCCTTGGCCCATGGTTGACGTATCGCGAGGCGATGCGGGGACGTAGGGTCCGATCCGGGCTTATGCCACCAAGCGTGACGGACCGCACTTACAAGGATCTTGCGTCTAACGGCCCTCCTCATGCCAAAATAGGACAAGGAGCTCGGGGGAGGTTCCCTCTGTCCACTCATGGTCGGAAACTCTGTGTTGCGTGCTTTGGGGGGTCTGGTGCCTCCTGATCGCCCGTGTGACTGATCGTCACAGAGGCGTGACTGTCCGCTATGGCATGGTCCATCGGCTTCCGTCGCTGATGAACACCTGGGAGGGCAATTCCATCGGTTTGGCCGACGCGGCTGGACAGATGGTGTAGTTGTAGTGCCGAGGACAAGCCGTTCGTCCTATAACCGACTCGACTCGCGTCCGCCATATCGGGCAACGCGGGTCAAGGTGCAGAATTTAGAGGAAAGAACCGAGAAGGTTCGGTTCTCCCGAGGAGGCCGCTCATGACCGCTCGCACCCCTGATGCCGAGCCGCTGCTGACCCCGGCTGAGGTCGCCACGATGTTCCGCGTCGACCCCAAGACGGTCACGCGGTGGGCGAAGGCCGGCAAGCTCACGTCGATCCGCACGCTCGGTGGCCACCGCCGCTACCGCGAGGCCGAGGTTCGCGCCCTGCTTGCGGGTATCCCGCAGCAGCGCAGCGAGGCCTGAACGATCGCATAACCGGACATAGTGCAGGCCCCCCAACCTGCCGTGACGTCCGAACCACAGCTCCAACCGACGCGGGTTCTGCCCCAACAGGACCCTCGCCCAAGGTCAACAGAGGCACGACAAGGGTGCGTCGTCGATCGCGCTGGACTCCGCCGGGTCCAGCGCGATCTTTTTTGTGCCCTGACCGCCGGGGTGCGGGCCGTTTCGTGAGCGGCCCTGTCGGGGTCTGGGGAGGGGTGTCTGATCTGCTGCGCAGGAGCTCAAAGGGGGGTGCAATTGCACATATTAAATTGACTAGTTGTAGGAGGGGTGTAAGTTCCACCATTCCCAAAACTTGTGCAGTGACACCCGTCACACGTCGAGGTTCTTGTTGTGTTCCTGATGTCTTTGCTAGAGGAACACGCCTGTGTGGAGCGGGTGTTGGGCGGCCCGGTGCATTCAGAGGTACCCGTGGGGGAGGCCGTGTGAGGCCTCCTGCCATGCGCCGGGTGTGCGCCGGAGGCGCTGAAGGTCCGGTCATGCCGAGGAGGGGCTGGAGGGGCCCTCGCCCTCGGGGGCCGTCTCAGGGCCCTCCTCGCCGTACTGGCCGGGTTCCATGGCCAGGCGTAGCAACTGGTGGCAGACCGGACAGCGCCGGGTGAGATGGCGGTACCCGGAAGCGGCGGACAGATGGGCACGGAGCAGAGCGCGCGTCTCGTGTCGGGCCGACGTCGCCATACGCCACCTCCCGGGACTCGGGCAGTCGGAGACCCTGGCTTCCGGGGTACCGGTGGAAAGTGACGCCGTCAAGTCACACGGCACCCGTACGAGGGCCGCCCGCGAGGGGCGGTGGGGATGCGGGCCACGGGGGAGAGCCGTGGGCGCCGGGGTGAGCCGAGAACGAAGAAGCCCCGCACCTCGAAGGTGCGGGGCTTTCTTGCGGTCCTGACGGGATTTGAACCCGCGGCCTCCACCTTGACAGGGTGGCGAGCACTCCAAACTGCTCCACAGGACCTGGTGTCGCTGCCGCTTACCGCGGCTGCGAGAAGAACTGTACAGCAGGTCAGGCGGTGTGGTCGAACTCGGTGTGCGAGCACGGCAGGAGGACCGCTCAAGCGCCGGACGCGACAGTGACGTCGCCCGACGACTTGGGGGACGTCAGACGCAATCCCGCCCTGCCCGGCCGGTGGCGGCGCCCCTGAGGCCCGTACAGGCACCCGCAGGGCTCCAGGAGCGCCCCGGCAATCCGCCGGGCCGACCAGCGTCCGTGCGGGCCAGGGCGGGCCGACGGACGATGTGGCTGAGCCCAGCCGCTCCCTGGCAGACGCCGAGAAGCACTCGGGCCTCGCTCCACCGCCTCCGCGAACCAGGCGCAGTCGCTACGCGCCGACGACCGCGTCGATCGCCTTCACGATCCGCTTGTCCGAGACCGGGTACGCCGTGCCCAGCGCGTGGGCGAAGTAGCTGACCCGGAGTTCCTCGATCATCCAGCGGATGTCCAGGACCGAGGACGCGACCGGCCGGCCCCGCGGGAGCTGCTCCAGGAGCCAGGCGTACTCGTCCTGCATCTCGTGGACCTTCTGCATCCGGGTGGTGTCCCGCTGGACGTTCGTCGGCATCTGCTGGAGCCGGCGGTCCACGGCCACCAGGTAGCGCATCAGGTCGGGCAGTCGTCGTATGCCCGCCCAGGTCACGAAACCGGGCTTCACGAGGGCGTTCAGCTGTTTGCGGACGTCCGTCAGGTTCGCCAGGAGGGCGGGGCTGTTCACGGCCTTCAGACGGCGCTCGGCAGCCTGCCAGGCGGCCAGCACCTGCTGCACCTGGGCGACCGTACGGACCGTCGTGTCCATGATCTCCGCGCGGACCTTGTCGTACAGCTTCCGGTACGACTCCTCGTCCCACACCGGGCCGCCGAAGTCCTCGATCAGCTTGTCGGCCGCGGCCATCGCGCAGTCGTCGAACAGGGCCTGGATCGAGCCGTGCGGGTTGGCCGAGAGCGCCAGCTTCTGGGCGTTGGTCAGCTTCTCGGACGCGAACTTCGCCGGGTTCACCGGGATGTTGCGCAGGATGAGGCGCCGCGTGCCCTTCCACATGGCTTCCGTCTGCTCGGCCTCCGTGTCGAAGAGGCGGACCGAGACCGTGTCGCCGTCGTCCACCAGCGCCGGGTACGCCTTCACCGGCTGGCCTGCCCGGCGCGTCTCGAAGACCCGGGTGAGCGTGCCGATCGTCCAGTCCGTGAGGCCCCTGCGCTCCAGGGACTCGCCGCCCTCGCGGGAGGCCGTCGCGGCCGCCGCCTGGGAGAGCGCCTTCCTCGCCTTCGGCTTCAGCTGGAGCTTCAGCGCCTCCAGGTCCTTGTCCTCGGCGAGCTTGCGGCGCCGCTCGTCGACGATACGGAAGGTGATCTTCAGATGGTCGGGAATCTTCGACCAGTCGAAGTCCTCCGCCTCGAAGGGCACGCCGACCATGCGCTTCAGCTCGCGCGCCATCGTCACCGTCAGCGGCTCCTGCAGGGGCACCGCCTTGTCCAGGAACCTCTGCGCGTAGTTCGGCGCGGGCACGTAGTTGCGGCGGATCGGCTTGGGGAGCGAACGGATCAGCTCCGTCACGACTTCCTCGCGCAGGCCCGGGATCTGCCAGTCGAAGCCCTCGTCGGTGACCTGGTTGAGCACCTGGAGCGGGATGTGCACGGTCACGCCGTCCGCGTCGGCGCCCGGCTCGAACTGGTACGTCACCCGGAACTTGAGCTGCCCCTGCCGCCAGGTGTCCGGATAGTCGGCCTTGGTGACCGCCTGAGCCGACTGCCGGATGAGCATCTCCCGCTCGAAGTCCAGGAAGTCCGGCTGTTCGTGGCGCTTCCGCTTCCACCAGGAGTCGAAGTGCGCGCCGGAGACGACGTGCTCGGGCACCCGCTGGTCGTAGAAGTCGAACAGCGTGTCGTCGTCCACGACGATGTCCCGGCGCCGCGCCCGGTGCTCCAACTCCTCGACCTCGCTGAGGAGTTTGCGGTTGTCCGCGAAGAACTTGTGGTGCGTGCGCCAGTCGCCCTCGACGAGCGCGTTGCGGATGAACAGCTCGCGGGAGACCTCGGGCTCGATCCGGCCGTAGTTCACCTTCCGCTGGGCGACGATCGGAACGCCGTACAGCGTCACCTTCTCGAACGCCATCACGGCCGCCTGGTCCTTCTCCCAGTGCGGTTCGCTGTAGGTCCGCTTCAGGAGGTGGCCGGCGAGCGGCTCCACCCACTCGGGTTCGATCTTCGCGTTGACGCGCGCCCACAGACGGGAGGTTTCCACGAGTTCGGCGGACATCACGAAGCGCGGGGGCTTCCTGAAGAGCGACGAGCCCGGGAAGATCGCGAACTTGGCGTTGCGGGCGCCCAGGTACTCGTTGCGTCCGCCGTCCTTGCGGGCACCGGGGCCGGAGTCCTTGGACTCCTTCACGTCCTTCAGCCCGATGTGCGAGAGCAGGCCGGCGAGGAGCGAGATGTGGATGCGGTCGGCCGGGGCCTCCTGGTCGCCCAGGTGCATCCCCATCTGCTTGGCGACCGTGCGCAGCTGCGTGTAGATGTCCTGCCACTCGCGGATGCGCAGGAAGTTCAGGTACTCCTGCTTGCACATCCGGCGGAACGACGACGAGCCGCGCTCCTTCTGCTGCTCACGGATGTAGCGCCACAGATTGAGGTAGGCGAGGAAGTCGCTGGTCTCGTCCTTGAAGCGGGCGTGCATCTGGTCGGCCTGGGCCTGCTTGTCGGCCGGGCGCTCGCGCGGGTCCTGGATGGACAGGGCGGCGGCGACGACCATGACCTCGCGGATGCAGCCGTTGCGCTCCGCCTCCAGGACCATCCGCGCGAGGCGCGGGTCGACGGGCAGTTGGGCGAGTTTGCGGCCGGTGTCCGTGAGCCGCTTGCGCGGGTCCTTCTGCGCCGGGTCCAGCGCTCCCAGTTCCTGGAGGAGCTGGACGCCGTCGCGGATGTTGCGGTGGTCCGGCGGGTCGATGAAGGGGAACTTCTCGATGTCGCCGAGGCCGGCCGCGGTCATCTGGAGGATGACGGAGGCGAGGTTCGTACGGAGGATCTCGGCGTCCGTGAACTCGGGCCGGGCCTCGAAGTCGTCCTCGCTGTACAGACGGATGCAGATGCCGTCCGACGTACGGCCGCAGCGGCCCTTGCGCTGGTTGGCGCTCGCCTGGGAGACCGGTTCGATGGGCAGCCGCTGGACCTTGGTGCGGTGGCTGTAGCGCGAGATGCGGGCGAAGCCCGGGTCGATGACGTACTTGATGCCCGGGACGGTGAGGGAGGTCTCGGCCACGTTCGTGGCCAGGACGATCCTGCGGCCCGTGTGCGGCTGGAAGACGCGGTGCTGCTCGGCATGGGAGAGCCGGGCGTAGAGGGGCAGGATCTCGGTGAACCTGTACTGCTTCTTCGTCAGGGCGTCGGCCGTGTCACGGATCTCCCGTTCACCGGAGAGGAAGACGAGGATGTCGCCCTTGCCCTCGCCCATGAGTTCCTCGACGGCATCCGTGATCGCGGTGATCTGGTCGCGGTCGGCGTCGTCGCCGTTCTCCTCGAGAAGCGGGCGGTAGCGCACCTCGACGGGATAGGTGCGACCACTGACCTCGATGATCGGCGCGTCGCCGAAATGCCGGGAGAAGCGCTCGGGGTCGATCGTGGCCGAGGTGATGACGACCTTGAGGTCCGGGCGCCTGGGCAGGAGCTGGGCGAGGTAGCCGAGCAGGAAGTCGATGTTGAGGGACCGCTCGTGGGCCTCGTCGATGATGATCGTGTCGTAGGCACGCAGCTCGCGGTCCGTCTGGATCTCGGCGAGCAGGATGCCGTCCGTCATCAGCTTGACGAAGGTGGCGTCGGGGTTCACCTGGTCGGTGAAGCGGACCTTCCAGCCGACGGCCTCGCCGAGGGGCGTGTCGAGCTCCTCGGCGACACGTTCGGCGACCGTACGGGCGGCGATGCGGCGGGGCTGGGTGTGCCCGATCATGCCGCGAACGCCACGGCCGAGTTCGAGACAGATCTTGGGGATCTGGGTGGTCTTGCCGGAGCCGGTCTCGCCCGCCACGATCACGACCTGGTGGTCGCGGATGGCGTCGGCGATCACGTCCTTCTTCTGGCTGACGGGGAGCTGCTCGGGGTACGAGACCGCCGGGACGCGGGCGCTGCGCCCGGCGATCCTGTCCTCGGCCTTGGCGGCCTCCGCCTCGATCTCGGCGAGTACGGCGGCCCGTGCCTCGGGCTTACGGATCTTGCGCGCGCCTTCGAGCCTCCGGCCGAGGCGGTGCGCGTCACGCAGGGACAGCTCGGTCAGACGGCGGGCGAGAGCGCCGAGGGCGGGGGCAGGATGCGTAGACATACGCGGTCCAGGATCTCACCTTGGTGAAATTCCTGGCTAACGAATTGTCTCCGGCGGTTCGGCGGGTCGCCCCCGGTGGTTCGGCCTGGGGCTGCGTGGCCGGTCGGGTGGGGCACTTGGCTGTTCGGCCGCTGACCGCACGTCGTCGGCTCGCCCATGGCGGGTGGATGCCTGGGCGTCGTGGCCGTTGCCGGTGGCCTGGTGGCTCAGCCGCCGTTCGGCTGCTGGGGGACCGGAGGCGCGGGCTGCTCGCGGGGTGCTCTCTCCTGGGTCATCGACGTGGCGGTGTTGGAGACGGCCTTGATGCCCAGGTACGCGGTGGTCATGCTGCTGATGGCGGTGAAGGCCGCGGTGAGTACGCCGACGATCACCGATTTGTCGCCGTCCAGGCGCCATACGCCGAAGATCACGACCCCGGCGATCGCGAGGTTGCTGATGACCACCGCGAGTAAACCGAAGCGCGCCCGGTCCTTCTCCATCGCGACCACCCCAGCGACACTCGCCTGGTCCCGGCGCATGTTTCCCCCATCCGTACGGTTGCGTCGACCGCCAGAACGTAGCGTCTGGGAGGGTGCATGCCAAGCGGATCAGGCCCGTGGCATGACGAGAGCCCCATCCCTGATGGGATGGGGCTCTCGTCGCTGGTGGCTGGGGCCGGGGTCGAACCGGCGACCTTCCGCTTTTCAGGCGGACGCTCGTACCAACTGAGCTACCCAGCCACGAGGTTCCATAGGAAACCTCAGCGGTCCTGACGGGATTTGAACCCGCGGCCTCCACCTTGACAGGGTGGCGAGCACTCCAAACTGCTCCACAGGACCAAGCTTTGTGTACGACAGTGTCGCACACGGTTGTGCGTGCCCCCAACGGGATTCGAACCCGTGCTACCGCCTTGAAAGGGCGGCGTCCTAGGCCGCTAGACGATGAGGGCTATCGGCCCGCCTGGGCGCTTCTCAGCGCGTCGGGGACGTGAGAAGCATATGGGATGGGAGGAGGGTTCGCCAAAACGGTTTAGGGGGTGCCCGGTGTGCGGGTCGCGCCGGGGTGGGTCGGGTGCGCTCCATCGCGGCCCTGGGGCGTGGTCGCCGGGGGTGCGGTGGGTGAAGGGGTGGTGCCCGGGGGCGCCGTCGGATGCGCGCCCGGCTGGTTCTCCTTGGGCAGGTGGCGCGCCACCTCGGCCGTCGTCAGGCCCAGGCCGCCGAGCTTGATCTCGTCCCAGGCCTGCAGGCGGCGGGTGTCCCGGTCCAGGTAGAGGATCGAGGCCTCGATGGGGGCCGGGTAGGTGCCCTCGACCGCGCGCAGTCCGCTGCCGCCCGTCGAGCCCTCGAGGCGCAGCCGGGTGCCGTACCGCATGACCTCCGTCTTCTCCTGGTGCAGATGGCCGGCCAGGACCAGGGGCACCTCGCCGTCCGTCTGGCGGGCGGCCGTCGGTTCGTGGGTGATCGCGATGTCGACGGGTGACCCGGCGGTCCTCTGGTCGCGCAGCGCTGAGGCCAGGCGTGCGCCCGCCAGTTCTTCGGCGCGGTCACCGCCGGGTGCGACCGAGCGGTCGGGGGTGAACTGCGGGTCGCCGATCCCGGCGAAGCGCAGGCCCGCGACGGTGATCGCCCTGCCGTCGTCCAGGACGTGGACGTTCTTCATGCGTTCCAGGTAGCGCTGGGTGGTGCGGGAGTCGTGGTTGCCGCGGACCCAGACGTACGGGGCGCCCAGGTCCTTGACCGGGTCCAGGAAGCCGTTCTCCGCCGCGGTCCCGTGGTCCATGGTGTCGCCCGAGTCGACGATCACGTTGACGCGGTACTGCTGCGCCAATGACGCGATGATCTTCCAGCTCGCCGGGTTGAGGTGGATGTCGGAGACGTGCAGGACCCGGATCGTCGTCGGGTCGGGTTCGTACGTGGGAAGGGTTGACGTGACGTCGTACAGCTTCGTCACGTTCGTCACCAGGCGCACCAACTCCTTCTGGTAGACGTCGAATTCGGTGACGATGCTGCGCGCGTTGCCGACCAGGGAGGGGGCGGAGGAGAGCAGGCCGGAGAACCTCGGTTCGAGGACCGACTTGGGGTTCCAGGTGGCGTAGGCCGTCGTGCCCGAGGCCGCGAGGAGCGCGAGGGCCAGTCCGCCCGCGGTCAGGGCCCGGCGCGGGCGCCGGTAGATCACGAGGCCGAGTGCCGTGGCGCCGGAGACCACCGCCACGCAGGAGCGCACGGCCAGGTCGAGCGTGCCGTGTTCGACGTCGTGGGTGACCTCCTGCTGGAGGCCGGAGATCCGCTCGGGGTGGTCGACCAGCGCCTGCGCGCGGACCGGGTCGAGCTGGTCGACGTTGACGTCGAGACGGACGGGGGCCTGGTGGCTGTCCAGCTTCAGGGCGCCGAGCGGGGAGACGTTGATCGCCGTGCCGCCGGTGAGGGAGGGCCGCAGGGCCATGGTGGTGTCCATGGGCCCCACCGGGACGCGCACGTTGCCCACGGTCAGCAGACCGAGCCAGGCACCCAGGAGTACGACGCCGACCATGCCGAGCGCGGCAAGCCAGGGGTGGGGCTGGGCGACGAGTTCAGTGGCAGGGGGCGGGCGCAGCGAGCGGTAGCGCCGGGCGAGGGCGCCCACCGCCCTGCGCAGGCGGTGCGGGGCTGCGGTGGAGACGCTGGCCATTGGTCCCGCATGCCCCGTTCCGGGCGTGGATATGCGGAACGCTTCGCGGCTCTCCCGCGGGCCCCCCGTGCCCGACAATGGCTTTGTGCTGGAGATGACGCGCGAGGAGTTCGAGGAACTGGTCGCCGAGGCGCTCGACCGGATCCCACCGGAACTGACCCGGCTGATGGACAACGTGGCGGTGTTTGTCGAGGACGAGCCGCCCGCCGGTGATCCCGACCTGCTGGGGCTGTACGAGGGGATTCCCCTGACGGACCGGGGGGAGTGGTACGCGGGGGTGCTGCCGGACCGGATCACGATCTACATGGGCCCGACCCTGCGGATGTGCGAGACGCGAGAGGACGTGGTGGCGGAGTCCGAGGTGACCGTAGTGCACGAGGTCGCTCATCACTTCGGGATCGACGACGCCCGGCTGCACGCGCTCGGGTACGGGTGACGTCGGCTCCCCGGGCGAGTGACGTTCTCTTCGCAGGGCGCGTGTCCTCTTGCGGGTGGCGGGAGTTGGGCAGGGGGACTCCTCGAACCGTCCCCGAGCTCTCGGCCGCTCCCTCCGCTCTCGATCTCGCTCGAGCTGGGGAGCCCCATGAACAGGGGAGACCCCTATCGGAGGTGGCTGCCCGTGCCCGCCTGTTACGTACCCGTCCGTCTGGCCGCCACGGTGCTGGCCGTCGCCGCGGCCACCGGCTGTATGAGCGTGGGGGACGACGCGGGCAGCCCCACGCCCGCGCACTCGGCGGTCCGGCACGGCGGGGCCGCGCCGGACGGGGGGTCGACGGCGAACGGCGGCGACGGCAGGAACGCGGGCGGGGCGGCGGTCAAAGGGGGTTCGTCCCGGCCGGGTGAGACCGCTTCCGGCGCCTCCGCGTCACCCTCCGCGGCGGCGTCCCGGGCCCATACCGGGAGCCGGGGTCCCAGGCCGACCGCCAAGGGGGAGGCGTCGAAGGCCGGCAACGGCAGTGGCGGGGCGGTGCCGACCACGCCGACGAAGGGTGAGCCGAGTCCCACCCGGACCTCGTCGGAGCCGTCACCGACACACGATCCGGATCCGTCGCCGTCCCCGACCCCCGCGGAGCCGTCGTCCTCGGCGCATGAGCGGGCCGCACAGTTGGTGGAGCGGGAGCCGGCGCCCCGGGCGGGGCATCCGGCGTAGGCCGAGCGGGCGGCCGTGTGGTGAGCCTCACCCGGGACACGCGGGTTTTGGTTTGCACACGCCGGGGCCGGGTGCGTATGGTGGTAGATCGTTTGATCCCATTTGCCCGGCGCCATCATGACGCGCCGTGTGGCGCGTACTCTCCCTTGCCGTGGCCGGACCGCATTGAGGCGGTCGTTTGCGACTTCACGGAGTTTGGGGCGCGTGCCGTGAACTCCGGAAGGTTCGCATTTCGCATGTCTGTTTCCAGCACTGACCACATCGTCCTGCCCGAGGGCGGGGAGGGCGAGGACCAGTCCGCCGCCCCCGAGATCACCTTCGCCGACCTCGGCCTGCCCGAGGGCGTCGTCCGCAAGCTCGCCCAGAACGGTGTCACCACGCCCTTCCCGATCCAGGCGGCGACCATCCCGGACGCCCTGGCCGGCAAGGACATCCTCGGCCGCGGCCGGACGGGCTCGGGCAAGACGCTCTCCTTCGGGCTGCCGACCCTGGCCACCCTGGCCGGCGGGCGCACCGAGAAGAAGAAGCCGCGCGCCGTGATCCTCACGCCGACCCGTGAGCTGGCCATGCAGGTCGCGGACGCGCTGCAGCCGTACGGCGATGTCGTCGGGCTGAAGATGAAGGTCGTGTGCGGCGGCACCTCCATGGGTAACCAGATCTACGCCCTGGAGCGCGGCGTGGACATCCTGGTCGCCACGCCCGGCCGACTGCGCGACATCATCAACCGCGGTGCCTGCTCCCTCGATGACGTACAGATCGCCGTGCTCGACGAGGCCGACCAGATGTCCGACCTGGGCTTCCTGCCCGAGGTCACCGAGCTGCTCGACCAGGTACCGGCCGGTGGCCAGCGCATGCTCTTCTCCGCGACCATGGAGAACGAGATCCAGACGCTCGTCGACCGCTACCTGAACGACCCGGTGAGCCACGAGGTCGACGCCGCCCAGGGCGCGGTGACGACCATGTCGCACCACATCCTCGTGGTGAAGCCCAAGGACAAGGCTCCGGTCACCGCCGCCATCGCCTCCCGCAAGGGGCGGACCATCATCTTCGTCCGTACGCAGCTCGGTGCCGACCGTGTGGCCGAGCAGTTGCGTGACGCCGGGGCGAAGGCGGACGCGCTGCACGGCGGCATGACCCAGAACGCGCGCACCCGGACGCTGGCCGACTTCAAGGACGGGTACGTGAACGTGCTCGTCGCGACCGACGTCGCGGCCCGCGGTATCCACGTCGACGGGATCGACCTCGTGCTGAACGTGGACCCCGCCGGGGACCACAAGGACTATCTGCACCGTGCCGGCCGTACGGCTCGCGCGGGTCGTACGGGCACGGTCGTGTCGCTTTCGCTGCCGCACCAGCGGCGGCAGATCTTCCGGCTGATGGAGGACGCGGGCGTGGACGCCTCGCGCCACATCGTCCAGGGCGGGGCCGCGTTCGACCCGGAGGTCGCCGAGATCACCGGTGCCCGGTCCATGACCGAGGTCCAGGCCGAGGCCGCCGGCAATGCGGCGCAGCAGGCCGAGCGCGAAGTCGCCCACCTCGCGAAGCAGTTGGAGCGTGCCACGCGGCGCGCGACCGAGCTGCGCGAGGAGGCCGACCGGCTGGTGGCCCGGTCGGCCCGGGAGCGGGGCGAGGACCCGGAGTCGGCGATCCAGGCCGCCGTGGCGGCTCCGGCCGAGGTCCAGGAGGACACGGCTTCCGCCGGGGCGTCGGAGGCCGTCCAGGCGTCGGCCGCCGAGGTCTCCGTGCCGGGGCAGCCGACCGCTCAGGACGTCGAGCGGGTCCAGCGGGTCGAGCGCGAGGAGCGTACGGCCGGTCAGTCGTCGTACGAGCGTCGTGAGCGCCGGGACGAGCGGGGCGGCTTCGGCCGGGACCGGGACCGTGACCGCGGCTTCGACCGTGACCGTGACCGTGGCTTCGGTGGCCGTGACCGGGACCGTGGGTTCGACCGTCGTGACGGTGAGCGCGGTGGGCGTTCGTTCGAGCGGCGTGACGACCGTGGCGGGTTCCGTCGTGACGGTGACCGCGACCGCCGCCCCTTCGACCGTGACCGTGACCGTGGCTTCGGTGGCCGTGACCGGGACCGTGGGTTCGACCGTCGTGACGGTGAGCGCGGTGGGCGTTCGTTCGAGCGGCGTGACGACCGCGGTGGGTTCCGTCGTGACGGTGACCGCGACCGCCGCCCCTTCGACCGCGACCGTCGTGACGGTGAGCGTGGCGGGCGTTCGTTCGAGCGGCGTGACGACCGTGGCGGGTTCCGTCGTGACGGTGAGCGCGGTGGGCGTTCGTTCGAGCGGCGTGACGACCGTGGCGGGCACCGCGGCAGCGACCGTCCGTTCAACCGGGACCGCCAGGGCGACCGCCCCGGCTTCCGCTCCGGCGCCCAGGACCGCCCCTACGGCCGTCGTGACGACCACCGCGGCTCGGGCTCGTTCGGCCGCCGCGAGGACAAGCCGCGTTGGAAGCGCAACGGCTGACGCCTGATCACGGTACTTGGCAGGGCCCGCGCGACTCCGGTCGTGCGGGCCTTGCCGCGTTCCCCCTGCCCGAGGTCCACAGGGGTTGCAGCCGCGAGGCCGCCCGCGCAGAGGCCTCGGACCCGCCCGATCCGTAACTCTCCGGCCGCCCGCGCGGCCCTGTCCGCCCCCGCACGGCACACCCGCACGGCGCACTTCCGGCCCCGGCTCCCCGATACCCGATCGGAGTCCCGGCCTCGTCGGGCTATGCTCAGGGAGGCAACATCGCCTGGGCCCTTAGCTCAATTGGCAGAGCAGTGGACTTTTAATCCATTGGTTGTGGGTTCGAGTCCCACAGGGCCTACGGATGGCGGGCGGGGGATATGGTCCCTGACCTGCTACGCAGCGCTCGAGTCGGCTTCGTTCGGCTCGGGCGCTGCGTCGTTCGGCCCCTGTGCGAGTGGGCGAGCAGCAGTGGCGCGTTGTTGGAGGAGAACAGCCTCTCGCAGGTGGGTGGCGCAGGGGCGCTACCGGGATTCATTCGCAGTGCGCCGGGGTTTCACTCCGGTGGTGAAGCGAATCTGAAAGGGGCGAGGCGGAGCGTCGCGGTGGTCTTTCGGCGGAGCCGGGCAGGGCTTCGCGTGGGACGGTTGCTGTTCGATGTCCGGCACCGCCCGCATGATCTCCCCGTGCGCCGTAGATGAGCATCCGTGGACACCTTGTGCCGGGACTTGGTCACAAAGTCCAAGTGAATGTGCATCACAGAGCACATTGCCGACCAGTCCGGATGTTCTGCCTAAAAGGCATACCCCACATACGTAGAGTGACCTGCGTGCAGCTTCGGTACAGCTTCCGCTTGTACCCGCAGCCAGGCCAGCGCACCGCGCTGGCAAGGGCGTTCGGGTGCGCCCGTGTCGTGTTCAACGACGCGGTGCGCGCCCGCGAGGACGCCCGCAGGCAGGGCCTGCCGTTGCCGACGGCCGCGGACCTGTCCCGCACCCTGATCACCCAGGCCAAACAGACCACCGAACGGTCCTGGCTGGGGGAGGTCTCCGCGGTGGTGCTGCTGCAGGCGCTGCGGGATGTCGAGAGCGCCTACCGCAATTTCTTCGCCTCACTGAAAGGGGAGCGTAAGGGCCGGAAGCTGGGCGCGCCGCGCATGAAGTCGCGTAAGGACGCTCGGCAGTCGATCCGGTTCACGGCGAACGCCCGCTGGTTGCATCGGCATCGATCTCGGACTGACCCATTTCGCGGTCCTGTCCGACGGCGCGAAGATCGACTCCCCGCGGTTCCTGCGCCGCGCGGAGAAGAAGCTCAAGCAGGCGCAGCGGGAGCTGTCCCGCAAGCAGAAGGGATCGAAGAACCGGGCCAAGGCCCGCCTGAAGGTCGCCCGCGCCCACGCGAAGGTGGCCGACGCGCGTCGTGAGTTCCACCACCAGCTCTCCACCCGGCTGATCCGTGAGAACCAAGCGGTGGCCGTGGAGGACCTGGCGGTCAGGGGTTTGGCGCGTACCCGGTTGGCCAAGAGTGTGCACGATGCGGGCTGGTCCCAGTTCGTGGGCATGTTGGAGTACAAGGCGGCCCGGTACGGGCGGGTCTTTGTGAAGGTCGGACGGTTCGAGCCCACCAGCCAGGTGTGCTCCACCTGCGGACACCGCGACGGTCCGAAACCCTTGCACGTGCGGGACTGGA
>NZ_JBSFLQ010000062.1:0-27636 GCF_053599115.1 Streptomyces sp. NPDC001020 | reverse complement strand
CCATGTCCGGCCGCGAGAAGTCCGGGCCGCTGGCGGCCAGCGGGGACCTCTTCGAGGGGCGCCCCTGGGTGCTGACCCCGACGCGGGAGACGGCTCGAGAGCAGGGGGCTACGCCATCGGCGGGACGGAACAGCCCTCGGCATGGCCGCGCGGCGGGCGCGAGCCTTTCAGCGGACGACCTCGAAGACGTTCTTCTGCAGGCCGTTGGCGTACACCTCGTGCTCGACGAGCTTCAGCTTCTGGGTGTCCTTGTCCGTGGTGCTGAACAGTCGCTTGCCCGCGCCGAGCAGGAGCGGGAAGACGAGCAGGTGGTAGCGGTCGATCAGACCGGCGTCCGAAAGGCCCTGGTTCAGGGCGGCGCTGCCGTGGACGATGATCGGGCCGCCCTCGGTCTCCTTCAACGCGGCGACCTCGTCGAGCGAGCGCAGGATCGTGGTCTCGCCCCAGTCGGACACCAGGTCGCCCCCGGTGAGAGTGGTGGAGACGACGTACTTCGGCATCACCTTGTAGTCGGCGAACTCCTCCATGTTCGGCCACACCGGGCTGAAGGCCTCATAACTGGCCCGGCCCATCAGGACCGCGGTGGCTTCCTTCTGCTCCCGGCCCTTGATCTCGAACGCCTCGGGGAGGAACTCGACGTCCTTGAAGGTCCACCCGGAGTTCCGGTAACCGGGCTCGCCGCCCGGGGCTTCCACGACGCCGTCGAGCGAGATAAAGGCGGTGCTGATCAGAGTACGCATCTGAGGTTCCTCGGTGTCTCGTGCCTGGCTTGCGGGAAGGTCGGCCGGTGCACGCTGCGACCGCACTCGCGGCCGCAGTGCGTCCAGCCATAATCTCTGACCGCGGACCCGGGAAGAAACTCATCGGTTGCCGCTCGCCCGTTTCGGCAGCCTCGGCGGCCGGTGTCCCGGGCGGACGGCCTGGACCGCTATGTCGCCGGCTTGGTCAGCAGGAGTTCGGTGTTGTGGTCGGCCGCGGTCCCGATGTGGTCGGCGGGGACGGCGTAGGGGTCGTTGTAGGCGAGTTCGCGGTACAGGGCGGCCAGGCCGGGGTCGGAAGTGTCGGCGAAGTCGGTCGCGTACGGGGCGGCGGACTCGATGAGTGTGGTGAACAAGGACAGCGTGCCATCCTGGTTGTCGGCGATCTCGATGATCCGGGCGTGGTGCGGGTAGTCCACGTGGGAAGCGGTGTTGATCTCCCAGAAGGCGCGCTCAGGCACGGCGTGGCCGTGCGGGATGATCTGGTTGGTGTGGGTATGGCCGTTGACCCAGGCCACGACGTTCGGGAAGCGCTGGAGGAGGGCGACCAGTTCGTCGCCGCTGTGGCGGCCCTCGAACGGGTGGTACGGGTCGGGCAGCAGGTTGCCCATCGTGCCGCTGGTGTGGTGACTGAAGACGACGACGAGGCGGTCGTCGGAGCCGCCGCGCACCCGGTTGCCGTTGCTGTCGTACCAGTGGCCGCTGTGGGCCTTGAGGACCGACTCCAGCCATTTGAGCTGTCCGGTGCCGATCGAGCCGTCGGCGAAGCCCGCCCTGTTGGTGGTGTCGAGGCTGACGCCGAGGACACCGTCGGCGAGGTCGAAGGTGTAGTAGAGGTGGCCGCTGCTGACCGAGTCCTGGGTGAAACCGTGACCGACGGGACCGGAGCCGGTGTACGCGGGATTCAGGTGCGCCTGCGCGAACTGGGCGGGAGTGAACGGGTGGCGCCGCTCGTCGGGCGTGACCGTGCGGATCGCTCCGCCGCTGGTCAGCAGCTTGCTCAGCAGGACGACGGCCTGCCCCGGGTTGTGCAACAGGGCGTCCGCCAGCTTGGCGGCGGTCGCGGCGTCACAGCCCTCCACCTTGCGTGCACCGGTGTACAGGTCGCTCAGCAGGCCGAGGTCGGGCAGGGTGCCCTCGATGCTGTTGTCGTGGTTACCGACCGTGGTGTACCAGGGGACGCTGAGGCCGGGCGCGTCGAAGGGGCGGACCGCGCCGGCCAGGAACCCGGGGATGTGCGGCAGTCCCTTGGCCTTGTAGGCGTCCTGGAGGGACGACTCGGGGTTCCAGTACTGCGCGTTGCCGGAATTCTGCACGCCCTCGTAGCGTGTGAGGTCGCCGCTGTTCGGGGTGATCCGGCCGCCGCTCATGACGGTCAGATACCAGTCGAGCTCGATCCGCTCGTGGTTGTCGGTGTTGTCGCCCGTGGCCATCACCAGGCTGAACGGCAGTCCGGTGTAAGGGCCTTGACGCACCCGGT
Source organism: Streptomyces sp. NPDC001020 (assembly GCF_053599115.1). Taxonomy (NCBI): domain Bacteria; kingdom Bacillati; phylum Actinomycetota; class Actinomycetes; order Kitasatosporales; family Streptomycetaceae; genus Streptomyces; species Streptomyces sp. NPDC001020. Next base: position 25,398 of record NZ_JBSFLQ010000062.1, on the reverse strand, counting down.
TGACCCGCTCGACGAGCGAGGACGCGCCTCGCACGGTCAGCACCTCCTGGGGCCGGTGCGCGCTGTCGATGACACGGGCCAGGTACTCGAACCGCACCGGCGACTCGGTGTCGGTCAGGTGCATGTCAGTAAATTGGACGAAGGAGGCACGTCCGGTACGTCGGTCGTCCCGCCCGGACGCCGCGCCCGCCAGGTCGCCACGGACCACCAGGGGCCAGCCAGGGCCGGCCACCAGCCGCTTGTACGGCCCGTCGCCCACCGGCATCGCGGCTTGTTCGAGCGTCGTCCCGCCGATACGCACGGCTCGTGCCGCCGTGAACGCCAATGCCCTGTCCCGCGCCAGCGCGCGGCCCGGCGTCAGCAGCGGCCACAGGGCGGCCCCCGCAGCTGCCGCGGACGCACCTGACACGAACCGACGACGGCTCATCCCACTCATGAATCCCCCTTGTTCTGGCGGCACTTGTGAAGCAAGCCCGCCCGCGACCACGTCTGCCGCGCCAACCCTACTGATGGGTAGAGAAGTGTCCAGGGTGCTGAAGAAAACTTGGGGGAAACACAGGGAGCCGACCGACGCACCGAGGGAACGTGACGCCGCCCCCCTTCCCGTCGCGACCGGCAGCATGGCGTCACCCACCTGCGACGCGTCGCGGGCAGTGAAGTAGAAGTTGACCACTGACGCAACAACAGAAGGAGCCGCCACGTGACCAGTCGCGTCATCTTCGTTTCGCCCGCAGCGAGTTCCTCGCTACGAGAGGTCCGCTTCTACGACGGTGACTCGATCGGCGACGCCGGGTCGACCCGCGCGCGCTCGGTGGCCGGATCGCTGCCCTCGGCCGCCCGTGTGCTCACTTCCCCGAGCGTGCGCTGCCGGGAGACGGCTGCCGCACTCGGTCTCGACGGCGTGGAGACGCCAGAGCTGGCGGGTCTGGATGTGGGTCGATGGCGGGGCCACACCCTCGACGAGGTGGCAGTCGGCGAGCCTGAGGCTGTGAGCCGCTGGCTCACTGACCCGGACTGCGCTCCCCACGGTGGGGAGTCGGTGCAGGACATATGTCGGCGCGTAGGGCGCTGGCTGGACACCGCGCAGGACACCGGCGGTCGCACGCTCGCCGTGGTCGAGGCGGAGGTCGTACGGGCTGCGGTCGTTCATGTCCTGGGTCCGTGTACCGCTTCCTTCTGGCGGCTCGACGTACCGCCTCTGACAGCCACGGAACTCAGCGGACGGGCCGGACGCTGGAACCTGCGGCTCGGGCAGCCCCTGGTCACGTCGGACACCGCCTCGGCGCACTGAGACCGCGTGCCGCTCGGGCCCTCCGCTCCTCGACTGAACCTCGCCGCTTGCCCGGTCCACGCCCCGTGGCACGCCCGTGATCCGATCACGTCGGGGCCCAGGGAACGCGGGAGGGCCCCGGAATCCACCGATTCCGAAGGCCCTCCTGTATCGCGAAACCGTTCAGTTCGAGGCGGGAACTGTACGCCTGGGCGACGCCGCGACGGACTTGGGATCAAGCTGACGCTGCGCCAACTCACCGAAAAGCAGGCCGAATCCACCCCACAGGACGGCTTGGATGGCCAGTGTGGAGAGCCGGAACCGCCACAGCAGAGCGGCCGGAAAACCCTTCGGCACCTCGTTGACGACCGGCAAAAACTCGTAGGCCAGACCGATCACGACCACGAAGCCGGCCACCGCGACCACGGTCGCCCACCAAGTGCCCAGGTGGGGTGCGAGGCGCTTGCCCAGGATGGTGGTTGCGACCGCGAGGAGGACGCCGAGCAGCATCATCAGGAAGTACAGGACAGTCCGCTTGCCGATGGTGTCGGAGCTGCCGACCGACGGCGGGTTGGCCGGATACTTCAGGAACGGCACGACGTACACGGCGAGCAGTGCGCAGCCGGACAGCAGCAGCGCGGTGGCCCGTGGGGTGAAGTGGCCGACCCGGCCGAGCGCGAAGCAGTACGCGAGCGCGGCGATGCCGCCGAAGGCGACCCCGTAGACCAGGACGCCGGTGGCGAGGCCGGCGGTGGACTGCAGGGAGCGGGAGACCACTTCCATCTCGTGCTCATGGGAGTGGGCCTCCTCGAAACCGATCGCCTTGTCGACGATCGGCACACCGAGGAGATAGGCGACAAACAGGGCGAGCACACCGGCGGCCAGACCGGCGAGCATGCCCCGCACCAGAAGGTTTCTTACCGTTGCGGAGTTCATGGCGGGCGGCATCCCTCGCGTCAGTGACAGGGGAAGCCGAGCAGATGGCGGGCGTCGTGCACCCACTCGTGGACATCCGTGCCGCTGAACACGGAGGTGGCGCCCTGCTCTGCGCCCACGAAGTACAGCAGGATCAGCATCAGGATGCCGAAGAAGACCGCCCAGGGAGCTATTGCCTTGAGCGGCAGCGCGGCGGGGATGGCGGGAGTGTTGGGTGTCTGCTGAGCGACGGTCTGCGCCATGGCAGTGCCTCCTTAGGGAGTTCGCGTCCCATCTCGGTGGTTCATGGACGACGGCCACGGGTCTGACTCACGGGACGTTGAAGGGTGTCCCGCATACAGTGGCGCGACCGTGCCGGATTCCCACCGGCTTCCGTCTCGCCGTCGTCAATATCGGACAGACCGTACCGCGTGTGGCGCGCCTGGCCAAGACCATGTCCACCCGGTGTGATCTTCCACTCGGGCCAGGTCCTTCGGGTTGCCGTCGACGTGACCGGCGCGCGCCCGGGGGTCATGCGGGAGCACGCGAACGCCTCAGGTGCGGAGGTAAATTTTCGAACTTGGCGGCGAAATAGGGGAGTTGAGGTGGTACTGACGCTCCTGTCCTTCCTGGGACAGCAACGTCCCAGGCTGAAGCCCAGAGGGGCGTTTGACTCGGGGGCTTCTCGGCTGTCCGTGCGGCGGACGTTGGCCGTCTGCTGTTCGGCCGACGTTCACCACGCGGTCTAGTCCTGTCTGGTGTGCCGCACCTAGGGTCCTCGAAGGACGCGAAGGAAGGGGCTCATGGACAGTCTCCCCGCAATCCGGGCTCGCGGAATCACCAAGTGTTTCGGTGACGTCGTCGCGCTCGACGGCATCGATCTTGATGTGACACAGGGTCAAATCCACGGCCTGGTCGGCCCGAACGGTGCTGGCAAGACGACACTGCTCGGCCTTCTGCTGGGACTGGCCGTCGCCGACAGCGGCCGTCTGGAGGTCCTGGGTACGCCGGTCGACCGGGCGCTCGCCACTCCTGATGGTGTCGCCGGCTTCGTGGACGGCCCCGGACTCTATCCGTCGCTCACCGCCAGGCAGAATCTCGCCGCGTTGGCCTCTCTCCGCAGCCTTGACACGGGAATGACGGGGATTGATGACGTGCTCGACCAGGTCGGGCTCACCGATGTCGCCGACGACCGGGCCCGCGGCTTCTCGCTCGGCATGCGTCAGCGGCTCGGACTGGCCGCCGCCCTGCTCACCAGGCCCCGGCTGCTGGTGCTCGACGAGCCTTCCAACGGCCTGGATCCGGCCGGCAAGAGGCATGTACACGGTGTCCTCACCCGGCTCGCGGCGCAGGGAACCAGCGTGGTGCTCTCGAGTCACCGTATGGACGACCTCGAGGCACTGTGCTCCGAGGTCACCATCATCGCCACCGGACGGGTGGTCTTCTCCGGCCCGTTGAGCAAGCTGGCCGCCGACAACCGTGAACTCGACTACCGGCTGCTCACGTCCGACCCGCGGGCCGCCCGCCGGCTGGCCGCCGACACCACCGGGGTCCGGATCGTCGACGGCGTCGGGGCACGGCATGACACCGAGGTGCTCGTCGTGCGGGCACTGGTGCCCGCCCTCGACGAACTGGTGGTGCGACTGGTGGGCGCGGGCGTTGCCTTACGCGAGCTCGCGCCCGTGGTGTCGCCGCTCGAGGCCGCGTTCCTCGCCCTCACCGAGCAGAAGGAGACCGGCGGATGACCGCGACCATCGCCGCCGACCACTCTGTACGTGCCCGCCGCGTCCCGGTGCTGCGCGGCTACCGCTTCGAGCTGGTCAAGGTGGTCTCGCAATGGCGGATCCGGCTGCTGGTCCTCGCCTGTTGGATCGCGCCTGCGCTCTTCGTCGCCGGGGTGAGCCAGCAGAGCACGCTACCCACGGACACCCTCTTCGGCCGCTGGATGCACGCCACGGGCTGGGCCGGACCGCTGGTAATGCTCGGCTTCGCGGGCACCTGGGCGCTTCCGCTACTGACCTCGCTGGTCGCCGGCGATGTATTCGCCTCCGAGGACCGGCTCGGCACCTGGCGCCATCTGCTTGTCGCGGTCCGGTCACCTCGACGGATCTTCGCGGCGAAGGCACTGGCCAGCCTCACCGTCATCCTGCTGCTCGTGGCCGGGCTGGCCTGTTCCAGCGCGGTCGGCGGACTCGTGACGGTCGGTCACCGGCCGCTGGTCGGCCTCGACGGCCACCTGCTGACGCCGTCGGACGCCGCCGGCAGGGTCCTGCTCGCCTGGGTCTGCGTGCTTGCCCCGACCCTGGCCCTCGCCGCGATCGGGCTCCTCGGGTCCGTCGTGCTCGGGCGGTCCCCGATGGGGCTGCTGCTCCCCGCGCTCGTCGCGCTCGCGATGCAGCTCGCCCAGATGCTGCCGCTGCCCGTCGCCGTACGTCTCTCTCTGCCCGGTTACGCCTTCATCGCCTGGAACGGTCTGTTCACCAGCCCGGCACAGGTCGGCCCGCTCCTGATCGGCATCGTGGTCAGCCTGGTGTGGGCGGTGACGGCTACGGCGCTGGCGTATCTGCTCTTCCTGCGGCGTGACTTCACGAACCTGACGGACGACGGCTTGGGCCGCCGCGCGGTCACCGTCGGAGTGCTGCCGCTCGTCGGGCTGGTCGCCGTGTCGGTCCCGGTCGTCTCAGCGGCGAGCGGGGCGACAGGTTCGGGGGTTGAGCAGGACAAGGTGCAGCGTTCGGTCGCCACGGCGTTCGCCCACCTCTATCGCATGCAGACCAAGCAACTCAATCGCCCTGCCGTCACGGAAGCGCAGTTGAAAGCGACGGCGACGTGCGAAAAGGGCGGTGTCAAGGCCGATGCCCGGGGACCGGGCAACGACTGGCGTTGCGTTGTCTCCTGGCATCTCCCCGACGTCGAGGCCGCAGGGACGGCCATCTATCAGCTCGACGTCACCGCAGACGGGCGGTTCGTTGCCGATGGCGACGGACCGAAGGAAGTGAACGGCTACTTCCTGGTGCGGACCCCGACCGGGGACGCGCCGAACCCGCTTTGGCAGTTCGACGGCAATGTCGAACTGCTTCCTACCTCGAAGGGATGACTCCATGCAGGTAACACGCCGCCGTAAAGGCGTCGGGAACGGGTATCCCGGCCTTCTCGGTAGACGCGTCGGCCGCCGGACCATGGTGACGGCATGTATCACCGTCGGCGCCCTCGTCGCCGCCGGCACCGCTATCGCCCAGACGCACCAGTTCGGCACCGACCAGGTCGGGCAGGCCACCGCTCAGGGCCAGGTCGTCTCCAGCAACCAGTACATCGCCCCCTACGGCGAACGTCTGGTCGTGAACAACGGCAAGATCATGTCGTCCTCTGTCAGCCCGGACGGCACCCACCTCGCGGCCTCGATCACCGACGGTGGTTCGGCGCTGTCCATCGTGGACCTGAAGAACTGGAAGGTTCAGCAGCTCGTCGGCAACTCCGCGTCGTCCAACCCGCGTATCAGCGGCAACGACGTGGGCCAGGAAGGCCCCACGTACTCGCCCGACGGTTCGCAGCTGTGGCTGGGACAGAACAACGGCTACACCAGGTTCACCGTGAACCCGGACGGCAGCGTCTCCAACCCGAAATCCATCACCATCCCGGCCGACGGGCCCAAGCGCGCGCTGGTCGGTGAGGCGGTGTTCTCGGCCGACGGCTCCACCGTGTACTCCGCGGTCAACGGCCAGAACCGGGTGGTCGCCATCAACGCGGCGACCGGTGCCATCCAGCAGAGCTGGGCCGTAGGCAACGCTCCACGTGACATGCTCATGATCGGATCCAAACTCTACGTCAGCAACGAGGGCGGACGTCCGGCGAAGCCGGGCGACACCACGATCAACTCGTACAACACCCAGGTGCCGGCCGACCCGGTGACCGCGGCCACCACTACCGGCACGGTCAGCGTCATCGATCTGGCGAACCCGGATGCCGCCGTCGGGAGCATCGACGTCGGTCTGCACCCGACCGCCCTGCACGCCAAGGACGGGGCGCTGTTCGTCACCAACACCGCCACCAATGACGTGTCGGTCATCGACACCCGCAAGAACAAGGTCGTGCAGACCATCGCCACCCAGCCGTGGCCGGAGGCGTCCGTGGGCTACGAGCCCAACGCGGTGACGCTCACCGATGACGGTCACCTGCTGGTGACACTCGGCCGGGCCAACGCGGTCGCCGTCTACCGGTACACGTCCCCGCAGGAGCCGGTCAGCTATGTCGGCCTGCTTCCCACGGACTACTTCCCCGCGGAGATCGCCGCCGTCGGCGATCAGATCGTCGTGTCCAACACCCGTGGCATCGACGCCCGTCGCCCCAACAACCCGGCCGGACACGCCACCCACGACACGACGTCGAGCCTTCAGCGGTTCACGCTGCCGAGCGACCGCGACATCAAGTCCGAGACGGCCAAGGTCTTCAAGCAGAACGGCTGGAACGGCGGCTCGGTCAAGCTGTCCAAGGGCAAGGACAACACAAAGCCGGTGCCGGTCCCGGAGCGGATCGGCGACCCCTCGACGATCAAGCACGTCTTCATGATCGTCAAGGAGAACCGGACCTACGACCAGGTCTTCGGCGACATCCCGGAGGGCAACGGCGACCCGGCGCTGGCGGAGTTCGGCGAGAACGTGACGCCGAACCTGCACGCGATGGCTCGGCAGTTCGGCCTGTACGACAACACGTACGACATCGGCACGAACTCCGCCGAGGGTCACAACTGGCTGATGCAGGCCGACAACCCCGAGTACACCGAGTCCACTGCCGGGGCGTACCAGCGCAGCTACGACACCGAGGACGACGCTCTCGGCCACCAGCGGACCGGCTTCCTGTGGACCGGTGCGCAGGCGGCCGGCAAGTCCGTGCGCAACTTCGGCGAGTTCCAGCAGTTCCTGACCAAGCCGTCGGGCGCGAGCTGGCAGAACCTGTACTGCGACGCCAAGAACATGGCGGCGACCGGGCAGGACACCGCCTACCCCCTCCACTCGTCCTCGCCGATCCCGTCGCTCAACGACGTGTCGGTGCATGGCTTCCCGAAGTTCGACACCAGCATCCCGGATGTCTACCGGTACGAGATCTGGAAGCGCGACTTCGAGAAGAACGGGCCGGCGAACCTGAACATGTTCTGGCTCTCCAGTGACCACACCGGCGGACCGGCGAACGGGCCCGCTCAGGTCGCGGACAACGACCTGGCGACCGGCAAGATCGTGGACAAGATCTCGCACAGCCCGTACTGGAAGGACTCGGCGATCTTCATCCTCGAGGACGACTCCCAGGCCGGCCTCGACCATGTCGACGGCCACCGTGCCCCGGTCCAGATCATCAGCCCCTGGGCCAAGCGCGGCGTCGTCGACAGCCACTACTACTCCCAGATCACGATGGTCCGGACCATCGAGCAGATCCTCGGGGTCCGTCCGATGAACCAGAAGGACAGTGCGGCCAGCCCCATGCGGGCCGCGTTCACGCAGAAGGCGGACTTCACCCCGTTCAACGCGCTGCCCAACCGGACCGCGCTGACCGACGGCCTGAAAACCCCTCCGTCCTGCGGTGTGGACACCCCGGCGCCGCAGAACCCCAGCGCGGCGGCGGTGCCGTCGACGAAGGTGCCGGCGGACAAGCAGGAGCTCGCGGCGACATGGGCGAAGTGGAAGTCGCAGCAGCGACTGACCGGACCCCACGCCGTGCCCGACTTCGCCAACCCCGCGCAGATGAACCACTTCACGTGGTACGAGTCGCACGGGTGGAAGAAGCCGTATCCGGGCGAGGACAAGATCTTCGCACCGAAGGACGTGCCGGGCGCCTACATCCCGTCGGCGGAGAACGACGGCTGACGTAGGTCGACCGAGTGAGGGGCCCTTGGCCGGCGCCACGCCGGCCAAGGGCCCCTCTGCGCTGCTCGAATGCCGGCCGCGGGACACACCGGCGGGATCGGAGCGTGAGAGCGGTCAGCCCAGTTCGGTGTCCCGCCACTTCGGGATCTCGGGCGTCGACGGGTCGACGATGTCGGAGAACTCCTGCACGCCGCGCGCATGGACGCGCCCGGTCCGGCCCGAGGTGCTGCGGGCCGGACCGGGCGCGTTCAGGATCCGGGCGGGGTCGGCAGGCGGGGCCGTGCGGCGCCCGCGTCCCGGCCCCGCCGACAACGCGGGACGGATTCAGTCCTGGCCGGTCACCACCACATCGGCGACCTGCGGCGCCGCCGTTCCCGCGCCCCACAGGAGGCGTACCGCGTCGGCCGACCTGCCTCCTGCGGACACCTTGGTGTACGGGCCGTCCAGCGCACCGATGGTCTGCCACTTTCCGTCGGTGCCGCGCAGTTGGACATCGCCGCGGCCGGTGGCCCCGGTCGGCCGCAGGACGGTGACGGAATGTACGGGACCCGCGTGTACAAGCCCCACCTCCAGTGCCTCCCCGGCCTCCGGGGCCCGTGCCGCCCGGTAGACGGTGCCCAGGTCACCGTCGGACGCCGCGCGCAGCGAGGAACCGGCGGCGGCCGGCGGCCCTCCGGTCACCGCCCCGTCCTCGGTCGCAACGTGGAACTCGCGCACGACGAGCCAGTACTCCTGGCCCGCGGTCGCCCGCGCCCGCACGTAGCGCGCCTTCGTTCCGGCGGGCACCGTAGCGGTGACGTCCGGCTTTCCGGCGAAGGCGGTGAGCTGCCGCCAGTTCTGCCCGTCCACCGAGTACTCGAGGACGCCCTCGTGCAGGTAGTCGTTGGGGCTCGTGGGCTTGGCCATGGCCAGGGTGATGTCGCCGATGTCCCGCGTCCGGCCCAGGTCCACGGTGATCCCGTCACCGGCGGCGGGCGCCCTGTCGCTCCAGAAGTAGGTGGAGTCGTCGCCGTCCAGCATCCGCGCCGGGGCGTTGCTCTGCCACGTGCCGAGGGTGGTCGACGCCGTGGGCCGACCGCTGATCCCGAGTATCCGGTCGTACTCCGCGTTCGCCGCGTCGATGAACCGGTCCAGCACCCCGTCGCCGACGACGACCGGCACCTTGCGGCCGTCGAGACCGGTGTAGGTGAAGGACTTCGCCGCAGCGACCTGTGCGGGCAGTTGCTGACGGAGCTCCCACGCCTGTGCGCCCTTTCCGGCACGGGCCGCCTCGACCATGCGCAGGGCCGTACGCGCAGCGGTGGCCCAGGACTTGGTCGCGTCCAGCCAGGGGCCGGCGTCGGCGACGAAGCCCCGGTCCGGGAGGCTGCCGCGCAGCCGGCCAGGAGCATCGCCGAGCGTGCCGAGCGCCGAGGTGAGGCGGGCCGCGTCACCGGACTTCCAGTAGCCGTCGAACTCCGCGGCCAGGTCGGGCGCCTGGTCGCTGTTCAGGGCCGAGCTGTAGTTGACGTCGGCGAAGGCCCTCAACGCCTTCTCGGTACGGGGGTCACCGCCCGCGTACTCCTTGATCCCCTGGATCCAGGAGGTGCGGGGGTCGTAAGCGGTGTCGTTCCACGCGTAGTCGGCGACGGTGTGGAGCGCGATCTTCGAGGCGTACGGCTGGATCATCGGGTTGGCGGTGATTCCGGCCAGCCTGCCCGGGAGCCCCTTCTCCCGTCCGTTGAACGGACCGAGCAACAGCCGGTCGGTCGCGTAGTCGTTCACGGGGTAGTTGTCCCACGTCAGGATCGGGTGACCGAAGGCCGTGCGGGCTTCCTCGGCCTGGGCGACGGTCATGGTCGGGGCGACGACGCCGACACCGGTCCATTCCACGAGGACATCGGAGTCGAGCTGCTCGGACAGCGCCTTCTTGTACGGCGACGCCGAGACGTTGTAGTACTCGGTGGGGACCATCTGAAGGGGCTGAGCACCCGGGTGAGTGGCGATGAACTCCTTGTTGACCCGGTTGAGCAGATACGCCTGAGCCGCGCCGGCCGCCGCGCCGCCGGTCCCCCACTTCGCCTTGTCCTCGGCACAGTTCCAGTCGGTGTAACTGATGTCGTCGAGCGGCACGGCGAAGGTCCGTACACCGATGTCCCAGATCGTCTGGAACTTGTCGACCAGCGCCTTGACGTCGGCGTCCGAGCTGTAGCAGACGGACAGGCCGGGCGAGAGCGCGTAGGTGAACTCCACATGCCGTCGGGCGGCCCGGTCGGCGAGTTCCTTGATCTGTGCGAGCTGGTCGGCAGGGTAGGCGTCCCGCCACTTCGCCCGCAGGTACGCGTCGTCCTTGGGCGAGTAGACGTAGATGTTCATCTTGTGTTCGCCGTAGTAGTCGAGCTGGTCGAGCCGGGCCTTGTGCGACCACGGGGTGCCGTAGAAACCCTCGATGACACCGCGCAGGGCGGTACCGGGCCAGTCGCGCACGGCGATTCCCGCGACCTCTGCGCCCGGATGCTTCTGCTGCGGCAGCACCTGACGCAGGGTCTGCGCCGCGTAGTACGTGCCCGTGGTGTCCTTGCCCGCGAGGACGATGCGGTCGGCGCCGATGCCGAGGACGTAGCCTTCGGCGGGCAGTCCGGAGGGGCCGTCGATGCGCTGGGCGGCGAGCGCGGCGGAGTCGCCGACGTGGACGGTCAGCCCGCTTCTGCCGGGTCTGTCGCCGCGTACGACGTGCTGGGCACCGGCCCGGCGCAGAGCGCTCTCCACGACTTCGAGGGAGGTCTCGTCGGAGGTCGCGCCCGCCACCAGGGTGACGGTGGGGGTGACGGTGATGCGGTCGGATCGGTTCGTCACGGACCGCGGGGTGGGCGAGATGGCCCCGGTCCGCTGCACCTCCGCGGCCTTCGCCGGGGTGGTGCCGGGGGCGCTGTCGGCTGCCTGGGCGGCTGGCACGGCGGTCAGCAGACCACCGGCCAGCAGCATGGCCGCCGCGCCGAGCGCGGTGGGACGGGGTGAGCGAGGCGTCACTGGTCCTCCATTGATCACGTAAATCACCGGAGTCGCGCAACACAGCAACACTGAATTCAACATCCTGGCGCTTACATGTCAATGGTCTGGACAACATCGACTCGCTGACCTGCGACTTTATGCACAGGAGCGACGATTCTTGCACGCGTACAGAAGGGAGCACGTCAGCACGGACGGCCGGGCACGCACCTTGCCGTCTACGCGGCGGGGATGAGTTCGGCGCGACCGAACAGCAGGGCGTAACCGGTGGGGAGTTGGCCCAGGATGCGGGTGATGAGGTCGGGGCCGGCGTGGGCGGCGACGGCGGAGAAGACGGATCCGGTGTCCCAGCGGGTGGTGGCCAGGGAGGCGCCGGTGCGGGCGGCGAGGTCTTCGACGAAGGCCCAGCCGGTCAGGGGCTGAAGGTCGGGGATCTGCGCGGTGAACACGCGGGCGGCCTCCAAGGGCAGACAGGCGGCGAGATCGACGCGTTCGTCGCCGGTCAACTGCCGCCCCAGTCCCGCGAGGACCAAGCTGACGGCTTCGTCGGCCCGCTCGCGGGTGGGATAGGCACCTTCGTAGCGGACCTTCTCCAGCATCTGCTCATACGCCGTCCCGTACGGCTGCTGGTGCTCAAGCGGTACGCGCGCGTCGGAGATCACTGCGGTGCATGCCTTTCATGAAGCAAGGATGGGTGGGGTGGTGCCGGGGGTGCGGCACCACCCGTCATGGTCAGGTGGGCTGCGGGCGGCCGAAGAGCAGGTCGTAGCCGGCCGGGAGCTGGAGCAGGATCTGGCCCAGCAGGTCCTCGCCGGCGGCGTCGGCAACGGTGGACAGCACCGCGCTGACGTCCCAGGCCGCGGTCTGCTCGGTGGCGCCTTCGATCCACGCGGCGGTTGCCCGGACGAACCGCTCCGGGGGCAGCGGCTCGGCGCTCTGCAGCGGGTTGAGCAGGATCAGGGCGAACGCCTCAGGCAGGCGCGCCGCCAGCTGGGCGCGGACGTCGCCGACGAGATGCGCGCCGAGGAGAGCGAGCACCACACGGGCCGCGCGCTCGGCTTCCTCCAGAGTGTTGTACTCGCCGCGTTCCTTCACTTGGCCGAGGAACGCTTCGCTTCGCAACGTCATCTCAACCGCCACCCCTCTTCTTCTTCGGACTGCCCGAGAGGGGTGCGGAAAGCGGGTTGAGGGGGAGATCAGGTGCCCGCCCTCCGCACCCGTCCGGCCGGTGTCAGCCGGAGATCTCCTTGCGGTCGGATCCGACGCCGATGGAGATCTTGCGGGGCTTGGCGCGCTCGGCGATCGGGATGCGCAGGGTGAGCACGCCTGCGTCGTAGTCGGCCTGGATGTGCTCGGTGTCGAGGGTGTCGGCGAGCACGATCTGGCGGGAGAAGACGCCCAGCGGCCGCTCGGACAGTTCCATCTGCACGTCGTCGGCCTTCGTCACCGGCCGGCGCTCGGCCTTGACGGTGAGCATGTTCCGCTCGACGTCGATGTCGATCGCGTCCGCGGTGACACCCGGAAGGTCGAAGGCCACCACATACTCGTCGCCCTCGCGGTAGGCGTCCATCGGCATCGCCGACGGGCGGGACCAGGTGCCCGGACCCATCAGCTGCTGCGCCAGCCGGTCCAGCTCACGGAAGGGGTCAGTGCGCATCAACATCGTGAAAACACCTCCAGCAGGTTCAGGCAGTTGCTGCCAATGCGCCTCACTGAAACCGTTGTAGCATGTCATCCAATGGATGACAAACGTCACGTCGTCGAAATGATGACAACCTGAGAGAGGTGCCCGTGACCGGAGCCGACCAACCGCCCACGACCAGCACGAACGCCCATAGCCCCGCGTCGTTCCTCGCCGCTGCGGCGGCCCTGCACGCCATAGACGACGCCCTGCGCGACGCCCGGCGAGAGTCCCCGGACACGCCCGAGGGGCCCGGTCCCGGGCCGGAGCAGGCACTGGCCTCCCTGCTGCTGCTGCGGCAGGTGCGCGAGCAACTCGCTGGATGGGAGACGGGTCTGATCGAAACGGCCCGGGACGCGGGAGCCAGCTGGGCCGACCTCGCCCATCCCCTTGGCGTCGCCAGCCGTCAGGCCGCCGAACGCCGCTACCTGCGCGGCCGCCCCGGCCCCGCCGGGACCACCGGCGAGCAACGCGTGACGGCCACCCGCCAGGCCCGGGCCGCCGAACGCACCACCGCCATCTGGGCCCGCGCCAACGCCGCCGACCTGCGCCGCCTCGCCGGCCAGATCACCGCCCTCACCGACCTTCCCCCCGCCGCTCGCCGCCCGCTCGGCGAGCTCCACGCGGCCCTCGCCCACGACGACCCCGCCGACCTCATCGCCCCCCTGAACGCGGCCCGCCCCCACCTGGCCGCCACCCACCCCGACCTCGCCGCCCGGCTCGACATCCTCACACCCCCCTGAGCAGGTCCGTATGAAGGCGAGCAGGGCCAGTTCCTCCAGGTCGGCGCGGAACCGCGCCACGTCCGCCTTGAGGAATCCGATCGTCGGGTCGTCGCTCGCCCGCCCCACCCTGACAGCCCCATTCACACATTGTCAGAAGTTTTGATTGCTAAGCCGGTTGTCAGTTCCGTTCCTACCGATCCCCCTTCGACCGGACTCTCCGACCTTCCGGATCCGGGATGACTGCGCCACATTCGGTGGGCTATGGAGGTTTCATGAGGTTGGCGACCGTACCTGAAGCCGGTCGAAACGAGAGCCCGGGCGGGGTGGCCGTGACCCGGCATCAATGGGGCGACTTCCGATGCGAGTCGCGGTTCGTCCGCAGCGATTCGGCGCGCGTCGCGCCGCTGGTACTCGTGGACGGGGCGTTCCAGACGAAGGAGAGTTGGGGCCGTCTGGAAAGCGAGATGCTGGGGTTCGCCGACGTGATCAGACGCGGGGACGGCTGCCGGGCGGATCGCTGAAGATGCTGCGTTCGCTCGGACGGGCCGGTGTGCAGTCCGCGCTCGCCCTGGTCGACGGGATCCTGACGGCTGTCGACCCCAAGGCGGACCTGGTCCTGCTGTCGACCCTCGCGGCCCCGATCGGCTCGGTCGTCGCGCGATACCACCGCATCCCGTCGGGATCAGCCTGCGTGGGCCGGGGACGGCGAGCGGGTGGGACGTGGCTCGGCAGCCGGTTCCGGATGGCCCGCGGGCGTGGACTCCGGTCGGGTGTGAGCGGACTCCAGGCGGAGCATGGCCTCCTCGTCCGGGGTGCCGGGGGCTGCCTGGTAGACCACCATCCGCTGGCCGCCGGTGCGGGCCAGTCGCATGACCTCGTAGGTCAAGGTCATCGACCCGACCTTCGGATGCCGGAAGGACTTCTGCCCTCCGCCGCGCTCGCAGACGTCGTACCGCTCCCAGAGCCGTGCGAACTCCGTCGATTTCAGCAACAGTTCCCCGACGAGCGCGGTCAGCTCGGGATTGTCAGTGTCGGCCCCGGCTACCGCCCGCAGATGCGCCACCGAGAGCGCGACCGTCTCCTGCCACGGCTCGTAGAGCGTCCGGCCGACCGGGTGAAGGAAGAGATAGCGGGTCAGATTGCGCTGGTCCTGCGGCCAGTCCCAGAGTCCGGGAAGCAGCCGCCGGCCGGGTAGGTTCGCTGCAAGCACGCGGTTGTAGCGGCTCACCACGTAGGCGGGCAACGGGCGCACCGACTCCAGCATTCGCAGGACCGAGTCGCGGACGGTGTTGTCCGAGCAGACCGGCAGCTCCGAGACCCGGCCGGAGGCCAGCTCCGCGAGCTCATGCAGACGTTCGTAACCGTCGCCGCGCAGCCGCAGGGCGCGGCCGAGGGCGTCCAGGACGGCCGGGGAAGGGTTGGTCTCCCGGCCGCGCTCCAGGCGGATGTAGTAGTCGACGCTCACACCCGCCAACGCGGCCAGCTCCTCCCGGCGCAGTCCGGGAGTGCGGCGCAGGCCCGCACCGGCCGGAAGGCCGACGTCCTCGGGGAGGACCTGCGCCCTTCGGGCCTTCAGGTATCTGCCGAGTTCGGTGCCCCGCGCGTCCGCTGTTGCCATTCGGTCATTGTGGCAGGCGCGCGGGGAGTGTGGGGGGCCCTGTCAGGGCCTGGAACGCGGCACCCCGGGTACAGCGCGGTCTACCGGGTGGCCGCACGCGGGCGGAGAGTTGGTCCCGCAGCGGGCGGCTCGGCCGCCGGGGCCCAGGGGGTGCGAGACACCGGGCCGCGGCCTCGGCGGAATCGCGGCCGCCCGCCCGATCACCTCTGACGACCCTCAACCACACGTCCTTCCAAGGAGCTCACGATGCCGGGCACCCGTCTTCCGTCACCGTTCACCGCCCCTGCCTCCGCTCCCGAGCGGTTCGCGCCCACGCGCCGGCGAAAGCAGCCGGACCGAGCCCGAGCAACAGC
Source organism: Streptomyces sp. NPDC001020 (assembly GCF_053599115.1). Taxonomy (NCBI): domain Bacteria; kingdom Bacillati; phylum Actinomycetota; class Actinomycetes; order Kitasatosporales; family Streptomycetaceae; genus Streptomyces; species Streptomyces sp. NPDC001020. The sequence goes on along the minus strand of NZ_JBSFLQ010000062.1, from coordinate 9,993 downwards.
GCCACCCGCCGAAGTCCCCACCGGGCAGATGAGGAACGGCTTCGCGCTGGTCGCTTCGCTGCTCGGATTCACAGTGATCACCATCGATGTCTCGGCCGTGAACATCGCGCTGCCCGCGATCCGGGACTCCCTCAGCGGCGGAATGGCCGGGCTGCAGTGGGTGGTTGACGCGTACACCCTGATGTTCGCGTCCTTGATGCTGTCCGCCGGCGCCCTCGCCGACCGCGCCGGCGCCCGCCGCGCCTACGCCTGGGGCGTGGCGCTGTTCACCCTTGCGTCCCTCGGCTGCGCACTCGCACCCGGCATCGGCGTACTGGTCGCCGCGCGCGTGGCGCAGGGCGCCGCCGCCGCGGTCGTGATGCCGGCGTCGCTGGCACTGATCCGGCAGGCCTACGAGGACGCCCGGGTACGCGCCCGCGCCATCGCGCTGTGGACCGTCGGCGGCTCGGTCGCGATGGCCGCGGGCCCGGTACTGGGCGGGCTGCTCACCGACTCGGCCGGCTGGCGCGCGGTCTTCCTGCTCAACCTTCCCGTGGGCGTGCTCATCCTCGGTCTGCTGGTCCGAGTGTCGCGTTCCCCGCGCCGGCCCGCCGCGCTGGACGGCGGCGGCCAGCTCACCGCGGTACTGGCCCTGGCGGGACTGGCCTTCGCCGTGATCGAGGGCGGCCACCTGGGCTGGACCAGCGGCCCGGTGCTGGCTGCCGGGGTGCTTGCCGTCGTCTGCGCGTACGCCTTCCGCGTGGTCGAGGCCCGGCACCGCCAACCGATGGTGCCCCTCAACATCCTGACGAGCCGTGAGGTGTCTGTCCCGCTCGCGGTCGGTTTCGCCGTCAACGCCGCTTTCTACGGTGGGATCTTTCTCCTCGGGCTGTACTACCAGCAGTTGCGCGGGATGTCGGCGATCACGGCCGGACTGATGTTCGTCCCGATGTCGGCCGTGGTGACGGCGACCAACCTGGTCTCGCCGCGGCTGGCGGAGCGGATCGGACGGCGACCCGTGATCGTCGCCGGGCAGTTGGTCTTCACCGCAGCGATGCTGGCCATGCTGCCGCTGGCCGCGCACACCCCGTTGTGGCTGGTGCTGGTCCTCCTGCTGCCGCTGAGTATCGGCGGAGCGCTCACGGTGCCCGCGCTGACCGCGCTGCTGATGGACGCTGTCCCCAAAGAGCGCGCGGGAACAGCTTCGGGGCTGCTCAACGCCCTCCGTCAGACCGGCGGTGCGCTCGCGGTCGCCCTCTTCGGTGGCCTGCTCTCCGGCCCCGGCGGCGGCTTCTCCCTCCCGGGCATGCGTCTCGGCCTCCTCACCGTGGCCGCCCTTCTCCTCGCCACCGCCGCCCTCTCCCGCCTCCTCCTGCCCCGCGACTGACCGTTGCCGGGCAGTGCACCCGGCTCGGACCACGATTCCCTTCACGAGGCATCGGCCGGAACAGTGGCCAGCAGGCTGTGCACGATGAGGCCGGCGGAGCCGCCACCGGTGACGCCGCGCTCCACGACGCACGCCACGGCCACGTTCCCGCGGTAGGCGACGAGCCATCCGTTGTTGGGTTCGTCGTCGGACACTTCGGCGGTGCCGGTCTTCGCGCCGATGTCACCGGGCAGGTCGGACAGCCAGCAGCTCGCCCGGTTCGCGTCACACGACCTGGACGTCGGGATCGTTCACCACCCGTGCGATGTCTCCGGTCTGGAGCTGGGCCCGGTGCTGCGGCGTGAGCTGGGCGTGCTGCTGCGGCGCACCGCCGCGGCTGCCGAACTCGACGAGGTGCCGCTCACCTCTCTCGCCGGATACGACCTCATCCTCTTCCCTCGTGCCGACGCCCCGGCGCTGTACGACGACCTGCTGACCGCGTGTGCCCGCAATGGCTACACCCCCGGCGCCGTCCGGCACGGCCAGGGCGCCAGCTTCGTCCGCGGCCTGGTCTTGTCCGCCAACGCCGTCGCCTTCGGCCCGCGCGACGCGCAACCCGCGGAGATGGGCGACCGGCACGCGGACGTCGGCTCAAGCCTCGACTCGGGCGTCGTATGGCGCCCGCTCGCCGACGCCCCACTGGCCTGGCGGCACTCCGTCGCCTGGCCCAAGGGCCGCGGCGATGCCGTCGTCAGCGCCTTCACGGAAGCGGCCACGCACGCGCTGCGCACGACAGCCGACGCGACCACCGACGTACCCTCACGGCCGCTGCACCTTCGTCCCGCATCGGAGTACTGGCTTTGACCGACGCCCTCAGCCGCATTCACACGGCCTTCGCCGAAGCCAGTGTCACCGGCCGACTGCACGCCCTGGACATCGACTCCGGCGCGCAGATCGACGTCGGCGCGGACCAGCCGGTGTGCACCGCCAGCGTCCACAAGCTCTGCCTGCTCATCGCTCTCCACGAGCTGGCCGCGGCAGGGCACTTGGATCTCCGCGAACAGATCGAGTGCGCGCCCGACCGACCGCATCTCCGGCCCCACGGGCCTTGCCGCCATGCTCGACCCCGTCCGCATGTCCCTGCGTGACATCGCCTACCTGATGATGGCCGTCAGCGACAACGCCTCAGCCGACCTGCTGCTGGGGCGGGTCGGTATCGACACCGTCAACCGCACCACCGCCCGCCTCGGCCTGACGCGTACGCATGCCGTCTACCGAGAGACGGGTCTGCACCCGAGCATCGATTGCGTCCAGTGGTCACTCCTTCGGAAGATGTCGACAGCGTCGACTTTCCGGTCAACGTCCCGAGCCCGGCTGCCGATCTGCTCTCGCCAGTGTGACGCCCCGCTCGGCGAAGAACCGGGGCAGCACCTGCCATGGCACCTCGGCGAAGCGTTGGGAAACGCCGGGCAGCCCCGACGGATTGTGGATCTGCAGGTAGTCGCGCGAGCAGCCGACAGCGAGCACCAGGTGCCCACCGCGGCTTGGTGGCGTAGTGTCCGGCTCTCGAATCGAGGGGTGGACGGAGAGCATGACCAGCTTTCCGTCTCTCAGGAAACCCGGAATCGCCTCGGGCGTCAGCCTCCCGTGAACCTCGGCCTCGATCTCCCACCGTTTCGCCGCGTATTCGGCGAACGGAGCGTAGATGAGGCCGTCCACACCATCCGCACGGCGTACGTACGCGCCGGCGTCCAGGAACTCCTGGGCCAGCGTCACGAGATCAGGGGACTTCAGGCCCCAGTGTTCCAGGGCCATGCGCAGACAGGCCATTCCGCAGATACGCCAGGACCAGAAGGCGTAATCCGCAGCGGTGTCCGCCCCTGAACGGCGCCAGAGCGGGTCGTCTTCGGCCTTGACGCGGCCGGACAGCAGATCGGGAACGAGCTCGGCTGACTCCCACTGTGAGTAATACGGCACCTCGTGACTGACCGAAATGTTTCCCATGTTCCGTTCCGTAAGTAGGTCGCATGTACGCAATTCGCATGTCGGGCGGAGGCGATCAAGCCGGCAGCATGTCGTCTCCCGCCGACACCGAACCTGAAAATCCCTCACCCAAGCCTGAAGGCAGAGCATCCTCCGGTTACCACGTGACCAGCGGCGCCGGACTGGACCGTCAGCGGTGGGCTTCCAGACGGGGGTCCGATGGCTCGGTGGTGGTGGTCCGGGGCGCGGCGCCCGGGCGGCTGTTCGCTGCCCAGCGGACGGCCGGTGCCATCGCCGCGCCCGCGGTGAGGAAGAGGGCGCCGAGCGCCAGCCAGCCCGCCTCGCCCCAGGACAAGATGAGGGCGGTCAGCAGCAACGGGCCGATCAGGCGGGCGACGGCTGTCCCCGCGCCGTAGAAGCCCTGGTACTGCCCCTGCTTGTCGGCCGGGGCCAACGCGAAGCCGATCTCCCAGGAACCCGAGCCGAGCAGCATCTCGCCGACCACCTGGACGCAGGCCGCGACAAGGAGCACAGTCACCGCGGCCCAGGCCGACGTACCCGAGGCGGACAGGGCAAAGCAACCGCAGGCCAGTAGCATCACGGCGCCGGAGTGCCGTACCGCACGGGACGCGGACCGCAGCCCCGTCACCCGGGCGGCCATCCGCACCTGGAAGAGGACCACGCTCACCGTGTTGAGTACCAGCAACGCCGAGACGGTCCAGCCCGGCGCCTCGGTGCGCTGCACGATCCACAACGGCAACACCACGCTCAGCAGCGGCATGTAGAGCAGCATCACCATGTTCAGGAGGGAGACGAGAGCATAGGACCGGTCCCGGAGCACGGAGAGGCTCGACTCCCCCGGCCGGCCGTCCGTTCCCGTCCTCGCCGGCAGAACCGGAAGCCGCTGCAGTACCCCGGCCGCCAGTACGAAGCTCACCGCGTCCATCGCCAGCGCCGTCAGGTACGACGCCTCCGTGTCGATCTGCAGGGCGATACCGCCGAGCGCCGCACCGAGCGCGAGGCCGGCGTTCACCGTGGACTGCAGGTACGCCCTCGTCTCCGTGCGCCGCGCCGGCTCGACCAGCCCGGCCAGCAACGCCTGGCGTGCCGCCGCGAGACCGCACTGGCAGCACGTGTACACAACCACCGCGACCAGGAACGCCGGGTAGGAACGCACGAAGAGGAAGGATCCCACGGCCACGCCCGTCGCCACGGACATCAGGATCGCGATACCACGTGGGCCGCGTCGGTCGGCGAGATGACCGAGGGGTACCCCCGCGACGGCTCCGAGGGCCCAGCCGAGGGTGAGCGCGCCACCGATCTGGGTCGGTGAGAGCCCGACGATCCGGCTGAAGTACAGCGCCGAACAGACGTAGTACGCGCCGTCGCCCACGGAGTTGGTCAGCTGCGCCAAGGCCAGTTTCCGCGAGGGTCCCTGAGGAGGGATGATCCGGCTGAAGCCCATTCCGTTCCTTGTGCTCCTTCCGCTTCGCCCCGCGCCGGGCGCGGGCTCTGGCATCGGCAACGACCCGCACCGGTTCGCGGTGGTCACGTCGTTCGCTGGGTGGGAGGCCGCCGTCCGCGTAATGCGGCTGGGCGGCCGGCGGGCAGGGTAACTCTGCCCCATAGCGCCGATCATGGCCACTGAGCGCAAGGTTCGGTTCTCGGCACTGCGCACAACGGACGGTGCGACAAGGAAGAAACCGGGCAAGACTGCCCGGGCGCACGCTGACTGGGCGCCCGGGCAGTGCATGTGCTCGCCGCCGAGGGCGAGTTCACCGACGTCCGCGCCGGAGAGATGTCAGGCGGTGCCGTGCTTCGCGTAGGCGGTCAGCTCCGCGAGGAACTCCTCGCGCACGGCGGGGGCCGCCCAGGAGATCTCGATCGCGTTGCGCTGCAGACGCACCAGGTCGGCATCGGAGAGCGCCGCGGGCTCGCGCAGGGCGGCCAGGTTCTCGGCGACATAGCCCGGGAAGTACGCGGGGTCGTCGGAGTTGACCGTCACCTTCACGTCCTGGTCGAGCAGGGCACGGATCTCGGCGGCCTTCATGCCGTCGGTGACATGCGCGTTGGAGATCGGACACACCGTCAGGCCCAGGCCGCGCGTGCGGATCCGCTCTATCAGGGACGGGTCCTCCAGGGCGTTCACCCCGTGATCGATGCGGTCGACGCCGATCTCCTCGATGACCTGGCGGATGTGCTCCGTCGAGTTCTTCTGGTCGACGTCGCAGTGCATCGTCAGCCGGAAGCCCTCGGCGCGCGCCCGGGCGAAGACTTCACGGAACTTCACCGGCGGGTTGCCCGCCTCGTCCGAGTCCAGGCCGACGCCGGTGAAGCCGTTCTCCGCCGCGGTCCCGTGGTCCATGGTGTCGCCCGAGTTTGGACAGCAGGGTGTAGAAGTCGGCGGAGAAGACCGCCCACAGCGTGATGCCGGTGCACAGCGACAGGTCGATGAAGACGACCATCCAGCGCTTGATCGGCAGGCCGACGGCCAGCAGGTTCAGGCCCGAGGAGTACATGTCGGTGGTGTTCACCGCGAGCAGGGAGACGATCGCGAGCAGCAGGTACGGGGTGGTGAACCAGCCGGGCAGGAGCTCCGGCAGGCCGGAGATCGGGTCCGCGGCGTTGGTGGTCGCGGTGGCGACGGCGGCGCCGAGGATCTGCAGGAGGATGTTGGGCACCATGCCGCCGAGCGCGGCACACGCGAACACCTTGCGGGGAGCGGAGCGGGCGGGCAGATAGCGCGAGTAGTCACTGCCCATGTCGGCCCAGGACAGGCCGCCGGAGGCGGTGACCATGGCGAGGACCAGGGAGACGGTCACCAGCGAGGGAGCCTGGCCGTGGGCGCCGAAGTCGGCCCTGGGGGCCACGAGGATTCCCATCACCGCGAACATCGCGGCGAAGATCCAGGCGAAGTACTTCTGCACCTTCATGATCAGGTGGTAACCGGCCAGCGGCAGCAGCATCTGCAGCCCCGCCGCACCGGCGACGACCAGCAGCTTCACGGGTGTGTCTGTGGTGATTCCGGCCTGGTCGAGCAGCGCGAGACCGGCGAGCACGATGAGCACCATGCCGCCCGCCTCGAATCCGACGAGCATCACCCAGCTCAACAGCGCCGGGATCCGCCCGCCGTGCAGACCGAAGGCGGCCCGTGAGATCGAGTGCGTGGAGGTGCCGGTGCGCGGGCCCTGGAGACTGGTCAGCCCGGTGACGGCGAAGCCCAGCACGTTACCGGCGACGATCAGTGCGACCGCGTACCGGAAGGACAGGCCGAAGGAGACGACGAGCGCCCCGTAGACGACCGTGAAGACGGTGGTGTTGGTCCCGGCCCAGAGGCCGAGGAGCCGGCTCGGCCCGCCCTGGCGCTCCTCGGCAGGTACCGCGTCGATGCCGCGCTGCTCCACCGTGAAGACGGAGGCGGTGGCTTCGGCGGACGGGGTGGATCCGGGCGGGGCGACGGTAGTGGCCTCGGCCATGGTCGGCAGGCGTCCTTTGCGGACTCGCGTCCCGGCCTGGAGGGACGGGACGGGGGATGTACGGGGAGGTCCGGCAAGGCCGGAACAAGCGGTGCACGACGGTGTGCGAGGGGTTGGCAGCCCGCGGGGCGCGCCCCGGAGTATTCGCGGAGGCATTTGCCCAAACGTTTTGGCAACGTGGGGGACGGTAATGCCTAAACGTTTTGGCAGTCAACCGGTAAGCTCTCTGCCATGCCAGATGTCACAGGGCCGACGGGCCTGGGAGCAGCTCGGGAAGCACGCGCCTCCCGTACGTCGGGCGCGCCCAAGGGGGGCGGGCTGCGCGAGGTCGCCCGCCGGGCCGGCGTCTCCGTCACCACCGCCTCTCACGCGCTCAACGGGGTCGGCCGGGTCGGCGCCGAGACCCGCGAGCGGGTCCTCGCCGTCGCCGCGGAGATCGGCTATCGCGCCAACCCCAACGCGCGCGGGCTGCGCGGCGCCCGCACCGGGCTGCTCGGCCTGACCCACCGCACCGCCGTCGAAGGCGGCATCACCGACATCGAATACTTCGTGAAGATCGTGAACGCGGCAACGTGGACGGCGATGGCGCACGACTACTCCCTCGTGCTCGTTCCGCCGTCGCTGGACGGGCACCCTTTCGAGTCGTTGCCGCTGGACGGCACCATCGTCATCGACCCGCTCACCGACGATCCGCTGCTGACCCGTCTCTCCGGCATGGGTGTCCCCGTGGTCACCACCGGCCGCGACCTGTCCCGCAAGGACGCCTTCCCCTGGGTCGACAACGAACTGTCCACCTGTGCCGTCGCCGCCCTCGAACATCTCGCCGCAACCGGCGCCCGTCGCATCGGACTGCTGACCGGATCGACCGGCCAGTCCTACGACGAGGACGCGGCCGAGGCCTACCGCGACTGGTGCGGGCGCACCGGCCGCCCCGTGCTCATGGACCGGGCCGAGTCCGGAACCGACTCCACCGCCGCCGCACACCGCCTGCTCAGCCGCCCCGACCGGCCCGACGCCCTGTACGTCGTCATGGAGAAGTTCGGCTTCGCCACCCTCGCCGTCTGCCGTGAACTCGGCCTCGGCGTCCCCGACGACGTGCAGATCGTGGTGGGTGCCGACGGGGAGTTCGCGCGCAGCGCGCGCCCGGAACTGACCGCGCTCGACCTGGCACCCGAGGAGATCGGCAGACAGGCGGCCGAGCTGTTGATCGACGTGATACGCCGGCCGCCGACCGGGGACGGGCCCGAACACCGCCTCGTCCCGGCCAAGCTGTTGCCGCGCGCCTCCACCCGGCCGGTGACGGCGGAGCGCTGAGGACGCTCGGAGTGAGGGAGGACGCGCGCCCGCGTGGCACCTCGGCCCCCTTCGACCCCCGCGGCGCCGTCACACCGCGCAGGCCCCGGCCGAGCAGAACGGCCGGGGCCCTGTCGTGCGCAGCACGCTGCCTGTCGCGCAGCAGCGGTAGCGGCAGGCAGCGGTCTCACCGTATGCGCACCCACTGACAGCCGCCTTCTAGGTGCGGTGAAGCGTTCCGCGCGGGAGGCTGGTGACATGGCTGAGCGACGTGTGATCGTGGACCACCCCGATGAGGGCGGCGGTCGACCTGTCCGGATCGATGGCGACGCCCTGGGCACGGCGTTCAGCCTGCACGACCTGTCGGTCTTCCTACAGCGTGCCGGCCTGGAGGGCCTGGACGAACTGGACGTGGCCATGTCCCCCATGATCGAGTGGCACGGCGGCGGACCCGAAGTGTGGCCGGCGACGGACTGACCGGGAGCGCCGCCTGTCGGCGCCCCAGGAGCCCTACAGCGCCCAGGAGCGGGAAAAGGGATTGAGCGGGCTGACCCCGGTTGATAGCGTGCGGGAGAACGTGACAGGCCGCAAGGAGGTGACACCCATGAACGCTGTACCCATGTGGGTGCTCCCCCTTTTCGTCACGGTGGGCGACTGACGTAGGTGTCGCCGGGAGTGCCTCAACGACTAGGCATTTCCGGAAGGCGACAACCTATGAACTCTGTACACTTCACTTCTGACATGGGCGATCACACGGTAGTGATCACGCGGGTCGCGGAGAAGCAATGGCACGCCGTGGAGAACGGCCAGGTGGTCGGCCGCGGTGACGCGTCGCACAGGCCCGACGGGCGGCTCTTCATCAGCATCGACTCCTGGCACGATGTGGTTTTCGACCAACTCGCCGCCGCGATGCTGGCGGACCTGCCGACCCCGATGTACACGGTGGTCGACGAAGCCGACCTCGACTTGACGTCCCGTTGGGAGCGAGCAGGCTTCGCGGCCCGACGCCGCGAGTGGGAGTACCTCGTGCCCACCGACCCGCGGATCACGGGGCTCAACTCCGTGCAGTCGCCGTCGGATGTGACGATAGTGCCCGCCGGTGAAGCGCAGGAGGGCCCTCTGCGCACGCTGGACCGTGCGATTCGCGACGCGGTCGAGGCCACCGTTGGATGGCAGTCGATGCCGGCTGAGGTGCTTCCCCGCCCGGACGGGACTACCCTGCTGGACCCGTCGAAGTATGCGGTAGCAGCTCAGTCCGATCAGTACGTGGGACTGATCCGGGTGTCACCGCTGACCCGACAGCCACGGATCGGCCTGATCGCAGTCCGGGCCGACCGGCAACGCCGCGGTGTCGCCCGGGCGTTGCTGGCCCACGCGCTGGTTTCGTTGCACCGCTCCGGGACCGCGACGGCATGGGCCGAAGTGAACGAATCCAACGAAGCGGCGCTGGCACTCTTCGAAGGCGCCGGTGCCCAACGGGTGAGCAGCAACCTGGAGTTGATCCATCGCTGACCCTTCACCCATCACACGCACGTACAAGACACGAAGTCACCGAACGGAGAAGTGAGAGAACTTGGCTAGAACAGCGAAGGGAATCGAAGTCGAGGGCACTGTCGTCGAGTGCCTGCGCAACGCCACCTTCAAGGTGGAGCTCCAGAACGGGCACACCGCGCTCACACACATCAGCGGGAAGATCCGGAAGAACTACATCAAGATCTTGCCGTACGACCGGGTCCTCGTGGAACTCAGCCCGTACGACCTGACCCGCGGCCGGATCATCTTCCGATACCGGTCCTAGGGTGTGTTTCGAAAGTCCCGCCTGCCCCGCGACGCCTGGCACGGCACTCCCCCAAGCTCTTCGAGCAGGGGGGACCCCCACGCCGCGTTGTCGGGATC
>NZ_JBSFLQ010000061.1:0-28840 GCF_053599115.1 Streptomyces sp. NPDC001020 | reverse complement strand
GCAGACGGGGTTGAACCGGGTTGCCTCGGCGGCTGCCCGCCAGAGGCTCCAAGATCAACTATTGGCGGCTTCTGGGCTCACCTCGGCGTCACCCCGTTCTCGGCCTTCAGCCGCTTGATCTCCGCGGCCTCCTCCGACGTCACACCGGGCCGATGACCGGCGTCCTCGACCTGGTCCTTGCGGACCCACGTCCGCACTGTCTCGGCGGCACCGATACCCAGCTTCGCGGCCACCGCCTTCATCGCGGCCCACCCCGTGGGGTAGTTGGGACGGACCTCCGCGACCATGCGCACCGCGCGCTCACGAAGCTCAGCAGAGTAAGGGGAAGGACGGGCCATGAACTCGATCCTCTCTCAGGGAATCGAGCCTCCAACAGACCCGGGCGATTCACACCGCACGGGGGATCGGGCGCGCGTTCATGGAGGGCACGTACGCGCAGGTACCGACTCAGCCATGTTCGCAATACACACGTATGCGCATGAGGGACATATACATGTCGATCGGGCATGTCGCCTCCGATGACGGCCCCGTCAGTCGGACCAGCCGAGCCGATGCCCATGAGGCCCGGCACGGCAGATGCTGCACGCGAAGGCCGCCGCACGGCTACCCGATGTCAGGCCGTAGCCGTCTCCTCGACAACCCAGGACAGGTACGCTTCCGACCCGCCGGTCACGGGGAGGGTGATCCATTCAGGAACGTCGTACGTGTGCCTCGAGGCCACCCAGGCCTCCAGCTCCGGAAGCCGATCCGTGGTCGTCTTGTACGAGACCCGCCATTCCTGAGCAGTTTCGATCTCGTTCTTCCACCGGTAGAAGGCCGTGAACGGCGCGTCGATGTGGGCGCACGCCGCCAGCTTGCTCTCGACCGCGCCCCGTGCCAGCGCCTTCGCCTGGTCCTCGTCGTCGATGGTCGTCTGCGCGATCACGATCTCGATGGCCATACAACTACCTCTCCGGCTCGGCATACCACGACCCTACCCAGCCACCCGCGGTGCATCGAGAGCCCGCCGCGGGCGATAGTGACCGGTGGGTCCCAGCCGGGCGACCGGATCAACAGTTCGCCGCCCTCATCCATCTTCGCCGGGATCCTCCAAGGCCGGGGCCTGCCGGCGTGCCTGCTCGATCCGCCGCTCGATGCCCCACAGGTGGGGCCGACACTGCGAGGACGGCGGTGGGCCGGCCGGGAACCCGGTCGGCCCCACCCGAGGAGCGGCCCGGAGCGGGGGTCGGTCTCCGGTCCGGGAGAAGGCAGCCGGCGTCATCACACGCGCCCGCCCCTCACGGGCCCGTAGTGATGGGAACCGTCAGCCGCTAGCCCCAGGTGCGCATCGAGGAGATCGCGTCGTTGTACGGGTAGTTGAGGACGTTCCATGTGTAGTTGTTCTGGAAAACGCCCTGGATTCCCTTGAAGTTGTTGTCGTTCCACGTATAGAGAGTCTTGGCGCCCTGGATCTGGATCGAGGAGATCGCGTCCTGCATGTAGTAGTCCCCTGAACTCGAGTTGTCTCCCTTGCCGAGGTCGGCCGAGTAGGGGTCGTTGCCGACCGACCACCACTCGCAGTTCTGGAGGTAGTAGTCCCGGCACAACGACCACCCCGTGGCCGCCGATGCGGCTGTGGCCGGCGTGGCAAGGGTGATCGAGGCCAGGCTCACCGCAGAAGCGATCACGGCCATAGCGCCCAGTGACTTGGCTCGGTTCAGCAAACGCATGTTCAACCTCCGGCAGGTAGATGCCCAAGATGGGCCATCAGGTTGTGATCCTGCTCAGGCGGTTTCTCCGAGCAGGACTTCATTGGAAACACGGAAAGCGTTCGCACTGAGGTTCACGTGCTCGGCCGATTCCATTGAGGCCGGTGCGTGGCTTGTGCGGCTGCCGCCGGCCGTGCTCGCTTCGCGATCGACCAGCGTCACCGGCGATTTCGCGCGGCGTCCTCCGCTGAAAGCGCGGCACGCCATGCGTCGGACAGTGCGATTTCCTTGAGCCGGCCGACACCGAGTGCCGGGTCACGGCGCGTGCCCGGAAGCCTGTACGCGTTGGTGTTGAGTTCGCTGACGGCGACGCGCAGCCCATCGGGCCCCCAGGTGTCGACCGACCATTCGACGGCTCCCTCTCCGCCCTTCTCGGGGTGGCTCCGCGTGATCTTCACACGGGTTCCGCCCGCCTCCCTGGCGGAACCCTTGAAGATCTTCTCCAAGGCCTCGTCGCCTGGCTTCCACTGTTGGACGGTGACTGCGACGAGGCACCTGCCCCGGCCGTCGTCCACGGTGAGATGCCCGTAGCCCGCCGCTCCGCCTCTGTCGGCCGTGCGCAGGCCACGGGGCACCGACCGGCTGATGATGTCCGTGATCTTCGCGGGGGGCAGGTACTGGAAGGAGGACACGGGCGAGGACCCCCGGGGGGGCGGGGGCATCGCGGCCAGTACGGGCTTCCACCGGGCCGAGGTGGCGATGTCGGTGAGCTGCCGTCCACTGAGCGGCGGAGTCGGCCGGCTGGGAGAGGAACTCCTGTCGCTGCTCGTGTTGGACTCCGAGACGGCGACCTGGCCGCCGTCCCGATCGGTGCGCACCGCCGTCCACCGCTGCCCCGCGGACGGCTTGGCCTCGTCGACGGGAGACTTGTCGAGGATGAGTGTGGCGCCGTCCTCCAGCCGCGTCAGAGTGCATCGGCTGTAGGGGTGTTCGGAAAGGTCCGGGCACTGCGAGTGCTGCTGGGAGACACGCACCGGGAGCCGGCCGACCGAGGCGGACACCTGACCGGAACCTCTGGCATCCCTGTAGGTCAGGACTGCGGGGGCCAGCGGCTCGTTCCGGGTGGCTCCGGAATCGCGCACTTCGAGTCCTTCTCCTCGCGGAAGCAGTGCCCGCAGGGTGTGCCCCACCGAGTGTGAGTTCTCCGCCGTGGTGGGCGGAGAGGCGCAGCCCGCGGTGAAGGCCGCGCAGGCCATCGCCGCCACCAGGGCTCCGTGTCTGAAGGTGCGCTGGAGTGACGAGACATCGGCCCGCGCTGCAGACGCGCTCATTCAGGTCCTCTTCCGGATCAGGGCACGGGTATCACCGGCGTGCCGTGGGTGCTCTAGTACCACGGGTGTTCACACGCTCCGGGTTCACCTGGCATCCGGAGGATGCCCCGGTCTTCGGACCGGGGTGGGGGTACCGCCCGCTCAGGCGTGCACAAAGCCGGACCGACCCATCGCCGTCACCGGCGCGGGCAACGGCACCGTCAGCATCTGGGACCTCACCGCCCTGCCACAGGAGCCGGACCTTACGGGCCCGGTTGAAGCCGGACCGGTGGAACGGGTTCATGCCGCCGTCGCCGAGCGACGCGCACCAGTGAAACAGCGCATGGTGCAGAGGGGAGTTGTTCAGCGCGTCGGTAAAGGCCTGCACACCGCGTTCGGACAGCGGGCACCAGGTGGCAGAGGCGTCAACCGGAACAAACATCCCGGTGCGCAGGAGGAAGTCGGCTGTCTCCTGCGCATGGTCGTTTCGGGGAAGCTCGACCGGCGGCAGCCGCAGCCCGGCGGCCGCGGTCTGAGGGGGGCCGGTTCGGTGATGAGCTGGGTGAGTCGCGACCGGTCTGCCACCGCGTTGCGTCCGTGCAGCCTGATCGGGGCGGCACCTTGGATCAGGACTGGGCGGGGTGCCATCGCGGGGCCGAAACGGACGACCAGGACCATCAGACCGTTGGTCTCCGGCAGGTTACGGCAGCCGCTGCGAGGTCATCTCCGCAGTCTCCCCGTGGCACGCCCCGTCCGGCAGCGGCTTTTCCCTGGACGTCGCGCAGCGTGGCGGGACGGAGATTCCTCCTGCCGGAATGGGCGGAATGTCGCAGGTAGCGGAGCTGGACAAGGGGCAACGCGAGCGCCAGCGATGCGAGTCCGCTCACCATCGGTGCGCGGATTCTGTCCACAGGCACCCGCCCTGAATGTCTCTTCTCAGGCCGCCGCGATCGGCGGGGCGGCCCGTACGTGAGGAGCCGTCATGGCCACCACCAATGTGCCGCTCGCCCCGATGACCCCGGACGCAGCGATCAGCGCGTTCAGCTACCTCCACGCCGTCGAAGCCGCCCGCGAGTTCGCCGGCACCGAGCCGCGGATGCCCGAGCTGCTCATCGACGTCGCCGAACGGATCGTCGTCCCCGTCACCGCGTTGCCCAGCCCGGAAGCAGGCGAGCCGTGCGCCGACACTTTCGCCTTGGAGGCCCTCGGGCGCGTCCTGGTGACCTCGCTGCGTATCTGGGCGCGGGCCGGGCCGGATGCGGCGGAGGGCCTCGCCCGCGCCGTCATCGACTTCGCCGCGCAGTTCCTCACCGAGGACCACGAGGACGTCGCCGACATCCACCGTCAGTTGGAGGCGGTCGGCGTGGGCCAGGCCCTCGATGCGCACCCCGCACCGGCCGGCTCGCACCCGGTGCGCCTGTCCATCGTGTAGTGCGCATCGGCGACGGTGGTGGTGCGTACGCGCGCATCGGACACGCGCCACCACCGCGCGCCGCACCGCACCGCCCATCGCCTCCACGGCCGGTGGCCAATTCTTCGGGTCACACAGTTACTTGTCGAAGCGGCGTGAATGCACGTTGTTCGTTGAACGGCTGTCGGGTCTGGAGGCAGTGGTGGAGTTGGCCGAGGAAGCGGTTGAGCAGGTGGCGCTGGGCGGCGTTGTGCCAGTCGCCGTGTTCGCGTCGGCGGCGGTAGTGGGCGTTGGCTCCGGGTGAGGCCTGGAGGGCTGAGAAGGCCCAGAGGAAGCCGGCGTGCATGAGCCGTGTCGGTGTGGTCCCTGGCCGTGGTGACGACCTTCGTCGAGCTGCTGGTGGACGGCAGCGGAATCGCCGCCCGTCGATTCGGTCCCGCCCGGTCGAGGGCGGCACGGGTCGCCCGCGCGTACCGTGCGGGCGGGCTCAGATCCAGGTGTCGAGCCACATCCTGGCCTGCCAGTCGGCGTACGGGATCGTCTGCCCGGTGTAGATCGGAAAGAAGTAGATGAAGTTCCAGGCGATGGCCAGGACAAGCACACCTGCAGCCACCGCACCCCGTATGCGGCGCTTGTCAGTCGCGCCCGGCGGACCCAGTAGGGCTCCCAGCATCATCGTCACGGCCAGGCACAGGTACGGCACGAAGACGACCGCGTAGAAGGAGAAGATCGTGCGGTCCTGGTAGAGAAACCAGGGCAGGTAGCCGGCACCCACCGCACACAGGATGGAGCCGGCGCGCCAGTCGCGGCGCAGGCCCCATCGGTAGAGCAGGTACACGAGTGCGCAGCATGCCGACCACCACAGGAGCGGTGTGCCGAGGGCGAGGACCGTCTGCGAGCAGTCGGCCGCCGTGTGGCAGCCGTCTTGTCCGGGTTTTGGCGACTGGTAGTGGAACAGCACGGGGCGGCCGAGGACCAACCAGCTCCAGGGGTTCGACTCGTATGTGTGGGGGGTGTGCAGGCCCACGTTGAACTGGTAGACCCCGTATTCGTAGTGCCACAGGCTGCGCAGCGGAGCGGGAATCCATGACCAGGTGCCGCCGCGGTCGTCGGCCCAGTGGCGTCCGTAGCCGTTGTCGGAGAGGAACCAACCGGTCCATGTCGCCAGATAGGTCATCACGGCGACCGGAACGAGGGACAGGGCCGACCAGCCGAAATCCTTGCGCAGCACCGCCCGGTAGGGGTGGCGCGCCCCCGCCACGCGACGCGAGCCGACGTCCCACAGCAGGGTGAGGATCGCGAAGAAGGCGAGGAAGTACAGGCCGTTCCACTTGGTTGAGGCTGCCAGTCCCAGGAAGAGGCCGGTTGCGAGCCGCCAGGGACGTATCCCCGTTCCGGCATGGTCGCCGGTGCGCGCGTCCGGGCGCGCACGGCCGTCCTCGTCGACCGGTAAGGCTGCCGCGAGCCGGGCTCGTGCGTGGTCCCGGTCGATCAGCAGGCATCCGAACGCCGCCAGGGCGAAGAACATGACGACGAGGTCCAACAGTGCGGTACGGCTCATCACCACGTGCAGACCGTCGACCGCCATCAGCGTGCCGGCCAGGCAGCCCAGCAGTGTCGAACGGAACAGGCGGCGTCCTGTTCGGCACAGCATCAGCACCGAGAGGGTGCCCAGGGCCGCCGTCATGAAGCGCCAGCCGAACGGGGTCAGGCCGAACGTCCACTCACCGAGGGCGATCACCCACTTGCCCGTCGGCGGGTGCGCGACGAAGGCCCCGGTGTCGGAGAGCGGGATCACCTGAGGGTGGGCGAGTATCTGCGGGTCGGAGATCTTGCGGTCCGGCCAGGTGCCCTCGTAGCCGAGATGCAGCAGGGACCAGGCGTCCTTGGGGTAGTAGGTCTCGTCGAAGACGACGGCCCGCGGTCGGTCGAGGTGCCAGAAGCGTATCGCTCCGGCCAGGACGGCGACGAGTAGCGGCCCCAGCCAGTCCATGGCCTTCGCGACGCGGTACGCCCGTGCCCGATTGATACGTGTGAACTCCCACAGACGGGTCGACGGCTTCGGAAAAGGCGGAACAAGACGCTCGCGGGTGTCGGTTGCCGGGTGTGCCACGTATCCGAATCGGCGAAGCCGTTCCGGCCAGTCTTCGGGTGCCGTTGTCGGACGGGTGCCTTCGGGGGCGGGGGAACGGGTTGCGTTGCTACTCGTCACTGGACAACCTTATTGATCGCATGGGGCCTGGCCGCACCTCCCCAGCGCACCTGCACGGCCGGCGTCTTCGCGGATCAGCTCGCGAGCAGATGGGCGCGGCCGAACATCGCGGCGGCGGTTCGCGCGGTCGGCGTACCGGAGTCCAGATCGGCGCCGGCCTGCCGCAGTACCCCGACCACCTCGTCCGCGCCTTTGAAGAGGGCCCCGGCGATGGGGGTCTGGTCCCGGGTATTGCGCAGATCCGGGTCGGCGCCGAGCCGGATCAAGGCGCGTACGGTGTCGGCGTGGCTGTGATAGGCGGCGAGCATCAGCAGGGTGTTCCCGGCCGCATCGCTCACGTTCACCGGGAGTCCGTGTTCCACGAAGTCCGCAAGTTGTTCGGTGCTGCCCGCCCGGGCCAGGTCCATGGCGATGGCCACGACGCGTCGCGTCTGCTCAGGAGTCAGTCCACCACCGGTCATGCGCACCATCTCCTGGTCGTGTGGTCACACGCGTTCCACTCATGTCCGTGAGCCGGCCTGTGCTGTCCCGGCCCTGGCCCGGCGTGGGCGTGTTCTGCGCTCGCGCCGGGCAGGGTGTGGGGCCTCTCGCGTGGTGCGTCGGTCAATGGGTCAGAGGTCGCCTGCGGCCAGGGCCTCGATCGCCTTGCGGACGCCTTCGCCGTAGGCCGGGTCGGCCTGGGTGCAGTTGGCGATGTGCCGTTCGACGGTCTGCTGGGACGCGCCGTTGATCGCGCGGGCCGTGTTCTCGAAGAGAGCTTGCTGCTGCTCGGGGCTCATCAGGCGGAACAGGTTGCCGGGCTGCTCGAAGTAGTTGTCGTCGTCGGCACGGAAGTCGAACCGGTCGGCGACAGCACCCACGGCCTGGATCGACTCGCGGTAGGCGGGCTGCTCCTGCCAGCGTCCGTAGGAGTTGGGCTCGATGCCCGGGGTGGCTCCCTGGTTGCCGTCGACGCGCATGCCGCCGTCACGGTGGTAGGAGTTCACCGGATTCTTCGGGGCGTTGACGGGGATCTGGTGGTGGTTCACGCCCAGGCGGTAGCGCTGGGCGTCGCCGTAGGAGAAGAGGCGGCCCTGCAGCATCCTGTCGGGGGAGAAGCCGATGCCCGGAACCACGTTCGCCGGGGTGAAGGCGGCCTGCTCGACGTCCGCGAAGTAGTTGTCGGGGTTGCGGTCGAGTTCCCACTCGCCGACCTCGATCAGCGGGTAGTCCTTCTTCGACCAGACCTTGGTGAGGTCGAAGGGGTGGAAGCGGTAGCTCTCCGCGTCGGACTCCGGCATGACCTGGATGAACAGCTTCCACTTCGGGAAGTCGCCGTTCTCGATCGCGTCGAACAGGTCACGTTGGTGCGACTCGCGGTCCTTGCCGATGAGTGCCTGGGCCTCGGCGTCGGTGAGGTTCTTGATGCCCTGCTGGGTGCGGTGGTGGAACTTGACCCAGAACCGTTCGCCCTCGGCGTTGACCAGGCTGTAGGTGTGGGAGCCGAAGCCGTGCATGTGCCGGTACGAGGCGGGGATGCCGCGGTCGGACATCACGATGGTGACCTGGTGGAGGGATTCAGGGAGGTTGGTCCAGAAGTCCCAGTTGTTCTCGGGGTCGCGGAGGTTGGTGCGCGGGTCGCGCTTCACCGCGTGGTTGAGGTCGGGGAACTTCAGCGGGTCGCGGAAGAAGAACACCGGAGTGTTGTTCCCGACCAGGTCCCAGTTGCCTTCGTCGGTGTAGAACTTCAGAGCGAAGCCGCGGATGTCGCGCTCGGCGTCGGCCGCGCCACGCTCACCCGCGACGGTGGAGAAGCGGGCGAACAGCGCGGTCTTCTTGCCGACTTCGGAGAAGATCTTCGCGCTCGTGTACCGCGTGATGTCGTGGGTCACCGTGAACGTCCCGAACGCGCCCGAGCCCTTGGCGTGCATCCGGCGCTCCGGAATCACCTCGCGGTCGAAGTGGGCGAGCTTCTCCAGGAACCACACGTCTTGCAGGAGCATCGGGCCGCGCGGACCGGCCGTCAGGGAGTTCTGGTTGTCGGGAACCGGTGCGCCGGCGGCCGTGGTCAACGGTTTCTGGTTGTTCTCGGGCACAGCTCGCTCCTCGGTGGATGGTTCTTCGCAGGTGTTCAAGGCGTGGCGATCCTGACCGGCGAGTGTCCGCGCAAGCTGCCCCGGGTCTTGCACCAGCACACATCTTATGTTGGAACATATCCACGTCAAGGTGCTTTCCAAGGACACATGTGTTTCGCGGTCAGATCAGCCCACGGGCGGCGGCGCGCACCCCCGCCTGGAAGCGAGTGTGCGCGCCCAGCTTCGTCAGGACGGCGGCGACACGGCGGGTGGCGGTGCGGGTACTGCACCCCAACTGGCGTGCGATGGCCTGGTCCTTCAGTCCGGCCTTGAGCATGCCGAGCAGAAGCACGTCGTCCGCGTCGAAGGTGTCGTCCTCGGCGGACGCCGTCGAGTCGGCCAGCGGTTCGGCGCGGGCCCAGTAGGCCTCATAGAGCTCCATCAGCGCGTCGAGCATGCCCGAGGGGTGGATGACGACGAGATCGTCGTAGACCGGACCGGACAGCGGGACCAGAGCGACCCGCTTGTCGATGATGTGCAGCTTGAACGGGAGGGACGGCAGCAGCCTGGAACGCTCGCCCAGTTCGGCGAGGCGGAGCAGGGTCGCGAAGCGGCCCGGACGCTCCATGGACTGCGGGCAGTAGATCGAGCGGACGTCGATGCCCCGCTCCAGCCAGGCCGCCGTGATGGACACTTCGTCCTCGTTGCTGTGGTGCTGGCCGTCGGACCGTCCCATGTAGGGCGGCCGGTCCAGGGCCCACATGTGGCTGCTCACGGATGTGGTGAGCTGGTCGATCCGCTCCAGGATCGCCTCACGGTCCGACAGGACCTCCACCAGGTTGCGTGGATCACCGCGCAACCATCCCTCCCGGTAGCGCTCGGCGATCCGGTCGATCTCCGTCCGCGCCGAGGCCAACGCGGTCTCCACCTCGAACTGCCGCCTGGCCAGCAGGGGCAGCAACGCGGCCTGAGGGTTCGTCGCCTGGTAGTGGCCGTGGCCGGTGAGGCGGAGGAGCCCGAGTTCCCGCAGCTGGGCGACAGAATGCAGGACGTGGTGCTCCGGCGTCTCCAGGGACTCGACGATGTCCGCGACGGTCAGCTGACCGCGCTCCAGAACGCACCGGTACACCCGTTCATCGGACTCGGCTATGCCCAGGGCCGTGAGCATGTATGCGTACCTCCGTCGGATCGGCGTGTGCCATCCGTGGCGAGGTTGGTCATCCGTCCAAACCCGCCATCAGAGTATCTGGACGCCTGTGCGAGGTACAGCGTTCACTTTGCTCGCCACGACGTGTTCATCACGCGACCGTCGTCGCTCTCTTCGTCCGCACGTGTAGCGCCCCGAAGGTGCTGGAGAAACCCTCTGGCCCGGCCCCACTCCTCTGGAGGAACGTGTGAGTTCCAGGCTCCGAAGAAAGACATCCGCTTGGGGTGCCGCGGCTCTCGCCGTCTCCCTGGCCGCTGTCTTCACCGGCACACCGGCCCAGGCCGCCGACGATCCGCTGACCCCTGTCCCACTGACCGGGCACCTCCCGGCCCACCGCTACATCGTCACCCTCGCGGACGCGCCCGTCGCCTTCTACAAGGGCGGCGTGGACGGCCTTGCCGCGACCGCGCCGTCGCAGCGTGGCAAGGTCGACGCCTCCACCACCGCAGCGCACCGCTACCGCAGCTACCTCGAGGACCGGCAGAGCAAGGTGGCCGCTTCCGTCGGCGCCAAGGTCCGGGGCCGCTACACGGTGGTGACCGACGGCTTCACCGCAAACCTGACGGCCGTTCAGGCCGCGCGGCTGAGCCGGCAGCCGGGGGTTCTCAGGGTCAGCCCGGACGGGTGGAACAAGGTGACGGACGACTCCCGGTCGACCGACCTCATGGGGCTGTCGGGACCGCGCGGCGTGTGGTCGGCGCTCGGCGGCACCGAGAAGTCCGGCAAGGGTGTGGTGGTCGGCGTCATCGACACCGGCATCTGGCCCGAGAGCGCGTCGTTCGCCGCCCCCGCGCTGGGCACCGGGCTCCCCACGGCCAAGGACCCCTACCGCCCGTACCGCAAGGGCGACACGATCAAGATGGAGAAGGCCGACGGAACCACCTTCACCGGCGTGTGCCAGACCGGTGAGGAGTTCACCGCCGCCGCCTGCAACACCAAGCTGGTCGGCGCGCGGTACTTCGGCGACGGCTGGCTGGCCATCGTGCCGCCGGAGCAGCGGGACGACTACGTCTCACCGCGGGACGGCGAAGGCCACGGCACCCACACCGCGTCCACGGCCGCGGGCGACGCGAACGTCCGGGTGACCGTGGACGGAACGGACTTCGGGAAGATCTCCGGAGTGGCGCCGGGCGCGGTGGTCGCCGCCTACAAGGCGCTCTGGACGGGCAAGAACGGAAGAAGCTCCGGTGGCACCGACTCCGACATCGTCGCGGCGATCGACCAAGCGGTGGCGGACGGCGTCGACGTCATCAACTACTCCGCGGGGGCGTCGGAGGAATCGCCGCTCGACGCGCCCGTACAGCAGGCCTTCCGGGCGGCGGCGCAGGCCGGGGTGTTCGTCTCGACCGCCGCGGGCAACAATGGCCCCACGACCTCCTGGATAGACAACACGGCCCCTTGGACCACCACGGTCGCGGCCAGCACCATGGCACTTGCCGAGGCCACGGTGAAGCTGGGTGACGGCCGGACCTTCGTCGGTGCCAGCGTCACGGTGAACGCGACGCTCGGGCCGAAACCGCTGGTCCGGGCCACCGACGTGAAGACCGCCGCGGCGACGCAGAGCGCGGCCGCGCTGTGCAAGGACGCAACTCTCGACCCGGCGAAGGCGGCCGGGAAGGTCGTGGTGTGCGACCGAGGTGACAACAGCCGGGTGAGCAAGTCCGCCGAGGTGGCGCGGGCCGGGGGCGTCGGCATGGTGCTGGTGAACACCGGCAACCAGGACACGGACGGCGACATCCACAAGCTGCCGACCGTGCACCTGAACGTGCCGGCCGCCACGACGGTCCGCGACTACGCGGCCACGCCGGGCGCCACGGTGTCGCTCGAGCCGGGAGGTTCCACCGGGACCCCCTACCCGCAGATCGCCCCGTTCTCCTCCAGGGGACCCTCGGAGGTGAACAAGGGCGCCCTGATCAAGCCGGACCTCGCCGCACCGGGTGTGGGCGTGCTCGCCGCCGTCGCACCGGCCAGCAACCTGGGGCACGACTTCGACTTCATGACCGGCACGTCGATGGCGACGCCCCAGGTCGCCGGTCTCGCCGCCCTCTACCTCGGTGTGCATCCCAACTGGTCGCCGATGGCGGTCAAGTCCGCCCTGATGACGACCGCCGTGGACACCAAGACCGCCTCGGGCGGGACGAACACCGACCCGTACGCACAGGGTTCCGGCGAGGTCGACCCCGCCGCGATGCTCAACCCCGGCCTGGTGTACGACTCGTCGAACAGCGACTGGCTCGCCTACGAGGAGGGCCT
Source organism: Streptomyces sp. NPDC001020 (assembly GCF_053599115.1). Lineage (NCBI taxonomy): Bacteria > Bacillati > Actinomycetota > Actinomycetes > Kitasatosporales > Streptomycetaceae > Streptomyces > Streptomyces sp. NPDC001020. The sequence goes on along the minus strand of NZ_JBSFLQ010000061.1, from coordinate 16,705 downwards.
CGGGGTGGACACCGGCACCGGCACCACTGCCATCGAACCCAGCGACCTCAACTACCCCTCCATCTCCGTGGACCGGTTGCTCGGCTCGCGGACCATCACCCGTACGTTGACCGCGGCTCGGCCGGGTGTGTACCGGGCCTCGGTGAAGCTGCCCGGCTTCGAGAGCGAGGTGAAGCCGTCGACCCTGCACTTCACCCGTGCCGGACAGACCGCGAAGGTCAGCATCAGGCTGACGCGCACCACCGCGGTCTCCGAGGTCCCCGTCACGGGATACCTGACCTGGTCCGGCAGCGGACACGTGGCGGTACGCAGCCCGATCGCGGTGACGCCGCTGAGCCTGCTGGCCCCCGGCAGGGTCACCGGCAGCGGGAGCGCGGGAAGCGTCTCCTACACCGTGACCCCGGGGACCGAGAAGCTGACGCTCACCGCGTACGCCCCGGTGGCGGGTGCTCCGGTGCGCGGTGAGGTGTCCCAGGCGAACGGCGGCGCCCAGGAGTTCGTCCTCACGGTGCCCGAGGGAAGCAAGGCCGGCGAGTTCGTCGCCACGGCGGACAAGCCCGACGACGATCTCTATCTGTGGATCGCGCCCCTGCGGGCGGACGGCTCGCCCGGTGCAGGCGGACAGTTGAGCGAGTACGCGAACAAGGCGCACGTCAGCCTCACGACCCTGAAGCCGGGCAAGTACCTTGCCACCGTCATGTCGGGCTACTACGAGGGGTCGCCGGGCTCGTCCGACATCAAGTTCACCCTTCAGGCGAACGTGGTGGGCGCGGACACGCCCAGGGCCGGGACGTTCAGCGTGTCTCCAACGCATCCTGTGACGAGGCCGGGCGTCCAGTTCCCGGTCACGGGCAAGTGGTCCGGTGTGGACACCTCCACCCCGGCCACCGCCTACGTCGGATACCAGGACGGCACCGGCACGCTGGTCAGCATCGGCGGCTGAGCCCCTGCTCCGGCGGGCCGCCCCGGGTCCCGCCGGAGCTTCCGGCCGATGGAGCCTGCCGCGGGCTTGGGCCGGTGACGTGTCGCCACCGACCCGGCGCGACGGTTCTCAGGCCGTGAGGAACGTCCAGGATTCCTGCGTGCGGAAGCCCGCCTGCTCGAAGAGGGGCAACGCTTCGTCGCTTGAGTGGAGATACGCGGTACGGGCTCCGGCAGCGCGTCCGTCCCGCAGGATCCGCTCGGTGACGGCCCGCCCGAGACCGGTCCGCCGGTGCTCGGGCCGGGTGCCGATGTTGACGAGCCCGACGTGTTCCCCGGTGAGGATGGCCATTCCGGCCGCGGCGGGCACACCGGCCACCTCGGCGACGTAGGCGCGGAGGAAGGGCTGGCCGAGGACCAGAGGCGTGTAGAGGCTCGTGATGATCGCGGGCGGAGCCCCGAACGCGGCGCCGAGAACCTCGGCGAGGACCTCATGCTCGTCGGCGCGCAGCGGACGTACGGATGCCGGCTTCGGGGCGGGCTTTCGCACAGCCGGGTCGCCCTCCAGCGTCAACAGCATGAAAGGCTGTCGCGTGCGCGTCGTGAGTCCGTGGTCGGCGGCCACGGCGACGATGCCTTCCTCCGGCTCACCGCGCAGTCGGATGCTCCACGGCACTCCCTGGACGTGCGCCTCGGCCGCGTCGCAGAGCAGGGCGATCTCTGCCTTGTCCGGTGAGGGATCGGCGCTCATGACCCCGTTGAGCGCGGGAATCAGCGAGCCGGTGGTGGCCAGTAGAGCGCCACCGGGGCCGTGCCGCCGATACCCGTTCGGGACTGCGTCGGCGAGTGCCTCCACCGCCGCCTGAAAGGCCCGGGCGGCCCCGTAAACCACATCATTGCTTGTCATACGTATGAGCCTACAACCGACGCCCTGGGCCCGTAGGCGCACTGATGGGCCTCCAAATACGTGTGCGGTGCGGGGGTGTTCGAGGTTGACATTACTGGCTACAGTGGCGCTGGTGTGAAACGTAGTTGAACGTGCAAGAATCTGCTGCCGGCTCGGCCGCACCGGTTGCCCGAGTCGCGCAACACCGCAACGTCGCCACTCACAGGAAAGGGCGGGTTATGTTCACTTCCAAGGAGACACTCCGTACCGCAGCAGCTGCCGCGACCGTGGCCGCAGCCCTGTTCGGCCTCGGCACCGGGACTGCGAACGCCGCCGACTGGCCTCCTTTGCAGGAGGGCGCGTATCTCTATTCGGGTACCAACGGAGCGGGAACGGTGACGACGGTCCGTCTTGACGACCTCGGCACATGTCACACGCCGCCGAAGTCTGCTCTCTCGATCCAGGTCGTCTCCGGCTCCGCTTCCGTGACGGTGTACTCCGGGGCCGGCTGCACCGGCGCCTCGTGGGCCAGCGGTTCGCTGGCGCAGTCCAACCTTCCCTGGACGGCGCTGAGTTACCGGGTGGTCCCGGCGTAACAGCGCGTCCTTGTCCTGCTGCGGCCCGGCCGAGTGAAGCCGCCCGGCCGGGCCGCGGTGGACTCTTGGCGAGATGCGTCCATGCTGTGATGTTGTTGGGCCGGGTGTTCGTCCGGCCGGGGCATCAGATGGTGATGGTCTTGTACTCGGTGTAGGTGCCGAGGCCGACCGCTCCGTACTCGCGGCCGATGCCGCTGGCCTTGAAGCCGCCGAACGGGCCGTCGAAGGCGAGCGAGGCGCCGTTGACCGTGAGGGTGCCGGTGCGGATGCGGCGGGCGACGTCCAGAGCGTGAGCCTCGTCGGAGGACCAGACGCCGCCGGAGAGGCCGTACTCGGAATCGTTGGCGATGCGGACGGCGTCGTCCTCGTCGTCGTAGGCGATGACGACCAGGACCGGGCCGAAGATCTCCTCCTGGGCGATCCGCATGGAGTTGTCGACGTCGGCGAACACGGTCGGCGTGACGTAGTTGCCCTTCTCCAGGCCCTCGGGGATCTGCGGGCCGCCGGTGACCAGGCGGGCGCCTTCCTCGATGCCGAGCTGGATGTAGTTGCGCACCCGCTCCTGCTGGTCGGGGCGGATCATCGGGCCGATGAAGGTGTCCGGTTCGTTGGGGTCACCCACCTTCAAGGACTCCACCAGTTCCTTCAGAGCGGCCACGACCTCCTCGTAGCGGCTGCGCGGGGCGAGGATCCTGGTCTGGGCGACGCACGACTCGCCGTTGTTGAGGAGGGAGCCGAACTTCACGCCGGCGACGGCCTTCTCAATGTCGGCGTCCGGCAGGATCACGGCGGCCGACTTACCGCCCAGCTCCAGGCTGACCCGCTTGAGCTGCTCGCCCGCGATGGAGGCGATGCGGCGGCCGGCCCGCGTCGAGCCGGTGAAGGCGATCTTGTCGACCTCCTCGTGCGACACCAGGTACTCACTGGTCTCCCGGTCCGCGGGCAGGACACTGATCACGCCTTCCGGCAGGCCCACCTGCTCCAGCAGCTCGGCCAGGAAGCCCATGCTCAGCGAGTTCTCCGGGGACACCTTGAGCACCACGGAGTTGCCGGCGAGCAGGGCAGGGATGATCTTCGAGGTGGCTGAGGAGAACGGCGAGTTCCAAGGGATCACCGCGGCCACGACGCCGACAGCCTCACGGCGCACCACGCTGCGCACCGGGGACGCCGGGTCGGAGGGTGCCAGGGTCTCCTCCCAGGCGAACTCCTCGGCGGCCTTCAGGTAGGAGTTCGCCTGCCGGGTGAGGCCCGGCTGACCGGCCCGGGTGAACCATCCGGCCGAACCGTTCTCCAGCGAGATCAGGTGCGCGACCTTCTCGGCGTTCTCCTCGCGCAGCGCGTTGAACCGCCGCAGTACCGCGATCCGCTCCGCCGGCGGCGTCAGACGCCACACGCCCGCGTCGAACGACGCGCGCGCCGCAGCCACCGCGCGGTCGACGTCCGCCGGCCGCGCCTGTGCCGCGCGTCCGATCAGCGACTGGTCGTGCGGCGAGACGATGTCGAGCAGCTCAGCGGTGCTCGGCGCCTCCCAGGAACCCCCGATGAAGAGCCGGTCGTAGGTGATCATGTGCCTTCTCGCTTTCGATTCACTCGGACGTCTCTCATAACTGCCACTGCAATGTAGCACTTACTTTGGTTACCTGCACATCGAGATGGTGATATACCTCAAAGCTTCCACATGTTCGGTACCCTCAAGCAGTGAGAGCCGACGCAGTAGCAACCCAGAGACGCAGTAGCAACCCAGAAGCGGATTCTGACCGCCGAAACGCGCATGCTCGCCCATGCACATGTGTGCGCTTCGCGACATTCAGCCTTCCGCATCGGCATCCAGACCACATCCGTCATCTGACTCAGCACTCCCCGAACACGTACCTGAGCGTGCCAACGTGGCATGTCCCGCGGGTCAAAAACGTGTGTGCCCCGGCGCTCCCGTGATTCCGTCCAGGGCCCATGAGTGGGGTCGTGCCTGGGCCCCTCGGCAGCAGCGAAGAGCGGGTGAACTTCTCCGGGTGTCCGAGCCGTCCTGCCGAGTGTGGTCAGTCCCCTCTCCCGGCACAGGTGCACACCGAGCCGCGGGTCGGTCCCGGCCGTCTCGCGCACGGCAGGCTGCACCTGCTGCTCACCCTCAACTCGTTGGTCGTTGTGCTCGTGTCCATCAACAGGAAGTCCAGCGGCACCCTGGCGTTCGTCGCGGAGAACGGCTTCCTGCGCTGGGTCGAGATCAACAACATGCGCGGCCATAGCGATGGGCGCGGGGCTGGCGGGTTCGCCTACACCCTCGGGCTCTTGGCCACAGCCCTGATCAAGGCCGTGTGACCGAGTAGACGTCCTCGACCGGGCAGAGGGTGAACAGCCGCACAGTCTCCACGTACAGCCACACGAGGATCTGGCGTGACACCGGTCGAGCAGCAGCGTTCGCTGAAGAGCAGCAATCCGGCACTTTCCCAGCCGCAGTTCACGCGGCGGGGCGGGCCCCCGACCGACCGCCGCAGGGTCTTGCTCGCGCCGCCGTCCGGGGCATGTCGCGGCGCCGGGCACTGCCGGACGGCCTGGTGCCGAGGCGCCGCGTCCGCCGGGGGCCGGGGCTCAGGCAGGTGTGACGTTGTGATTGAACCGGAAGACGTTGGTCGGGTCGTAGCGCTTCTTCACCGCGGCGAGCAGGTCGAACCGCTCCGCTCCGTAGACAGCCCGGACTCCCTCGGGGTCGGTCGCCTCGTCCGGCGAAAGGAAGTTCACCATGTTCCGCCCGGCCGCCCAGGGCGCCAGCCCGTCCACGACCTTTGCGAGATCGGCCCGCAAGGTCTCCGCCTGGTCCGGGCCGCCCACCGCGAGCGCGAAGACGAGGTACGGGAGACCGCGGCTGGGCACCGCGTTGGCCACCGCAGGTTCGCGGTCGAACGCGCGGCCGAGCGCCCGGATCTCCACGTTCGCCAGGGTGCACCCGGACTCCGGACCGGTCAGCTCGACCAGCGTCTGCGCCGTCTTCTCGGTGAACTCCTCCAGGCAGACGCTGCGGTCGAAGTACGGCATCGGGTCTACCGGATCCATGTGGATCTCCCCGATCGAGGTGAAAGGCTTCTCCCCCACCAGGTCGATCAGCACCGGCGCGGCCGCCCGCAGCGGAGCGACCAGTTCCGCCCCGTCGGCCGCCGACCCCAGGAAACCGATCCGCAGATGGACGACGAAGGCACCGCGCAGCGGCTCGGGTAGCGCCGGTACATCGGGCAGGCGCTGGATGCCTATCGACGAGGTCATCTCCTCCCCCACTGTCGGCAGCCAGGCACGCCAGGCCTCGAGCACCTGCGCCAGGTGCTCACCCGCGAAGTAGATGCCGCCGCCGTAGAAACGCGACACCGGGAACACATCGAACTCGATCTCGGTCACCACACCGAAATTGCCCTTGCCGCCCAGCACCGCCCAGAACAGGTCCGGTTCGCTCTGCGGCGTCACCCGGCGCAGCTCTCCGTCCGCCGTGACCATGTTCAGCCACCGCACATGGTCGGCGGCATAGCCCAGCGTCCGGCCCAGCAGCGGGCTCTGCCCGCCGCCCAGCGTGTATCCGACGACGCCGACATCCGGCGCCGAACCCACGATCGGGGCCAGGCCGAACTCCGCCGTGCACGGCAGCACGTCACGCCAGCGCACACCCGCGTCGACCCGCACGGTGTGCTGCTGCGGGTCGACGGAGATGCGCTTCATCCGCCGCGTCGTGATCAGCAGCGCGCCCTGGGCCGGCGAAACCATCTGGTGGGCCGCGGACTTCACCGCGACCGGCAGCCCGTGCCGTGCGGCGAACCGGACCGCCGTGCGGACGTCCAGCTCACTGGTCGCCCCCACCACCACGGCCGGCTGGAGGCCGCAGCTCAGGTTGAACGTGGCGCACTCCGCCTCGTACCCCTTCGATCCCGGCTCCAGGACCGGCCCTCCCACGGAATGCCGCAGAGCCACCAAGTCCTCCGGCCGATGGCTCACACTCGCCATGCCGGACGCATCCGTACTCACCCTGATCACAACCTCACTCACACATGTGGAGCACCGCCGCATCACACCGCCGCGCGGCACGGCGCAAGACGGGCAGCGGGCGACGAAACCCTGACAGCAGTGAAACGGGATGCATGAGCCGCATCGTTCACATCAAGGTTGTCCAATCGCACATCTTGACGGGATCGACCGGCCGTACGAACACCCCGATAGATGTGCGCCTCTCGATACGTGTGCCACTCTGGTTCACCGGCATCACTTGGATGAACCGCTGGTTCGAACCGGTGAACGGCTGACTGCGGAACCGATGGCACGGCTGACTGCGGACACGTCGACGGCCGCCGCCCCCGTGGGGGCGGCGGCCGGTCGAAGGCGCGTTGTCGGGCGGGTCAGGCGGCCGGGAGAGTGTCCTTGGCGGTGACGTCGCCGGCGCCCCGGGCGGTGGATCCCTTCTCTTCCACGACTGCCTGTCCCGCCTTGCGGGCGGGCTTGAGGAAGAGGGCGAGGACGGTCCCGACGACGAGGGTGGGGGCCATCCAGAGGTAGCCGCCGGCCGTGGCGTGGGCGAAGGCGTCCAGCGCGGTGTCACGCAGGGCGGCGGGGAGCTGGGCGATGGTGTCGGGACGGGCGGCGTCGAAGCCGTCGGCGGTGGACAGTTCGTGGGTGCGGTGGGCGAAGCCGGTGTTGAGGAGGGTGCCGAAGACGGCGACGCCGAAGGCCGCGCCGATGGAGCGGGCGAAGGTGACCACGGCGCTGGCGGCACCGAGGTCGGCGGCGGCCACGCTGTTCTGCACGGTGGTCAGCACGACCATGGGCACCATGCCGATGCCGACACCGGTGATCAGGAAGTAGACGCTCAGCACGAGAGTGTTGGTGGCGGCCCCGATGGTGCCCAGCAGGAGCAGCCCGGCGAGGTTGGCGAGCAGGCCCCCGAGCAGGATCGGGCGCAGCAGGGCGGCGTGCGCGGCCCAGCGTCCGGCCAGGGACTGGCTCACGACCAGACCGGCGACCAGGGGCAGCATGTAGATGCCGGAGAGGGTGGCCGAGACCCCGTGGACGATCTGGAGATAGGTGGGCAGGTAGACCAGGACGGCGAACATGGCCGCGTTGGCGACGAACCCGATCAGCGAGGAGAAGACCACGGTCCGGGAGGCGAACATGGCCGGCGGAAGGACCGGGGCGGCGGCGCGGCGCTCGACGGGTACCAGCAGCACGGCCAGCACGACCGTGGCGACGATCAGGCCGATGATGGCCGGTGAGGCCCAGCCCCAGCGCTCTCCGAACGATGTGATCAGGACCAGGCCGGTGGCGATCGCGGCCAGCACCAGAGAGCCCAGGTAGTCGATGCGGGCCTTGGCCCGCCTGGTGGCCGCGGGCAGCGCACGCGCGGCGATGGCCAGGGCGACGGCACCGACGGGCAGGTTGATCAGGAAGGCCCACCGCCAGGACAGCTGGTCGGTGAAGACACCGCCCAGCAGGGGGCCGACAATGCTGGCGACACCGTAGACCGAACCGAACAAGCCCTGGTAGCGGCCGCGTTGGTCCGGGGCCACGATGTCACCGACGAGGGCGAAGGTCAGCACGATCATGCCGCCGCCGCCCACGCCCTGGAGCACCCGGGCGCCGATCAGTTCGGGCAGGTTCAGCGCCAGACCGCAGGCCACCGAGGCGATCAGGAAGATCGAGGTCGAGGCCAGGTAGAGCCGCTTGCGGCCGAACATGTCGCCGAGCTTGCCCCACAGCGGTGTCACCGCCGTCGACGCGAGCAGATACGCGGCACTGACCCACGCGATGTCGTCGAACCCGTTCAGGTCCTCCGCTATCCGCGGCAACGCCGTCGAGACGATGGTCTGGTCCAGGGCCGCCAGGAGAACCGCCAGGATCAGCGCGCTCATGGCGGCGGCCACACCCCCCGCCTTGGGCGATGCGGACTGCTGTGCCTTCGACATCGAACTTGCCTTTCTGGATTCGTGAGCGGGGCGCCGACCACGGTAAGGCGGCGATCAGCCTCAGAGAGTTGTCAATACTGAAGCTTTCTGTCACATGAATGTAGCACTTAATGAAGTGGTGTGCACACAGGAGGGGCGATAGGGGTCTTAGGTTTCACATTTCTGCTACTAGACTCGGTGCGATGAGAGCCGACGCAGCACGCAACCTGGAAGCCGTCCTGACCACCGGAGCGCGGATGCTCGCCACCGATCCGGGCGCAAGCATCGCCAGCATCGCCGCCGAGGCGGGCGTGGACCGGCGGACCGTCTACCGGCGGTTCGCCTCCCGCGAGGACCTCCTCGCCGCCATCTACGAATCCCGGCTCACGGCCATCGAGCACGCCATCGAGGACGCCCGGCTGCGCGAGGCACCCGCCGCCGTCGCCCTGCACCGCTACGTCGAGAACGTCATCGCCGTCAACCGAACCTGGCCCGTCGACCTCGCCCGCATGCTCACCGACGACACCGTCCACGCACGCCGCGACGCGTCTATCCGCGAGGTCGACGCGTTCCTCGAACGCGCCACCGACGAGGGCCTCCTGCGCCCCGATCTTCCTCAGGGGTGGGCGAGCGCGTTGCTGCCCCAACTCATGCATCTCGTGTCCGAGCAAATGCCCGAGCTGAGCCCCGGACGGGCAGCGGATGTCGTCGTCGACACCCTGCTCCACGGCCTCAGCCCCTCCTGACACACCGACGACCCCAAGCGCCTGCCGGACGTCGCAGCTGAACCCCATGGCAGGCGGCTACGTTGTCCCAGTGAAGGGTTCTCGCCGCCTCCGGCGACGGCGGCGGGAGCCCGGCTCACCGGCGGACCGGTCACGACGATCGGCGCCGGAGGGCCATGCGGTGCCGGAAGGCCGCCTCGGGTGCTGTCCGGCACGGCGGTACGGCGGTACGGTCATCCGTCAGGCCACCACCGTTGTTAAACAGTCAACTTACTTATGTACGGTGGCCCCCACGAGGACGAGAGTGGGTCGGACCAACTTCCGCCGCAGGGAAGGATCCACCCGTCATGAGTGGCAACCAAACAGACGTGCAGGCTCGCCGAGCGGCGCCGCACGCCCGTGAGCTCGTCTTGGACATCGAACGCGTGCTGGACGTCTCCGCCCGGCAGGCGATCAAAGCGAAGTTCCGGTTCGATCCGGAAGCCCCGTTGATCGTGTGCGTCGAGTTCCTCATCGAGGGTGGCCCGAGTGTCCTGTGGCGTATCGGCCGAGACCTCCTCCAGCAGGGGTTGCACTCGATGAGCGGCCTCGGTGACGTCCAGATGTGGCCGCCGCGCCTGGAGGAGCGGGCAATTGCGTGGCTTCAACTGACCTCCGGCGGCATGGCGGCCCTGTTCGAGCTGCCCGTTGCGCCGCTGGCGGAGTGGCTGGAGCACACCTACGAACTCGTTCCCGCCGGCCAGGAACTCGCCGGAATCGACTGGGATATCGCCACGGCAGACCTTCTCAAGGGGCCGAGAGCGCAGTCCGACTGAGCACGCGGGGTGCCTCGCACGTGGCCTGACCTGCTGTTTCTCTCCGACCTGCATGAACGCCCACAGGTTCGACCCGTCTCGGCCCATCTCGATCCGTCCAGGGACGATTCAGTCTCGCACCGTGTTCCCGTGGGAACAGGCCGCACTGTGGTCTGCCGCTGTTCGAGTCGGTCGGGGGGCTGGGTCGGGAACGGACCCTGACGCGCATCGATGCGGCGGCGGCGAAGCTCAAGTCTCATGAACTGACCGCGGTGGGCCCCGGACGTCCATCGCGCAGGCGAAGCGCCGTCCGCCATGGAGCAGCGGACGGCGGCAACGATGGGACCGGCGGGTCTATTGCCAACCGTGCTCAGCGAGGGGTCCACAGCCGTTCAGGTAACCGCGCAAACCAGCCTCGGGGTACTCGATGATGTCCTCAGGCAGTTCGTGCACGGTGAACCACTCGAGGGCGAGGCACTTCTCGGGCTCCTTGTTGACGGGCTGCCCCTCCCATTCGGTCGCCTCGAAGAAGAAGCCGATTCGCTCCACCTCGGCGGACTGCCGGTGGTGCACGGTCTGGACCAGACGAAGGTGCGCCGGGTCGACAGCGATTCCGGTCTCCTCGTACAACTCGCGGGCCGCGCCCTCGGTCAGGGGCTCGCCCTGGTCGAGCTTGCCGGACGGCATGTGCCATCGCCCGTGACCGTAGGGGCCGCCGCGCTGCGAGAAGAGGATCTTGTCGCCATCGCGGAGGATGACGTGGGTGTCGATGACGGGCTGTGCTGGTTGTCCGCTCATGGTTCCTGGGGAGTCGTAGGCGTGGGTGAGGCGATCGACGCTATCGGCAGAGCTGGGATGGGGTCGGCGATTCGGCGTGCCACCTCCGATGGGGTGGCGGCGCTGGTGTCGAGAAGCAGGACTTCGGCGCCCCTGCTCATCAGATAGGCCGCGGCATCGGCGTACAGCTCAACTTCCCGGCTGGGACCGCTGGGGTTGAGGTGAAAGCGGTTGGCGTCGCTGCTGTCGTCGCCCCCGACAGCTCAGGCGGGCCCGTCGGCCGACGGGACTACCGGGCGCTTGCACCGCCGCCCCTCACTCATCACCGATCGAGGCAGTGGCGCAACGATACGTGTGAGCTCCGGGCTAACATGCACAGCCCACAGTGCCGGGCGTCGCACGCCCCGGCCGTTGCCCGTCCCTTCCAGGAGCCCGGCCATGAAGAACCTGCCGCAGACCGACTGCACCTTGCTGATCCGCACCGAATTCTCCGACGAGGCGGCCTGGCACGCCCTTCGCACCGTGGTCACCACCCCGGACGACGAGGATGGATTCCTCGCGGCGTTGCACATCGTCGACGACCCCGCCTACCGGGGTCTGACCACCGAGCAGATCGTCGCGCTCGCGCCCGCGGACGCCGACCTGCTGTTCGTGGCCGACAGGACCGCCGTGACGGCGGCGGAGATGCCGCTGCTGGCCGTCCTGAAGGACGAGGCAGACGAGGAGGGGCAGGGTTTCGACGAACTGCGAGTCATTGCTACGCAGTTGTGGGCGATAGAGAACAACATCTCCCTCGCCAACATGGACTGGGACGAGTTCGTGGACGCCGCGCAAGAGGACGGCGTCTTCCGGGGTTTCTGAGCCGGTCCGGGCAAGCTGGAGGTGCACCGGCTCGGTGACCTACAACGACGGCGGGTGGCCGTCCCTCGCCGGGGGACGGCCACCCTGCTCACTCACCAGGACCGGGCACTACGGGGTGCGCGTGCTCCACTTCTGGTTGGGCGTACCCGCACACGTCCACAGTTGCAGACGTGCGCCGTTGGCGGTACTCAGGTCTTTGACGTCGACGCACTTGTTGCCGGATTGCGGGTTGGTCAGGTCGTGCGCCGCGTTCAGACGGAACTGCTGGGCACCCGAGCCATTGCACGTCGTCCAGTTGATGACAGCGCCGTCGCCCCTCGCACCGCCCTGGACGTTCATGCACTTGCCCTCGGACCGCACGGTGCCGTTGACGAACTTCCACCTCTGGTAGGAGACGTCGTAGCAGTCCCAGATCACCAGGGCGGATCCCGTGGCCGCGCCCGGACTGCCAGCGATGCCGATGCAACGCCCGGACGCGTGGCCGTAGATCCACATGCCGCCGGGCCAGGGATCGCTCGGCGGCGGCGCCTTGGTGGTCGTGCCTGACGGCGTCCCGGAGTGGGTCGCGGCCTTGCCCGAGCCCGAGCTGGTGGCAGTCGTTTTGCCGCCCGTCGAGGACTTCTCACCAGCGGCGGACTTGCCCGAGCCCGAGGTGGTGGCAGTCGTCCTGCCGCCGGTCGAGGACTTCTTGCCAGCGGTGGGCCTGACCGGCTCGGGTGCCGCCGTGACGGTGATGGGCTTGCCGTTCGGGCCGGTGGTGGTGACGGTCTTCGGGACCTTCTTTCCCGACGTCCCGGAGACGTGCGGCGACGGCGACTCGGAGCCGACCGCGCCGGGAACCGCCCCCGCGAGGCCGCCCAGGACGGTGCCCGGTGTGGTGCCCTGCTTCGTGGACGACCGCTCGTCTTCGCCGTTGCCACCGCTGATCAGGAAAGGCACGGATATCAGGAGCGCGCCGACGATGGCGGCCCCGGCCAGCAGGCTCTTGTGCGGTCGGCCGGGGACGGCCTTGACCGCCGTCTTGGCGGAGCTGTTCATGGCGTCGTCGGACGCGGCGGCCGTGTCCCCGGTCGCGATGGACGTGTCCGCCGACTCGGCCGTCTTCGTGTCCGCCGACTCGGCCGTCCTCGTGTCGGCCGCGGTCTCTGCGGTCGGCTCGGCCGCCGCCGACTGCGCCGAGGAACCGTCCGTCGAAGTCTCCGGCTCGGCCGACTGCGCGGAAGTGGGCGCGGCCTCGGTCGCGCCAGGAACGACCGGGTCCGCCTCCACCTCCATCTCCTCGGGTTCTTCGGTCTCCTCCCGTCGTTCGGGCTCCTCCGGATCGGCTTCGGGCTCGGACACGGCGGAGGGTACGGCGGATCCCCGGGGGGACGGTGCCGAGGTCAGGATGCGTTCCGCTGTCGTGGCAGCGGGTTCCGGCTTTCCCTCGGCTTCGTCGACGCCCTCTGTCTCTGCCTGCGCGGTGGCCACGGCCGTCGGCTCGTCGGGAGGGTCATTGGGTTTGAAGGTCGTCATGACACCTTTCCGGTGGAGTCGGTGTGGCCATAGGTACGACACTCAGGTGTGACAGTACGAGCGGGCCTGGCCTGGTGTGCCGATGGCCTTGTGACGCCGAGTGCCTCGAGGCAAGGACGGCGCCAGGCCTTGAAGAGCCTTCAGGTCTTCGTGAATACCTGGGCGTTCAATCGTCGATTCTAGAACGGTACCGAGGCGGTGGGCACTGCCGGTTCTCCATAGGTTTGAAGGAGATCCCGTGACCTGTCCCCCGCCGTCTGGCGCCGCCCGCTTCGTGACCTCGCCGACGGCTGCCCTGCGGTAGCACGGCTCGGTCTGCCCGCGCCTTCCTCTGATACATATTCCAGGCAAGTACAGAAGCATGCGTCCGAAACATGTATCTCGGGCTCGCACTCCAGATGAACCTTTTGCCCGCTCCCCGGCGTGTTACCGCAGAAGGGTACGGAAGGGGTCCACGCCCGGCGGCCCCTGTCCGCCCCGCGACCGCGCACCAGAGTGGCCGCCCTCATCGCACCCTGGAACGCCACCTTCAGCATCTTCGCTCACAAGGTCGCGGCGTCCTTGGCCGCCGGCTGCACGGCGGTCCTGAAATCACCGGTCGAGAGCCCCCTGGACGCACTGGTGATCGCCGAGTGCGTCCAGGCCGCGGGCATTCCGCCCGGCGTCGTCAACGTCATCACGGCTGACGCGGAGCAGTCCGCCCGGCTCGTGGCCCACCCCGCCGTGGACAAGGTCAGTTTCACCGGCAGTGTGGCCACCGGGAAACGCATCGCCGAGGTGGCCGCCCGGCGCATGGCCCGCACCACGCTGGAACTCGGCGGCAAGTCCGCCGCGATCATCCTCGAGGACGCCGACCTGTCCGTCGTCGTGCCGGCCCTCATGCCCCTCACCATGCCCTTCTCCGGCCAGATCTGCTTCGCCCAGACCCGCGTCCTGGCGCCGCGGCACCGCATGGCCGAGGTGGAGGAGGCCTGCGTCGCCGCGGTACGCGCCCTCACTGTCGGCGACCCCTGGGACTCGGCGACCGACATCGGTCCCGTTCTCAGCGCACGCCAGTACCGGCGCGTCCTCGCCTACGCCGACGCGGGCCGCCGTCAAGGCGCACGACTGCTGACGGGAGGTGGCAGGAGAGCGGGATTCCATCAGGGGTACTACGTCGATCCCACCGTCTTCACCGACGTCACCTCCGACATGGCCGTCGCGCGTGAGGAGATCTTCGGGCCCCTGATCACACTGCAGGCGTACGACGGTGTCGACGACGCCGTACGCATCGCCAACGACACGGACTTCGGCCTGAGCGGAAGCGTCTTCGGAGCCGATCCCGAAGCCGCCTTCAAGGTAGCGCTGCGAGTGAAGGCCGGCCACCTCGCCGTGAACGGCTTCGAACTGTCCCCCGGAGGTCCCCTTCGGCGGCCGCAAACAGTCGGGCCACGGCCGGGAGGGCGGGCCCGAGGGCCTGGAAGGTTTCCTGGAGACCAAGGCGGTGTTCATGCCGGCGTCCCAGGGTCTGTGAGTCAGGGCTTCGACGTGAGAACTTCGCAGTCGTCCGCCCGAGCCGACGCCACTGCGGCCAGCAGACCGGCCGGCGGCGGGGCGATCCGGCGGACGCCGAGGTCGATCCAGGCGCCGAGGGTGCGCACGACGGCGGCCTCCTCCCCGCTCTCACGCGAGAAGCGGTGCTCGAACCGCCACCGTGCCCCGTCCGCACTGAGGCCGACGACGCGCGAGGTCACGCTGACCACTTCGAGGGGGAAAACCTCTCGCAGATAGCGGACCTCCTCGCCGAGCGAGACGGCGGCGACTCCGGCCTTGAACAGGTCTCGAGGTGACCAGCCCGAGTCGATCAGGAAGCTGAGCCGAGCCGTGGAGGCGTACTCCAGGTATCTCGTGTTGCGCAGGTGGCCGTTCAGGTCCAGGTCGTCCCAGCGGACTTCGAAGGAGTTCGTCAGTACTTTGGACATGTCGGAGATCAAACCTTTCCGAGAGTGAAGTGAAAGCCTCCCAGATACACGAAACGGTGAACAGTGATGGTTCACCTCGATAGGTGTGCGACGCTTCAGGTATGAATATCCACACCTATTCGCCATACGTGGGCCGCGCCGGCACGGTACGAGGGTGAGCAACCGCTCAAGGATGATGAAAAGGTGAGTACAGAACAAATCATTCGCTGGTCGGAGAGTTCGGGAGAGGAGCGCTGTGCCCTGTGGCGCTCGGCGGGCGGAGCACCGCCGCCGAAGCGGGTTGTGTCGGCCGATGACGGCATGAACGCGGACACCGCCTTCCGCTTGGCGTGCGAAGGCACCTCGTTGTTATGGCGCGGTGACTTTCACAACGCGCGTCAGCTACTGCAGGCGGTGGCCCGCCGCGCGGACCGGAAGCAGCACGAACCAGGGACGTCAGCAGCTCAGAGCTTCCACCTGTACCGGCAAGCGCAGTCGCGGCGCGCACGGATCCTCGGCATGCTGCTGCTGCCGGTCGCAGCGGGGCATGTCATCGAGCTGCGCAGGGCTCCAGACGTGCGACTGGCGTGCGAACATGCGTACGGGCAGTCCAATGAGCCTTATGTGGTGTCGCTGCGCGAACTGCAGGGGGTGATCGGGGCCGCTGAATGGCGCGGGAAAGGTGTCCACGTTCCAGCGCTCGAGGAGTCGATCACGCCCCACTACGGCGTGTTCTCTCCGGTGCGGGGCGAGTATGTCGACCTGGTGGCCGAAGCACCGCTGCCGTCACCGTTCACGGCCTTCGACATCGGCACGGGTACCGGCGTGCTCTCCGCCGTTCTGGCCCGGCGCGGTGTCCGGCGGGTAGTGGCGACGGACTGTGATGCGCGTGCGCTTGCCTGCGCGCGGGAGAACATCAGTCGCCTGGGCCTGTCTTCCATCGTGGACGTCCAGCAGGCGGATCTGTTCCCCGCCGGCCGGGCTTCCCTCATCGTCTGCAACCCTCCGTGGCTTCCCGGCCGGGCCCGGACCCCGCTCGAACACGCCGTCTACGACCCGGGGAGCCGTATGCTCCGCGGCTTCATCGAGGGACTTTCAGCGCACCTGACGCCAGGCGGCGAGGGCTGGCTCATCATCTCCGACCTCGCCGAACGCCTCGGACTACGCTCTCGCACGGAGTTGCCCGAGCTCTTCGTCAAGGCCGGCCTGAGAGTGGTGGGGCGCCTCGACACACGGCCGCGTCATCCTCGCGCCCACAACCCCGACGATCCGCTCCATGCCGCGCGGCGGGCAGAGGTGACATCGCTGTGGCGTCTCGCAGCGGGTTCGGACGCCCGCTGAACGGTCGGCGCCGGAAGCCTGACGGCCTGTACTGCCGGCCGGTCAGGCTTCCGGGCGCCTCCGGGCACACATGTGTCAGCCCTTGCTGCTGCGAGCTGCAGCCGTGAAGGCGATCTCCAAGCTGTCCAGTCCCCGGAAGTTGAGACTGCGCTGCCAGCGCAGCGAGGTGCCGTCGAGCTTGTCCACGTCCGGCCGTTCGCCCCCGCCCGAGGCCTTCGCGGCCGTGGCCTGGTGCTGCGGGGTGAGCTGGTTGATGGTCTCCCGCGCGTAGTGGCCGATCCGTGTGGTGAGGAGAGAGCCGAGCATGGCGACGCCCACCGCACCGCCGAGGGAACGGAAGAAGGTACGTCTGCGAGGTGTAGGCGGCATCGACGTGAACCACGGGCACGCCTGCGCGGCGTGCCTTGTACGCGATGAACTCTCCGAGCTGGGCGAAGGCC
>NZ_JBSFLQ010000060.1:0-33383 GCF_053599115.1 Streptomyces sp. NPDC001020 | reverse complement strand
TTTTGATTGTTTTTCTGTTTTTTTATTTTGAGATCTATTGGTTGTTTGTGGGGGGGCCCCCCCGCGCGGCGCCCCGGCCTCGGGACGTCCGCTGAGGTCCATCGGGGCAGCTTCTGGGACCCCTGGAGTACGGTCCGGCCCCCTGACGCCGGTGGCGTTCTGCTCCCGGCATCAGGGAGCCGCTCCGCCCCGCGAGTGGCTGAGCGCGGCGGAGCGTTTCTGCGGTGAAACCCTTCCCCCGGGCGGGTGAGCACGAGGCAGAGGGCTTCGCGGGATGGTGCGCGGCCGGTAGAACGCCATAGTGATCAGAACCTTGTACGTGGCCTCCGTGCGAGGACACGATCATCCGCTACACCCCAGCCCCCTGACCGTTCCTGGTCCGTCCGTCCGGTGTGCCATGCGCATCGACCGGACCATGTGAGCAGCCTGCGCCTACGCCGCCGGCGCCGACCGGCGCCGACCGGCACCGGCCCTCACCGGCCCCCACCGGCCCTCACCGGCCCAGTGTGTCCGTCTGTGGGCGGCGCACCCGAGCGCCGGGTCGAGAAGTTCTCTCGGCCGGGCCGTCCTGCACTGCCCTTCCCGTCCTTGAGTATCCAACGGAGCCACGATGACGTCATCGCAAGTCGCACCCAACGTTCCGGCCAAGATCACGCTTGACCCGGTCGGACTCGAAGAGCCCCTGGAACAGTTGGTGACCGCCGCTCAGGTCGCGCAGGTATGGGCCCTGGTTCTCGAAGCTCAGGTGTCCGTCGGCACGGCGGACCCGAGCGATGAGCACGCCATGAATACGGCGCAGGAGGAGGTCAGAGGGAACGCGCGGACGTACCGGAGTGTCCAGCTTCCCTCGGTGATCCATCAGCTTGTCCTGATGGCAGGGGCGGCCGACCTGCTCCAGAGCTTGCATGAGGGGTCTGTGGAGTCTCCGGAGAGCGTTGCCTCCTTTCTGGGCGAGCTGATGCCGATTTTCGAAGAGCATGAGCAGCATGCCCGCGATCTCGCGGACAAGTACGGGAAGTTCTCCAAGGAGACGGAGGACCGGCTGGAAGTCCTGGCCGACCGGACGCATGCCGAGATCAAGAAGGTCTCTGGGGACGACGGCAGGATCGCCGCCAAGACCAAGGAACTGGAGGAGATGCAGGAAGAGGTGAGGAAGGACCTGGATGCCGTCATCTCCGCCTCGCACAAGGTGGGCAGCGGCGCACGGAAGATCCTCGACACCATCCTCGACATCTTCAAGGACGCCGCGAAGAAGAAGGGAGAGGATGACGGCAAGAGCAAGAAGGAGGACAAGCCGTCCTCCGGCGAACCCGCTCCGGAATCCTCGGAGGATGTGCACAAGGGGATCGAAGACATCACGTCCGGTGCCATTGGTGCCGCCCTCCAGAAGCTCCGCAGGGACCGCGCGAAGGTCGAAGCGCTCTACCGGGAGATCGCCGGTTTGAAATCGGGCCTGGCGACGGCGAAGAAGATCGATTCGGAATGCGGTGCCTACGGCCGCAGCGTGCGTGACGTGATGCGTCCGGCCCAGGAGATCGCAGATGCCTGGGCCCAGGTGGTCACCTCGTTCGCGGCGACGCTGGAGGAGCAGGCGAAGAAGAATGACGGAGGCGCCTGGCTGGCCACTGAGATCAGCTGGAGCGTCATCAAGTGGAAAACCATCCAGGACCAGGCGGAAAGACTGCGCGCCACGGTCACCGGAAACTGAAACCCGCTACTGGACGACTGGGAGAAAACCATGAGTGACGCACTTGCCGCCGCCCTGGAAAAGCAGGAGGAAATTGGAGGGGAGGTGGCCGCGCAAGGCTCCTTGACCGCACTCGTGCAGACGCATGCTCTCAGTGTCATGCAGCAGCCGAAGCCGGACTTCAGCCGCATCGACAACGAAAAGATCCGGAGCTTTCAAGGCACGGTTCAGGGCGCACTGAACAAATCCGCAGAAAATGCAGGAAAGTACCTCTGGACGGTTCAGCCTGAGTCCATCGCGCTCCTGGCGAAGGTCGAGAACTACTTTGTCACGCTGGGCGCTTTTTGGGAAACTCTCAAGGACGAGAAAGATCCGGATGCAATGGTGCAGACGCTGAGGTTCCTGCGTGAACAGGCGGGCGAGTTCACGGATGAGACAAGAAAGGTCGCGTCCAGCACGGACAGGATGGTTAGCGCCTTCAGTGATGACAAGCGGGGGTTCACTGAATGCGCCGTGGAGATTAACGCTCTGGTGAGGGGCGAAAATGGGATTCTGGAAGACTTGCGGAGGGATCTGGAGAATGTGAACTCCAAGATCACCGCCGCGACCATCGGGGCAGCAGTGAGCGGGGGTGCCATTCTGACGGGTGCAGCATGCATTGTCATCGGATGCTGCACTTCGATCTTCACTGGCGGACTGAGCCTCGGCGTGGCCATCGGCGGCGGTGTCCTGCTCCTCGGTGGCATCGCAGGAGGCATCGGCAGCGGGATCGCGCTGGCGAATCTCTACGACGAGAAGAAGGACCTCCTCGCAAAGCAGGAACGGCTCGAAAGCGGGGTGAAGCTGCTGACGACATGCAGCGCCGGACTGGCAGACCTTGGCACCCAAGCGGGGGGAGTGGCCACTGCGCTGCAGAACACCACCAACAGCTGGACGATCCTCAAGGAATCGCTGAACTCCGCCGCCGACAACATCGAGAAGGCCGGAAGGGCCCAGTCGGACTTCGTCCGAAAGAGCTTCCTGAGGAGCATCGAGAGGTCCCTGCCGCGAAATCTTGAACAGCTCAGGAACACGCGGAATGCCCTCATTGGAATGAAGACGGTGTCCCAGCCGAACACACACACTGGAGACCTCATCCGGTTCGAGCTGCAAAAGCCCCCCCGGCTGGCGCGATGACAGCGCCCTGAAACTCCATGCCCGTGCGGCTGAGGGCCGTGCCGTGTGCCGCCCCGGCCCTCCTGCGACGGCAGCACAATCCACCTGCCGACGGCCGCGTACCGCTGTGACCTGGCATGCAGTACGTGCTCAAGGCTCGATGAGACAGCTCAAGGTTCAGTGCGACAGGACATCTGACTGCCGGGGCAACCGCGACATCACATAATCGCGTACGCTGAACGTACGGTTACCGTACGCGATTTGTGCTCTCCATGGGGTAGATTGTCGACCTGGAGGTGCTCCATGTCCGAGTTGTTCGACGCGGTCGACGCGCTGCTCGCGTCCCGCGCCGCGCTGCCGCCACCGGCCGAGCGCAAGCGGTTGCGGAAGGCCCACGGCCTGACGGTCGACGAGGTGGCCGGCGCGCTCAGGGTTCGCCGTGCCACGGTCAGCGGCTGGGAGTCCGGGAAGACCGAGCCCCGCCCGCCGGAGCGCGACGCTTACGCGCGCCTCCTCGACGGGCTCGCGAAGCTCTACCCCGCCCCGGCCGGGACCGCCGCACCGGACGAGGACGTGGCCATGCCGGAGACGTTCACCGGCCCGGCAACTGCGGTGCCGCAAGCGCGGACTCCCTCCACAGGGCACGCGTCCGAGGTTGCGGTCATGACTGCACACGAGAACACCCAGAGCGCCCCCGCCGAGCAGGCCGCGTCGCGTCCGGCGCGCACCGCCAAGCCGTCGCCGACTTCACGTCGCCCGGGCGCGCGGAAGGCGGCCCCGACCGGCACCCCGGCGGGCGGCACCGACCCACGCTTCGAGAACGGCCCGCTCGCGGTCATCGACGTCGAGGACCGGAAGGTGCTGGCGTACTGCATCGGCGGCCTGGTCCTGGACGTGCCCGCCAAGTCCATCCCGGCCCTGGTGGACTGGACGCTCACGGAGGCGAAGCTCGGGCAGCCGAAGCTGTCCGGACCGGGCAAGGACGCCGACCCGCTGCTTGTGCTCACCGAGGCCGCGTTGGAGCGCTACGGCCTGCCCGTCGCCCTCACCGACGAGGAGCGGCTCGCCGGGCGGATCCCGGAAGGCCACAAGGTCATCAAGCAGCTGACCCGTGCCGACTGGCAGCTCACGAAGCGCGGGTTCGGGCCGTGGGCGCGGATCTACCGCCCCGCCAAGGGCTCGGACCGCCAGTGCGTGCAGTTGTGCATCCCGTCGTGGAACGCGCTGGACACCCGGCACTGGGGTGAGGCCGGGCAGCTTGCGCCGGCGGAACTGGCCCGGCTTCTGGGCGTGTACGCGTCCCGGGTGATGACGCCGCGCGGATCGACCGCCGTGACCGGCCTGGAGCTGATGACCGCGCTGCACCCGGCGACCCGCGCCTCCGAGCCGGACGCTGACGGCAAGCGGCACTCGGAGCACAACCCTGGCTCGCTGGGGAAGGATCCGGTGGACTGCGCGCCGTGCGAGGCCCCCGACGGGCACCCCCTGCTGGCGAACCTGCCCCGTTTCCACGTCCGCGGCCCCGGCGAGAAGCTGTTCGAGGAGGCGTACGACTGGGCGCGCCCGCTCACCGACGCCGAATGCCTGCGCCGCAACCTGGTCGGCATCGACGTCAACATGGCCTTCGCTGCCGGAGCCAACGGCCTGAACGTCGGCCTGGGCGCGCCGACACACGTCACGAACCCGGTGTTCGACCCGAAGCTGCCCGGCTCGTGGCTGGTCGACCTGAGCCACGTCGACCTGTCCCAGGTGAAGGTCGGCAAGGAGTGGGTGAAGCTGGACGGCTCACTGCTCCCCAGCCCGTTCACGCCCAAGGGCGAGCGCCCTGAGGGGCCGGCCTGGTACGCGACGCCGACCGTGGCGTACGCGGTGGAGCTGGGCTACGAGGTCCGACCGATCGAGGCGTGGGTGCGGCGGGAGAACGGCCGCTACCTGGACGGCTGGTACAACCGGCTACGCGACGCCTACCTCGCCACGATGGCCGACCTCGGCGTTGACGCCGACCTGGCACCGGCCGACTTCCTGGCGGCGATGGACGGCTACCGCGGCCGTGACCCGGAGCTGGCGATCGTGGTGTCCGCCGTCAAGGCCACGGTGAAAGGCGGCCTGGGCAAGCTGCGCGAGCGACCCCGGGGCGAGGGCTGGCGGCCCGGCGAGCCGTGGCGCGCCCTGTCCCGCCCGACGTGGCGGCCGGACATCCGCGCGGCCGTCATCTCCCGCACCCGCATCAACCTGCACCGCAAGATCGTCAAGCACGCGGCGTTCACCGGCCAGTACCCGGTCGCGATCCTGTCCGACTGCGTCGTGTACGCGGTCGACGGCGAGTCGCCTCTGGACTTCCTGCCGTACCGCGAGGGCAAGCCGCTGCCGGGCGGCTTCAAGCTCGGGGTGAACCCGGGCCTGGTGAAGTGGGAGGGCACGCAGAGCGTGCTGTGGGGCGAGGGCGTGCGGGAGCAGTTCAACGCGCCGGAGCTCAACCTCGCCCGGTACATCAAGGACGGCACCGTAACCGACGTCGACAACGGGGAGTAGGCAGACCGCGATGAGCATGTTCGGGGACGGCCTGGACCAGGCGGTGCAGAAGGCGTTCACCCGCCCGGCACCCAAGAGCGCGGGCGCGCGGATGCGGTACCTGGTCAAGCAGCTCAAGGGCACCAAGGCGGTCGCCCAGCTGCTGCGCATCTCCCAGCGCACCGTCGAGCGGTACGTGAAGGACCAGATCAAGAAACCGCGCCCGGACCTCGCCGCACGCCTGGAACGCGAGGTGAAGAAGCGATGGCAACCGCAGATCAGGGCCAAGGCCCGACAGAAGGCGGCCACCACCGACGGCATCGTCATCGACACCCGCGCCCGCCTCGGCTACACCGCCCCGATCGGATCGACGGACCAGGACCGCATCCGGCACCTGACCGTCGCGCTCCCACCGCGCTACGCCGCCCGCCTCTTCGACGCCCAGGAGGCCGGCGTCAGCGACCAGCAGCTCAAGGAAATCACCGCCGACGCGCTCAAGGAGGTGTACTTCCAGGACAACGGCCGCCGCGCCGGCCAATTGGAGGAGGTCCGCTTCACGGACATCGAACACCTGGAGTTCGACCTGTAGCAGCCGCGCCCCGAACAGCCGGAGAGGGTTCAAGTGATGAGCCGAAGCAGGGTTGTTGTCACCGCCGCCGGCAGGGGTTGGTTCGGCTGTTGGTGAACGGTTCCGGCCGGGCACTTGATCCATGACAAGTGCTGTCGATCGTCTTGGCCAGTTGCTCGGCGTGGGCGTCGAGAGCAAGACAGGCCCGTACGCCCTGGGCATGCATACATGCCGAAGGTTGCCGCGACGAGTTTGGCGTCCACGGTGTTCACGAGGTCCACACGTCGGCGTCCGTACCGCATCAGCACGAGTGCATGCCACGCCTCTCCCGTCCACCCCGGGGCATCTGGCCACGCCGTGCCTGGTTGCGTCGGAGCTGCTCGCCCCAGCGTGGAATTTCCTTGGTCCGGTCACTCCAGGGCGCCTTGTCCCATGAGGAACGCGAAGAGATCGCCTTGATGACGGCCCAGGGCGCTGGGGTTCGTGAGCTCGCCCGCCGGCTCGGTCGCGACCCGGCGACCATCTCGTGGGAGCTGCGGCGCAACGCGGCCACTCGGGGCGGGAAGCTCGAGTACCGCGCTTCGGTAGCGCAGTGGAAGGCAGAGCTCATGACGTGACGCCCCAAGACCGCGAAGCTTGCCGTCAACGAACGGCTCCGGGAGTACGTACAGGAGCGGCTCTCCGGCCAAGTCCACCGACCTGACGGGATGCCAGTGCCGGGACCTGAGGCCGCACCGTGGAAGGGCCGTAACAAGCCGCGACGCGAAGACCGCAGGTGGGCCACGGCATGGAGCCCGGAGCAGAACTCGAACCGGCTGAAGTTCGACTTCCCCGATGATGAGTCCATGCGTATCTCGCACGAGGCGATCTACCAGGCTCTACATCCAGGGGCGCGGCGCGCTCAAGCGCGAGCTGGTCACCTGCCTGCGCACTGGTCGTGCGCTACGGGTCCCGCGAGCACGCTCCCGGCAACGCGCGAACGGTCACGTGACGCCCGAGGTGGTGATCAGCGAGCGGCCTGCCGAGGCCGAGGACCGCGCGGTGCCGGGCCACTGGGAGGGCGACCTCATCATCGGCACTGGCCGGTCCGCGATCGGCACCCTCGTGGAACGCACGACCCGGTTCACCATGCTGCTGCACCTGCCGCGGATGGACGCCTACGGCACCGAGCCACGGGTCAAGAACGGCCCGGCCCTGGCCAGCCGCGGCGCCGAGGCCGTGAAGGACGCGATCGCCACCACGATCACCACGCTGCCCGAGCAACTGCGCCGCTCGCTGACCTGGGACCGCGGCAAAAAGCTGGCCCAGCATGCCCAACTGAGCGTCGACACCGGGCTGCAGGTCTACTTCGCCGACCCGCACAGCCCCTGGCAACGGGGCACCAACGAGAACACGAACGGCCTCTTGCGCCAGTACTTTCCCAAAGGAACAGACCTGTCCGGAAGGTGGACTTGAGGACCTGCTTGTTGGTGCTCCACAGGTTCTTGGTGTTCATCCGCCTACAAGAAGTACCCCAACAGCTCCTTCTTCAACGGTGCGTGCGGCGTCCAGGAGTTCGTCGGCCGGTACGACGTGTTGGGCCCGCGCTCTGCACGCCTACCTGCGCCGGCGCAACGCCAACGCCTGCCATCCCGACGTTCTCGCCGCCCAGCGCAAGGAACGCGCCCGCATCCGCAGCGAGGAGGGCATCCGCTGGGGAGGCCGGCCGCTTCCGGCAGCAGCTTGATCAGACAGGAACTTCAAATATGAGTTCGAGGCCGTCTTGCTCGTCCCATTGCTCTCCGACCTTCACGAAACCGAACCCGGAAATGGTGGCCAGGGATGCGGTGTTGTCAGGACTGATCGTCACGCGCACGGTGCTGACTCGGGCTTCGGCAACGGCCCGATGTATCAACGCGGTCAGCATCGCCCTGGCGTAGCCCTGACGACGGTAGGCAGGGACCACCGAGTAACCGAGCTCCACCATGCCCGCCTCATCGGGCGGCCCGTGGAACCCGGCATAGCCTACGACGGCATCTTCCGGCTCGGCTACCACGACATGTGTGAGCCACCCCGCGCAACCCGGGTCTGCGGTCAGCTGATCGACCCGATACTGCCACACCCACTTTGCCGTGTCGGTGACGAAGTACTCGGTGAGAGCCACACCTGCTTCGGCACTGGCTTGAGGCAGGTCGTCCTTCAGCAAGGCGATCATGACCGTGCTCGATAACTCTACAAATCGCACGGACTTCGGGCTCGTGGAGGCTGAGGTCCGGCGTTCGGCTTTGTCTGTCACAGGGCGAATCGTCGTGGAGGGTCGAGGACGTGTCCAACTGTTTTCGCAGTGGCCGATGCTTCCCCAGACTTCATGTGCGTCCACACACCAACCATGCCGCTGACCACGACCACCCGAAGGACACCTAACGGAGTGCTACTAGCTAGGATATTCATTGTGGAAGTCCAGTAGTTGGCCGGAGGTGTCATGCCCCTGCAGATGAAGTTGAGCGCGATAACTCTCGACTGCCCTGATCCGTTGGCCCTGGCGGCGTTCTATCAGCAGGCCACCGGCCTCGAACCTCATCCGAAGTCGGACGCCGACTTCGCGGGTCTCAACCGTGAGGACGGACTCTTCATCGGTTTTCAACGGGTCGACGGCTACCGGGCTCCGCGCTGGCCTGAGCAGACTGTTCCCCAGCAGATGCACCTGTGCTTCGACGTCGTGGACCTGGACGAGGCCGAGGCCCGGCTGCTGGAGCTGGGCGCGGACAAGCCGGACCACCAGCCTCACGATGCCGCCAAGGCGCGGGTTCTCACTGATCCGGCTGGTCATCCCTTCTGCATTTGTCGAGGCTGACCGCGGATCAGGAGGGCTTGCCTACAGAAGAAGCGGGATCACCTACATCACGGACACCAGACACCGGACACCTCCGCATGTTGATCCGTATGCGACTCCGCACTTCAGCTCGTACCCCTACAGGCCCCGCCGTGCCGGATCGACCCGGCGATCGCGGAAGCCGTGGAGCGGCAGACAAGGGCGATGAGGCCCGGGCGCTACTCGACCGCATCGACGGCGCTTGACCAGGCGCGCAACGCCTCTCTCTGGGCGAGCTTCAGGCCACACCGGGGGCGGTTCGTCCGGCCACCGCGATGAGCCAGCGAAGGCCGCGCGCGTCTCACTGAAACTCTGGCGTGACGCGCTGCCCCGGATGGCGCCGCTGACGCCGGAGTTCAGGCGCCCCCGAAGTGGCCGGGCCAGGCGACGGGTCATGAGAGCGATCATCGACCAGTAGATCATCGCCTCGGCACTGGCGATGCGGTGCTCGAAGTCGCGGACCAGGCGGCGGCTTCGCACCAGGTGCGCGAAGCAGCGTTCCACGATCCACGACTTGGGCAGCACGATGAACCCCTTTCACGTGTCGCTGCGCTTGATGATCGCCAGGACCGGGAACGTGGCCAGGCAGTGCTCGATTGTCCACGAGACAGAGGAGGCGCACGTCATGCCGGAGTACGCCTTCCGTGGGCCTCGGCAAGCGCTACCAGTCGCGGCTGGGCCCTGCGGGACTGCTCGTTCCGGTTGCCCGCCGGGCGGATCTGCGCCCTGGTCGGACCCAATGCACGGCCCCTCTCACCCCACCTCGCCGCCCACCGCCCACCGCCCGCGTCACCGGCACCCTCGCCGCCCGCACACCCGGTCCGAGCGAGGCGAGCACACCGACGATGCCCGCGCCGACGAGCAGCGCCAGCAGGGAGACCCACGGTACCGAGATCACCGCCCCGTGCTGTCCGGCGACCGCCGCCACCCCCGCCGCACCTCCCGCGAGGATGCCCAGCCCGGCGCCCAGCGCCGACACCACCACCGACTCCACCCGCAGCATGGACCGCACCCCGGCCCGGTCCAGGCCGACCGCGCGCAGCAGGCCGATCTCCCGAGCCCGCTCGAAGACCGCCATGCCCATCGTGTTGGCCACGCCCAGCGCCGCGACGGCGACCGTGACACTGAGCATCGCGTACAGGACCGACAGCAGCGGCCCGAACCCCCGCTCCGCGTCCCGTTTCGCGTCCGCCCGGTCCTGCACGATCAGCACCGGATTGTGCAGGGCCCGGGAGATCTCCCCCTTCACGGCGGCCGTCTGCCCGGGCTCGGCATGCACCAGTACCGAGGTGACCTCTCCGGCCGGCCCACCGCCCCGGGCCACCGCGCTCTCGGGCAGCAGGGCGGGGCCGAGGGCGTCGGGGCCGTCGTAGACCGCGACGATCCTGCGGTCCAGCGCCCTGCCGTCCGGCGCGCCCTCGTTCGACAGCTCCCGGCCGGTGACGTGGTCGCCCACCCGCCACCCGTGTTCCTCGGCGAGGTCCCGTGTGACCGCGATGCCGCCGGGCAGGCCGGTGAGGTCGCCGGAGTGCACCCTGAGGTCGGCGAGACGGCCCCGGACCACGGCACGCGGATCCACGACCACCGACTCCAGATAGGACCCGTCACGCAGGCGGAAGTCGGCCGCGCGCACCGAGCTGACCGCCGCCACCCCGGGCAGCCGCGCCACCCGAGCGGCCGTGTGCGCGCCGATCTCGGCGAAATCGACCGCGCTGATCCTGAGGTCCGTCGGCATGGCAGCCTCCGCCTCCCGTCCTGCCGTCGCGCTCAGCGAGGACAGTGCCACGGTGACCGCGCTGACGAGCGCCACACACACGGTGAGCGCCCCGGCGGTCGCGGCCGTACGCCGGGGATCGCGGCGCACGTTGCCCAGCGCCAGGGTGCCGCGCACTCCGGTCAGCCGCCGCAGCGGCGCCCGCAGCACGTGGGTGACGACCCGGGCGAGCTGCGGGGTGAGCAGGATCAGCCCGGCCAGCAGCACCGGTGTGGCGAGGCACAGGACCCCGAGGTCCCCCTCGCCCGCGGCCATCAGCAGCGCGCCGGCCGCGGTGACGGCCGGCCCGATCCGGTTCCGGCGCCGCAGCGCGACGGCCGGGGTCGGCAGGTCGGTGCGCAGCGCGGCGACCGGGGCGACAGCGGAGGCCCGCAACGCCGGGACGTACGCGGCGGCCGCCGTGAACCCCACGCCGACGCAGAGGGCCGTCAGCAGCGCGAGAGGGGAAAGGACGTCCAGTGGAGCCGTGCTCGCCGGGCCGGCGGCCGGTCCGAACAGCACGGCGAGCAGCGCGGCCACGCCGACGCCGAGCGCGTATCCGGCCACAGCCGCCGCGCCCCCGACGACGACCGCCTCGGCGAGCACCGTGCTCAGCACCCGGCGGCGGCTTGCCCCTACGGCGCGCAGCAGGGCGTGCTCACGGGCCCGCACGGCGCTGAGCATGGTGAAGGTGTTGCCCACCAGGAAGACGGAGACGAACAGGGCGATGCCGGCGAAGAGCAGCAGCAGCGTGCCGAGCTTCTCGCGGTCGGGCGCCGCGGCGGCCTCCGCGTCCAGCCGCGCACGGGGCACCGCGTCCAGGCCGTGCGGCAGGATCCGCGAGGCCCGCCCGGCGAGGGCGGCGGGGGAGGTGCCGGGGGCGGCCGTGAGGGTCACCGACTCGTACCGGCCGGGTGCCGGGGCGAGCACGGCGCGCGCGGTGGCACCGTCGAACGCGGTGACCGTGCCGCCGGCGGCGGTGGCGGGGTCGTACACGGTGAAGACACCGGTGAGCCGGGCGGAGCGGACCTCACCGGCGACGACGACCCGCACCCGGTCACCGACCTGGTATCCGGCGCGCCCCGCCGACCAGCGGTCCGCGGCGACCTCGCCGGGGCGCCGCGGGCCGCGCCCCTCGACCATCGGATAGCGCGGATCGGCGCCGTGCGCGTCCGGTACGAAGTTCACGCCCACGTCAGCGGACGGCGGCCCCACCAGGCTGCCGTCGCGCGCCACGAGGAACGCCCGGCCGCGCAGGGTGCCTCGGGCCGCCGCCACTCCGGGCAGCGCGGCAAGCCGCTGTCGCAGGGCCTCACCAGGCGCCGCACCGTCCGAGGTGGGGCGCACCTCCACGGACACGTCGGGGCGCGAGACCCGCTGGAGCCGCTCGGCACCCCGGGCCAGGGACTGGGTGTACAGCAGGGAGCCGCTGACACAGGCGACCCCGATCAGTACCGCCAGAGCGGGCAGTACGAAGCGGTGCCGGTCGCGGAGCACGGAGCGCACGACGGTACGGAGCATGGGGCCTTCCGGTGCTGCGGGCCAAGGGAGTACGACGCCGTGGGAGCCGGCGGACGACCCGATCCTGGCCGGGTCCGGGGGCGCGCGGATCAACCGGAAGGCCGAATGTCCGGCACGCGGGCCGTGCGTGCCTCGGCCGAACGGCCGAGGCCGAGCCGCCGGGGACCGTCGTAACCTCGGCGGTCATGAACCAGTTCTTCGACGTCCCCGCGGGCGGCAGGCGGATCGCGGCGGCCTGCGCGGCGGTGCTGCTCCTCGCCGCGGTGGCGAGCGAGGGCGCGGACACCGGTTCCGTGCCCATGGCCATGGCCTGGACGGTGTCCGGCGGCCTGCTGCTGGCCGCCCTCGCCGCGCGCCACAACCGTTTCGACGCGGTGGCCGGCGCGGGTGTCCTCGCGTCCTGCCTGGTGACCCTGGTGAACACCCGGGTGGCCGCCAGGCCCGACACGACCTTCGGACTTGTCGAGACCTGTGCCCTGCTGCTGGTCGTCGTCCGTGCGGCGCGCCTGCGTCCGCCGCTGCGGGCCACCGCCCTGGCCGGGGGAGCGCTGGTCTCGCTCACCGTGATCGTCCTGCGGCTCCCGCCGGCCGAGTACAAGCGGCTGGTGCCGTTCGCGGTTCCGGCGTTCTGGTTCGCCGCCGCCCTGGCGACGGTGCTGGGCCTGTACCTCCGGCTGCTCGACCGGTACCGGACGCAGGAGCACGAGGCCGCGCTCCAGGTGCAGCGTCTGGACTACGCGCGGGAACTGCACGACTTCGTCGGCCACCACGTGACCGCGATCGTCGCTCAGACCAAGGCCGTGCGGTACGTGACGGCGGCCGGCCGCCCCCCGTCGCCGGAGGCACTGGACGGCATGCTGGCGGCCGTCGAGGAGGCCGGATCGCAGGCCATGCAGTCGATGCACAGCATGGTCGCGGTCCTGCGCAGTCCCGGCGGCCCGGCGGCCACCGAGGGACCGGGCGGCGGCCTCGCCGACCTGCGGACCCTGACGGAACGGTTCTCGGCGACCGGCCCGGCCGTCACACTCACCCTCGCCCCCCGCCTCGCCGTCGGCGCCCTGCCGCCCGGCGTCGCCACCACCGTGCACCAGGTCGTCCGCGAGGCCCTGACCAACGTGCGCAAGCACGCGCGCCGGGCCAGGGCGGTCACCGTCGACGTACGGCTGGAGGCCGACACCGCCCGCCCGGCCGTCCTCGTGTCGGTGACCGACGACGGCCCGGACGCCGCCGCGCACGGTGCCGAGCCCACGCACACGAGCGACGGCCCGGCCGTGTCCCTCCGCGAACCGCGCTCCGGCTACGGCCTGGTCGGGCTGTCGGAACGCGTCGCCATGGTCGGCGGCACCGTCACCGCGGGGGCGCGAGCGGATGTGGGCTGGGTCGTCGAGGCACGTATCCCGCTTCCCGGGCCACTCCCCCTGCCCGGGGACGACCGGACGACTGCCACGCTGGACGCATGACGATCAGCATCCTCATCGCCGACGATCAGCCGATGATCCGCTCGGCCTACGGCATGATCCTCGGCTCGCAGCCCGACATGGAGATCGTCGCCTCGGTGGCCGACGGCACCACCGCCGTACGGGAGGCCCGGCGGCTGCGCCCCGACGTGTGCCTGCTCGACATCAGGATGCCGGGCCTCGACGGCCTGGAGGCGACGCGGCTGCTGGCAAGCCCGGAGGCGGCCGACCCGCTGAAGGTGCTCATCGCCACCACCTTCGACCTGGACGAGTACGTCTACCAGGCCCTGCGCAACGGCGCCTGCGGCTTCCTCCTCAAGGACGGCTCCCCCGCACTGCTGATCGAGGCCGTGCGGGCGGTGGCCGCCGACAACGCCCTGATCTCACCGGCGGTCACGGTCCGACTCCTCAAGCACATGACCGACGCCGCGTCCGAGGCCGCCTCGGGGAAGCAGGCGGACCAACGGCGCGGCGCGCCCCGATCCCGCAGCGCCTTGCCCGGACTCCCGCTCACCGCACGTGAGCTGGACGTCGTACGGCTCGTCGCGCGCGGCCGTACCAACGAGGAGCTGGCGGCCGAGCTGCACGTCTCCCTCTCCACCGTCAAGACGCACCTCGGCAGCGTCCAGCGCAAGCTCGCCGCCCGCAACCGAGTGGAGATCGCCGCCTGGGCCTGGGAGAACGGGGTGTGCACCGGCCAGGACACGCGGGGCGGCGGCTGACCGCGACCCTGTGCTCACCAAGGGCCCGCCCGCGTCGTCATGGCGCGGGCGGGCCCGGTGCGTCGGAGCGGGCGAATCACACCACGCCGTTCTCCCGCCACGCGAGATCACCCTGTGCCGCGCTGGTGTGAACCCATCGACCGGCTTTATACGTGTCCAGGCTGAGCCACGCGAGACATGGCAGGGCACCACCTACCCATTGACCCACCTGCTCGTACGAACCTACTGATTGGATCATCATGTTCATCCGTACCGTCTCGGTGCTGGCCGTCGGCGCCACCGCTGCGCTGGCCCTCGGTATCTCCCCCGCCTCCGCGGCGTCTGCCGCAAGCTGCGAGAACGCCTTGGTCCTCTACGACAACATCAACTACTCGGGCACACACCTGTGCTTCGCTTCCTGGGAAAGGGAAAGCGACCTGGGCAAGATCGCAGCTCTTCCCAGCGGGAACATGCAGGACAAGACCTCGTCCGTCAAGAACGACACCGACACGGCGTTCTGTCTGTTCGTGGACAACAACTACTCGGGCGACCGGTTCACTCTCAACGCCCACACCTGGATCGCCGACATGAGGGTCCCGAACCCGTACTGGAACGACAAGATCAGCTCGGTGCGTCCCGGAGCTTGCTGATCCCCACCACGAGAAACACGACCGACGTGCTCCATGGCCTGAAGTCCAGGGCTACCTTCTACGCGCACGCACTTCGAGAGCAAGTCGGACGTCCTGGTGCGCCTCACCGACGAACTGCGCAAGTCCCTGCTGGCGCTTGGCCGGCAGTGGGACGATCCACCGTGCTCAGCAGGGTGTGCTCACCACGGTCCGTGAGGCGGCTGCGTACGACTCCGCAGTGGGCGACTTCTACACCGCCGACCTCGAAGGCTTCGACGAGGCCGTACTGCAAACGCTCCGCTCGGAGCAGGCCGCAGGCTCGACTGCCGCAGACGTGGACGTCACCGCCGCAAGCCGCGTCATCGTCTGGGGAGGTGCCCAGGCGATCGCCCACCACATCGCGGTCGACGACGGCAGCGGCGACGCCGTCTTCGCCCGCGAACTTGCCTGATCTAGTGGTACGGCGCCTACCGCCGCCCCACCGCCTGAACCTCGGCCAGCGCCCTTGGTCCGCGGTCCGTCCCGGGGCGGATCACCGCTGACGTGGGCCCCCAGCAGAGTCATCGCCGCTCGCCTCGCCGGCCGCGTCCTTCGTCACCGGAACCATCCTCAACGTCGGCATGGGGTGAAGGTGGCGGAGATCCCGGAGGAGACCGCGCGGCTTGCGTGCGCGGTGTTCCCGAAGGGGTGCATGGCGATGCGGCTGCGGGACACGCTGGGGCCCGTCTTCGCGGATGCCGATTTCGAGTGACTTTTCCCGGTCCGGGGGCGTCCGGCGGTGTCGCTGGCCCGGTTGGCAAACCGGCAGGCCGCGCAATCGGTCCGCTTACGGCTGGAGTGGAAGTACGCCTTGTCGCTGGAGTTGACCGATAGCGGGTTCGACTTCATGGCCGGGGCGTTGGGTGTGCGAGAGCGTGCGGTGTGGCGGTGGCTGGCCGCCGCCGAGCAGGACGAGGCCGCGTCTGCGGCGCTGGGGGAGAGGACCCGGTACTACGGGAGGTTCACGGTCACCCTGTGACGCCGGGCCAAGGCCGCTCGGGCGTCGCGGATGTTGCACCAACGTGAACTTTCGGCGGTGCGAGCTCCGTTGAGGGAGTGACAGGCACACCGTCGCGGATCCGATGCTGAATCAGTGTGATCCGACGACTTGGTAAAGAGGAAGAAGATGGTTCTGAAGCGCTTCACCTGGGCGGCTGCGGTTGTCACTGCGGTGGCTGCTGTGGGTGTGGGTACAGTTTTTGCTACTTCGCAGTCTGCATCGGCCGCTGCCCAAACCGTCGGCTACGCCACGTATTCGAGCGGCGGAGCACTATTCGAGGCCCAGGTGGACAACAATCCGGGCAACGGAGCGGCGAGCTGGCTCTGGCTGGCGGACTACAAGCACAACGACGGCTATGCCGCCGTAGCACAGCTCTACTACGCCGATGGCACCTTTCACACTGCGGGACCGGTGACAAACGGTGCGTTCACCGCGGCCCCGCCCCAGGATGTCACTCGCTTCCGGGTTTGCAAATGGAATGCAGCAGTCAACTATGGCTGTAGCGCCTGGACCTACATGTAGCTGCTTGCTGAGGGCGGGATCTTCAGGCTTGCCGGGAGTGTCTATGGCCGACCGGCAAATGGATCACTTGAGGCGGCGTGTGGTGGGGCGACCGTCCCAGCGGTAGTGGGTGGTGGCTCGGCGGATGAGCATGCGGAGCGTGACGAGCGCGGCGGCCAGGTGGAGGTAGAACATCCCAATGCCGTTGTCAAACCGCAGGTGCGACACTCGGTGCGGATTGGTAGCACGCTCCGTCACGGATCATCGCCCAGAGGACGTTCACTCTCCGCCGTGCGAGCGCGATCAGGGCTTGCTTGTGCCCCTTGCCCTCGGCGCGCTTGGGGTCGTAGTAGGTCCGCGACGCTGGACAGGATTTCAGGCTCGCCATTGCCGACAGGTAGAACACCCGCAGCAGGCCGCGGTGGTAGCGCCGCGGGCTGTGATGGTTGCCGCTGATGCGGCCGGAGTCGCGGGCAGCGGGGGCCCCGCCTCCGTAGCCGGCAAGCCGGTCGGCGCTCGCGAAGGCGGTCATGTGGCCGCCGGTGGCGGCGATGAACTCGGCACCGAGCTGAGTGCCCATCCCGGGCAGGCTGCAGATCACGTCGGCGTGCGGGTGCTCACGAAACCGGGCCTGGATGAGCGCGTCGAGCTCGGCGATCTCCTCGTCGAGGGCCATCACCGCCTTCGCGAGACGGACCACCATGTCGGCGGCCAGCGTCTCGCCGGGCAGCGTGGTGTGCTGGGCTTGCGCTGCGTCCAGGGCGGAGTTGGCCAGGGCCGCGCTGCTTGGGACCTTGCGATTGCGTAGCCAGGTCTCGATGCGCTTCGCGCCGGCACGGCGGATGGCGGCCGGTGTCTGGTACCCCGTCAGGAGAATGACGGGGCCCTTGTTGGTCAGGTCGAGCGCGCGTTCCAACGCGGGGAAGAATTCAAGCAGTTGGGCACGGAGTCGATTGATCTGGCGGGTGCGGTCGCCTGCGAGGTCGGTGCGGCGGGTGGTGAGGATGCGCAAGTCGACGGCTGTCTCGTCGCCGGGCCGCAGCAGGCCAAGGTCGCGGCGCATGCGAGCCTGGTCGGCGATGACGAAGGCATCCTTGGCGTCGGTCTTGCCCTCACCGCGATAGGTGCCGGACGCGCGGTGGACGGCCAGGCCGGTGAGGTAGGCCATGGGCTGACCGTGGTTGAGCAGCAGACCGATCAGCAGCGCAGCACCGCCGTGATTGACGTCCACCGCCCACTCAGGACACTAGCGCTGGATCGGGGGAACTCCAGGAAAGCTCAGCATCTTGGGGAGGGGCACAGAGCTACCGATGAGTCCCCCGCCGCTTCCCGGGCCATCGGCGAGGGGGGCGGCGGTAGCCGGGGTGGAGGCGAGGAGTGAGGCCCATGAGAGTCATGATCTTTTTCATGGCTGGCTCAACGGCGGGTGTTCAGCCTGTGTCACCAGCGTTACGCCACCTAGCTCCGCAAAACCACCAGCCCACCTAGCCCAGCCGACAGAGGCGCGCGGCCTAGTAGCTCCGCTACGAGGACCTTCCGGCGCCTTGCGATCGACCGCACCGGACGCCGCTCCTTCACCCACTCCCTATTGCTCCCCAGGTCGTAAGCGCGGCTGCCTCAGGGGCCCGGAGGGCGTGCGTTTTCCGTGGCACGGTGACCGTCGCAGCCCTTGGCCTCTGACTTCGCGCGTGACCCGCCGGTCTCGGGCGCACTCGGCTCGCCAAGTCCGTGCACGGGGTCAGACGACCCAGGCCGGAATCCCTGGACTTTAGGCCAGGGAACACGTCAACACGAGGCCCGAGACCCGGGCGATCATGACCGGCTGTTGACCTGGCCTGCGGACCAGCCACTGACGTGGCTCGACGAGGTCGTCGCGGCGCCTGGCCCGCGTATCATCCGGCCATGACCAGCGGAAGACCGATATCCGGCGCGTCACCAGAGACTGTACTGACGGGAGGGGGGACCACGGCCCGCTTCAACGGTTCGCAGCTGCGGATCGTACGGGGCAGGACGACGTGGACCCTGCCGGTACGCGCCCTCGCCTCGGCGGAGTTGACCACGAGCGGTGCGGTGTGGATCGAGATCAACGGGACGCCGAACCAGGCCGAGCACGGCCTGGGGCAGGCCGTGGAACTCCGTGCGCCCAACGCGCATGCGGCGGAGGCTTTCCTGGCCCAGCTGACGGCCGCCCTCGCGGCGACCGAGCCCGCAGCAGACGGACACGCGCTGGTGCAAGTGGAGAGGAAGACGAAACAGTCGCCCTGGCAGGGTGCGCTCGGCCGGCGAGCAAAGGCGATCGTCTTCCTGCTGGCGCCGTACGTACTGCTGTTGCTCCTGCTCGGCTGGGTCAGCCCGCTGGACGGCGCCGAGGCCGGGGTCTCCCTGGGCGTGGGAGGCGCCCTCGGCCTGGCCGGCGGATTCACGCTGTGGCGAGTGGGCCGCCGGGCCCACTCGCTCTGGCTGCTGCGTAAGCGCGGCATCGGAGTGGTCGGCAAAGTGACGGGCTACGTGAAGATCTGGGACAAGGGCGTACATTACTGGCAGTTCTCCAAAATGAAGTTCACCACGGTCGACGGGCAGCACATGTGGGACGTCCCGTCGGTCGTCACCACCTGGGCCTTCTCCAAGCACGCCGACACCGGGCAATCGGTCGAGCTCAACTACGACCCCGAGCGCCCGAACCGCGCCAGCCGCCCCCTCACCATCGGCTTCGTCTTGCGCACCCTGCTGCTCGCGGCGGTGGGCGCGGTCCCGGCCACTGGCTTCGCCACTTGCATCCTCGCCAACCTGCCGTCCTGATCCGTTGTCGGGGGCACACGGCTGAGCACGAGTCCTGGCAACAGGACTCACTCCCGCTCAGTCCCTAGGGCCAGCGCCCTGGCGGGCGCGCAGAACTGGCAGGCGCTGAAGAACCTCCTGTCCTTGGTGAGTGCTGCGCGGGCATCGTCGGCGCTGAGGCGTCGGGTCTCGCGCTGCGCCATGGTGCAGCCGGCGACGTGGACGGTAGCGCCGAGGGGGTGCCCTTTGCGGAGTGTCTTCTCGACGACATATCCGGGCGCCCGCATCTGCTGTTCGATCTTGCCGATCTCCCGGCGGGTCTGCCGCAGCTGCCACACCAGCCACTGCTCCACAGCGCGGTGCTTGGCAAGGCGCTCAGCCGGAGACAGATCGGACGTCAAGCCCACCATCCTGATCGGCACCTCCACCGCGCACGGGGCGTTCACGGAGGAGATCGTGCGCGCGCTGGCCGCCGGCGTCGAGCGTCCGCTGCTGCTGCCGCTGTCGAACCCCACGAGTCGCATCGAGGTCATGCCGTCGGACGCGGTGCTCTGGTCCGAGGGCAGGGCATTGATGGCGGCTGATCAGCGCGTACCGGCCGTGCGAGGCGGGCCGACTGCCCGGCCCGTACGCCCGCAGCAGTTCCTCCAGGCGGGCGCGGTGCTGCTCCACGAACGCCTCCAAGCGCTCGATGTACCCCTGGCGTTCCTCGGTGCGCACCGCGCTCAGAGCGACGTCCAGGAACTCCCCGTCCGGCCAGTGGCGCTCGCCCGGTGCGGCCAAGGCCCACGGGAAGCGTTCCGCGGCCGCCAGGACGTCCTTCGCGTCCAGCTCCGGAGCCGGGCCGGTTCCTCCAGCGGAGCCTCCTGCGGGGCGGGGGAGGCCAGCTGCTGACGGTGGGAGACCAACATGGCGCTGGAGGCGGCGCGCCCGCGCTGAGCGGTGGCAGTGGTGTCGGCGATGCGCAGCAGATAGGTGGCGACGTCGCGGACTCCGGCGTGCCAGCCGTCCTCGAACCGCTGCTCGGACCCGTGCGGGGCGCTGCTCTCGGAGATCCAGGTGTGGGCGTCGGCCACCGCCCCGGCCTCCAGCTTCGACACGATGTCGTCGGCCTGCTCGTGTCCGATCCCGACGGCGGCCAGGGCCTGGAACACGGTGAACCGCGCCTCGGTGGCCTCGTGCTGATGGTGGCTGATGCGGGCCAGCTCCTGGCCGTACGCGTCGGCGTCGTGCTGCTCGGTGCTCACGCGGTGCCTCCCTTGTCTGTGCGGGTGCGGTTGGCGACCCCGGCACCGGAAAGGCCGGCGAGACCTTCTTCGACACCCATCTGTCGGGCGGGATCAAGGGAGCCGGCGGCGTCGGCGCCGACACCCCTCGTTCCAGTGGCGGGGGCGAGGGCGGCGGCCGACGGGGCGGCGGCCGCCTCGGCGGGAAGCTGCTCGGCGGCGCGGGCATCCTGGGCGACCTTGCCTTCATCTGGGAGGGCGTGAAGACCCTGGAGCGGGGATGCGACGATGTGGTGATCCAGTGCGGGCCGCCGCCAGAGGCCTGAGCCCCGTATCCCGCCCGACGACGTCACGAAAAGAAACACGAGAAAGCAGCCATGGCCAAACAGCGCATCACCGTCTGCGTCGCGCCGCCCAGCGACCCCGCCGACCCCGACGCCCTGCGCGAAGCGATCGGGGAGGCCATGGCTCCCTACCACTACGGCCGCGAGGACATCCCGCACCCTGACTGGGTGGGCGAGTGGGACTATTGGGCCATCTCCGGTGGCCGCTACGCCTTCGCGGTACTGCTCGGGCACGAGGACGACCCCCGGCTGGTCCGGGTCGGCGACTGGCAGCAAGGGTCGGAGTGGGAGGAGCTTGACCGGGGCCGCTGCCACGGCGGGCCCCGGGGCATCCTCGACCTCGACACCGACCGGGAGGCGGCCGCGCAGGAGGCAGCCCTGCGGTGGGACGAGTGGGCGCGGTTCGCCGCCGGCCACCCCCCGGCGCTGCCCGCCGCCCACTACCTCGACCGGGTGTACCTCGACCCGGTCGGCTACCCCGAGGAACGCGCCCGCGCCGATCACTGGGACCAGCCGCTGATCCGGGCCATCCTCGAGGACCCGGAGCTGGAGGAACGGTTCACGGACGATCCGGTCCTTTTCTTCGGCCCCGACCGGGAGGCGTTCGTGGCCGCCCACGCCGCGCAGGTACTGCCCACACCCGCCCTGCTCACGCTGGACGGCCGTTGGCTGGAAGACGGCGGACCGGCCTACCGGCGGTGGTTCAACACCTACCTCGACGCCCTGCCGCCCGAGACGATGCTGGTCCGAGTGCTGTACCACTCGTAAGCAACCGCCACCACCAGGTCCCTGCGTCGAATGTTGGGAGTAGTCGGCTCTGTTCACTAGTTCCGTTCTCGCGGACAGAGCCGGGTAGTCCTGCTACGGCCGGCTGGGTTTGGAGCAGTCACAGGGCTTGAAGAAGGAGCCCATGCCGCGGGCGAGTTGACGAGCCAAGGAGCGACACCTTCCGAAGGACGAGCGAACCAGCGAACCTGGTCTTGCTGACGCACCCCGCGGTCAGCAAGGCGGGGCCTCCCGCTCGTCACTTGCTGGCTACTTGCTGACCCAGGGATCAGCAAGCATGCCTGTGACCTGCGCTGATGTCCATCCTTCAGATCTTCGGCAACAACATCGAGGACCGTCTGGGGCACATCCGCTACGCCCTCTTCTACGTGGCCTGCGGGTACGCGGCGGCGTACGGCTTCGCCTACCCGCGTACGGGTGCTGGCGCCTGCGTCTCGTTGGCCGGGGCGCGCATGATGCGCCAGTTGGTGCGCGGCGCGGTGACGGCGTGGACCAGGACGACGACGGCCTGGCGGCCAGCACCGCCCCGGGCCCACGCTCCGGTGAAGCGGACCTGATCGGCAGCCCAGTCGCCCAGGCGCCGCCACGGACGCAGCCGCCCGAGCAGATAGCCGGCCGCGAGCGCGACGGCCGCGGTGACGACGACGCCCAAGCCCATCACGACCACCGCATCCCGATCGCGGACAGCAGCTCCACCCGCTCCGGGGACAGCGTCGCGGCCCGGCTCCGCTGGTTCCCGATCCACGCCCCGAGCCGGAGCTCCCTCTCCTCCTGGTCCTCGCCGACGATCCGTTCGACGTGCTTCCTCGGCACCCGCAGGTGCCCCTCGCGCTCGTAGAACTGCTTGGCGGCCTCGTAGTTCATCGCCCACTTGTCGGCCTGCGTACGGCGCGGGGGCGGCTTCTCGTCCTCGGCCGCGGGCTCGATCCCGAGGACCTGCTCACACATCCACTGCTGCACGCCGGTGAGGTTGTCCCACCCGAGCCGGACCGAGCGCACCCACCGCCCGAGGTCCTCGCCCTGGTGCATCACGTCGCCGGGCTTGGTCGGCAGCGGGCGGCCGGCCTCCAGATGGAGCCGGACGAGATGGAAGGCACGCTGCCACTCCACCGGCCAGCTCGGGCACCACGACGGGGTTCCGAGGGCGGTGGTGGTATGTCGCATCGTGTTGGCCTGTCGGAGGCTGGTGACCAGGCCAGCGTCTCGTAGCGCGGTGACGTGTTCCGACGCCGAGGCGGCGGAGATGGCAAGGCTCTCAGCGAGTTGCTTGGTGCTGTGGCCGACAGGGGATGTCAGGGCCTCCAGGACGGCCGCGCGGGTTCGGCCGAGCAGTGTCGCCAGGGCTGTCGACGCACGTGGCCGGGTGCCAGGTGGTTCGGCGACGAGGCTATCGCGCCCGAGATTCCAGACGGGCGCGTATACGAGAACGGGGGTGTCTACCTCGTTGAGTAGTGCCCGGGGACGGGAGCCGCAGAAGATGTGGGCGGACAGGAGGAGTCCTCGCCCTTCCAAGTGGAGGTCGATCCGGCCTTGCCCAGGCGGGCCGGGAAGCTCCAGCACGGGTTCCTCCCAGCGGACCTGCGGGTGCAGGTTGTCCAGCACCGCACCGACGCCGAGATGTGCCATGGTGTGCGCCCGCCAGGCACGGTCCGCGTCCAACACGGTCCGCATGCGGTCGGCGAACGGGGTTATCGCGACGTCGTAGTAGGCGGCCAGGATGTCAGCCACCGCGTCCAGTGCCTCGCGGTCCCCGTCGGCCAGAAGCTGTGTCCAGGCGGGCAGGCGGTGGTGGCTCGACAGACGGCTCAGTTCCGCCGCGAGACGTCTTCGCGGCGTGGCTCTTATCGCGTCGAACGCCCCTGTGGTGGGGGTTGCGTGGCCAGGGCCGGGGGTGAGGAAGTCCGGCGCCCAGCCGGCGGCCGGTACCAGGGGACCGAGCAGTGACGCCCGTGCAGGTAGCTGCTTCCCGACGAGGTGCCGCCACGCGGAGAACCGCGGGCCCGAGTTGCGACGGAGGGCTTGCAGACTCATCACGCCCTCACTCACCGGCAGCGAGCTGTTGTAGCCGAGCGCCACCCGCGCCAAATCTTCCGAAGTGAAGTGGATTCGCAACATAAGGCCCCTAAGTGTCCGAATTCTCAGGTGTAGCACGCGCTGACCAGGGACATTCGGCTACAGCCGACGGTCTTTGTCGAGAACACGCCCGGCCAAAGACGATGTGCCGAACGGAGTTCCAGCGCGAACGATCAAAGACACGATGACGGCCGACCGGCACGCTCGTGTATCCAGTCACTTCATGCCAAGGAGAATCTCGTGCACTTGCCTCGCCTTCTGACTGCAGTCACCGCCGTCGCTGGGTTCACCCTTACGGGCCTGACCGCCACAGCCTCCGCAGCACCGACCCCCTTGCCTCAGGCGGAAGCTCACTCGACGGCGCCGAAGCAGACTAACTCCCCGGCAGCCGCTGTCGGTGCGACGGGCTGCCGGTACATCGGCAAGACAATCGCTGGCGCAAATGTTGACGGCTCCCTGTGCTGGGACAACAACACAAGCAGGGTCTACTTTCCGGTGGTCAGCGACTCCTACTTGACGGACACAGCAAAGGACGGCCGCCGAGCAGAGCTTTTCTCTAATGACGCCTGGTCGGGAACCGTACTCAGGTCCAACGTCACCACCGGCGCTGGCACCCAGGTCAGCCTGGCCGACTTCGGGTGGGGGACGGCCGGAGCCACAGCGTCGGATACAAAGCTCAGGTTGTGCACGAGCAAGGCTGGCGCTGACCGGCAATGCAGCGCCTGGTACTGACATCAGCGCCCCCTCTCCGGGCGAAGCGGCACGTGCCTCGCCAGCATCTGTGTCGTGCGCCCGGAGGGCTGCGCAGACCTTCGCGAGGGTCGTGTAGGCGTTAGCCTCGCGCTTTCATGAAGCAGGTGGTCAGGTAAGTGAAGAGTGCCTTCCGCCAGTGCGATTGGGGAGTGGCTGCCTTCCCCGCCGGTGCTGCGAACACCGGTCTTGCTCGGTGACCTATCGATCAATCACACGGGAAGGTACGTCCTCCCCGAGCCGATCCCCAGGTCCTGAGCATTGCTCCGTCGAACCGGCTGCCTGCCCCGTAAGGTCATCGCCGAGCGTGACTGGGCCGAGGCAAGACGGCAGTTGGCGTACTACCCGCGCCACGGCCTCGTGCGCTGTGGCGAACAGGCCGAGGTCCGGGGTTATGAAGCCTCGTCCCACCCCGTACGTGCCGTCGCTGTTCGCCATCAGACACGGTTCGGCAAGGGTCAGATGCGGGCGGGTGGGCGTCGAGAAGCGCAGCACCCAGTGGCTCGTGAACAGGTAGAGCGCGCGCAGCGCCGGCTCGGCATACGCCGCCTCGACCAGGGCTTGGTACGTTCCTTGCCAGGCATACTCCAGTTCAGCCGCCTCTCGGCGCATGCCCTGCCACTCGGATTCCGTCAAGCACTCGGGAACCGGCAGCTCGAACCTGCCGGTCAGGTGCACGAAGGGTGCTGCCTGCCGGATGTCGTTCAAGGTCGTCCCGTCGTGCCATGCTCGGGCGGCCCTGGCAACCTGTGCCAGGTCGTCCGTCCGGCCGTCGATGAGGGGCATTCCCTGGAACGGCTCTTCACTGCGGATCGACCACAGCCGTTCGTGCTGCCACGCGGTGATCTGCAGCGGCACGCGATGAGGCAGGGTGCTTGCGACGGCCGCATGGAGCAGTGGATCAGAGATCGAGGACGTGACGGGGACGGCATCGAGGCGACCTTGCGCCTCTGCACGCAGTGCTGCAGCGAGGCTGCCGCAGGCCGCGACATCGGGGTATAGAGCAGTGACGGGAGGAGTGGGCACGGCTTTCCATTGCGCCCGACCCTCTTTCCCTAGCGTCGAAAGAGATGGCGAACCCCCCGGCGAGGCCCTCACTCCCGGGGCTTGGCCGATGCCCAAGGAGCGCCACATGACGAGCCACGCCGCCCCTGCACAGACTGCGGCTGTGCAGGGATCTTGCTGCAGGTTCCGGCCCTGGTCGTCCCCATTCTGGCGCTCCCGCCCCTGAACGCCGTCACCGACGGCCAGTCTCGCGGCGCCGCGTGTGGTGCTGCGACCCGATCACGCTCGCGACAGCCATCGATCTGGGCTCGCAGAAGAGCCGACAAGCCGAATCCTTGTCTACCACGGGGGCGACCTGGTACCCGCGCACCTGCCGGCCCTGCGTAGCCGACCACGCCCACCGGGCACTGTTCGAGCACGCCCGGAACTGCACGAGCAGTGCGTAGACGAGGCCCGGGACTGCGAGGTTAGGCGTGTCCTGTACCGGCTGATTCGGGAGGGGCGACGATGACGAACACCGCCGAGAGGTCCTGGCTGCTGGCCGCGCGTCTGGCTACTGCTGGGTGTGCATGGAGCCGGGGTCGCACGGTCTGTCGCGGCAGGTTCACGTCGTCGGCGGCCGGCTGCTGGTTTTCTGGCATGCTCTGGTCCCCTTCACCTTTCGGATCCAGGTAAGCCATCAGGCCCAGGAACCTCCTCTCGAATTCCTCCCGGCTGCACCGGGGATACGACAGAGCGCCTCGTGGCGCACTTGTCCCGCCGCCCCGGCTTCTCTGCCCACCTTGGTCAAGGTCGCAGGTTCCAGATGGCGGGTGGAGGAGACATTCCAGAGCGAGAAGTGGCTGGCCGGACTGGATGAGCACCAGGTCCGCCGCTACCCCTCCTGGGCCCGCTGGGTCATCCTCGCGATGCTGGCCCATGCCTTCCTCGCCGTCGTCCGCGCCGACGAACACGCACACCGACCCGCACACGACCTGATCCCGTTGACCTGCAATGAGATCCAGCGCCTGTTCGTCACTGTCGCTGTCCGACCCGATCACGGCCCGGCCCACCGGCTCGCCTGGTCCGTCTGGCGACGCGGTCACCAGGCACGATCAAGAGCCAGTCATTACCGGCGACGAGCGGCATCCCAGGCATGAAGATCACGATCTACGGCTGGAGTAGTAGGCAATATTTGCTCGAACTATTCCTGCTGTGACACCCGAGCTCTGGTTTGTTCGCATGATGCAATGTGGGCTTGAATTTGATCATCTGCACCCAACTCGGATGGAAGTCGAGTATGAGAGTCCAGCTGGCATTTTAGTAGCGCCTCAACCGTGCACCCCAGAGCGTCAGTCAGATCGGCCCCGCAAAGCACTACGTCGTCGAGTACCGCCCCTGTTAAATCTGCCTGCCTTAGATTAGAGCCAGACAGATCGACGGCAAACAGATGGGCGTCGGTTAGAGCAACTCCGTTAAGGAGTGAGTGCTCGATATTGACGAGCGTCAGCCGAGCCCCGTGAAGCCGTGCACCGGTGAGGTTGACGTTCGAGAGGCTCGTTTTCTCCATCTCGACACCTTCGAGATTGGCCTTCTGGAGCCGAGCGCCATCCAATCTCACGAGCTCCATCCGCGACTGGGACAGTCGAACCTCGCGTAGGTCCACATAATGGTCAAGATGAATCTTGAAAAGATCCGCCCCATGAAGGTTGACTCGAGGCAATTTAACAAAGGGGTCGATGCCCCGAAGGCGCCGCCCAAGCACGGTCAGCGCCGCCAGCACTTCTTCCTTCGCGGCGTCACCATCCGCCGCTTCCGACAGGCTTCCAATTTCGCGGATAAAGGATGCGAGAACTTCGATGATCGTCTCGTGATCCTTCTCCGAATCAGCCATGATTCGTTCAAGAGCGTAGATGCCGCCAAGCCTCT
Organism: Streptomyces sp. NPDC001020; assembly: GCF_053599115.1. Classification (NCBI taxonomy): domain Bacteria; kingdom Bacillati; phylum Actinomycetota; class Actinomycetes; order Kitasatosporales; family Streptomycetaceae; genus Streptomyces; species Streptomyces sp. NPDC001020. The sequence goes on along the minus strand of NZ_JBSFLQ010000060.1, from coordinate 6,140 downwards.
GCGTTGCATGTTCCGATGACAAGAGCTTGATCGCTTCGATATATCTGTCGGTGATTTGACCTTCTCGGGTCAGTTCGGCCTGATCGCGATCTTTTTCACGCGTATGCTCCAACGTTCTGTGCGTGTAGTACAGACCTGCTGCACCGACCGCTCCGGCACCGAGAGCTACCAGCGCGGTACGGACACCGGTGATGACCACAGCGTCAGCAGGCTGAAGGTTCCTGGACCGCAGATGTGCGCCATCAAGTAGCCACGGGCCACGCCACAGCAACAGTGCGAATCCGGCGACCCCCAGTGCAAGGCCCACCATGAGCGTGATCCTCTTGAGCTTCAGCATCATGCTGAGCAGCATGGACTGCGCCGGGACGGTTCAACCCCTCAAGGCAGTAGATCAGAGCAGAAGTTGAGGCTGGCCCCGGCATTGCAGCGACACTGTTGGCGAATCCAGGGCTGAGCGTGACGTCGGTCTTCATGACCCGTTGTGGTCGTGAAGGCCCGACGTTGTCTTTGGGGAGGGTGTCGGTGTCGCTGCGCGCGAGGATGATCGGCGAGGTTCCTGAGGAGACAGCCCGGGTGGCGCGGGCCGCGTTCCCGAAGGGCACCCTGGCGATCCGGATCCGTGACGAGCTGGGCGAGCTGTTCTCGGACGCGGACTTCGCCGGGCTATATCCGAACAGGGGAAAGCCAGCGTGGTCGCCGGGCCGGCTGGCGCTCGTGTCGGTCATGCAGTTCGCCGAGCGCCTGTCGGACCGGCAGGCCGCGGACGCGGTGCGCGGGAGGCTGGACTGGAAGTACCTGCTGGGACTGGAGCTCGCCGATGCGGGCTTCGACCACTCGGTACTCACCGAGTTCAGGGACCGGCTGATCGAGGGAGATGCCGGGAGCAAGCTCTTGGACCGGGTTCTTGAGGCCGCTGCGGAACGCGGCTTGCTCCAGACCGGCCGCCGTGCACGCACGGACTCCACGATCGTGCTGTCCGCCGCGCGGCAGATCAACGGGCTGGTACGGCTCGGTGAGACCCTGCGAGCCGCGCTGAACAGCGTGGCCGCCCGCGAGCCGGAGTGGCTGGCCGGCTGGGCTCCGTCCGACTGGTTCGACCGGTACGCGATCCGGTTCGAAGACACCCGCCTGCCCAAGGGGAAGACCAAGCAGACAGAGCTGATCGAGCAGATCGGCGCCGACGGGCTGGGCCTGCTGGCGGCCCTGCACGCACCGGACGCCCCTGCGTCCCTGCGGCTGCTCGACCGGGTCCAGGCCCTGCGGAAGATGTGGATCCAGCAGTACGTCGTCGACGACGGGCAGGTCCGCCGCCGCGACCTCAAGGACCGCCCGTCGGGTGCGGAGCGGCTGGTGACGCCCTACGACACCGACGCGCGGGGGAGCGTGAAGCGCGGCATCTTCTGGGACGGCTACAAGGTCCACCTCACCGAGACCTGCGAGCCGGACAGCCCGAACCTGATCACACACGTCGCCACCACCGACTCCACCGTCCAGGACGTGCGTCTGGTCGCCCCGATCCACGCTCACCTCGCCGAGCGCGGCCTCCTGCCCGATCGGCACCTGGTCGACGCCGGTTATGCGACCGCGCGGGAAGTGGTCACCGCCCGCCGGGACCACAAGGTCGACCTGGTGGGCCCGACCCTCGCGTCCACCAGCTGGCAGACCAAGGACGGCGGCGGCTTCTCCCAGGCCGATTTCACCATCGACTGGGAGACCTGGCAGGTGACCTGCCCCAGCGGCACCACTACCAGCAACTGGCGGGAAGACCGCTCTCAGCAGGGGGCGGCCGTGGTCCGGGTACGGTTCCCGACGGCCGCCTGCCGTCCCTGCAAGGCCCGAGAGCAGTGCACCCGCTCCAACAACAAGTCGGACATGGGCCGACGGATCACCCTCCGCCCGCAGGCGGAACAGGAGGTGATCCAGCGGGCACGGGCCCAGGAAGGCACCCCGGAGTGGAGAGAGCAGTACGCACACCGGGCTGGTGTCGAAGGCACAATCTCCCAGGGAGTACGGGCCTTCGGCCTGCGGCGATGCCGTTATCAAGGCTTGGCCAAGGCCTGGCTGCAGCACCAGCTCACCGCCACCGCGATGAACTTCCACCGCCTCAACGCCTGGTGGACCGACACTCCACGAGCCCGCACACGAACGTCACGCCTGGCAGCCCTACGGCCCACCACCCAGCCCTGCAGTACCTAGGTCCCCAGCCTTCAGCCCGGGCCAACCCAAGACCATCCGCAAGCCCGATGCCACCTTCTGGAGGCGGGAGCCACCATGCTGGTGGAGACCTGCCAAGAGGAGCGCATCATGTCGTACCCGGAATACCTCGAGTACCCGGAAGCCCGCTACCACGGCAACAAGGGCGAAGTGAACGCGGCCTTCCGCCCGGCCGACACCCCGCCGGACATCTCCTCACCCGGCGCCTCTACCCACTACCTCGCCACCAACGAGTCGACCGGCGGCGAATTCGGCCTGTACAAGGTGGAGCTGGGTGCACGGTCCGCTGGAGCCAAGACCCACTTCCACAAGGCGATGTCGGAGTCCTTCTACATCCTCTCCGGCGAACTGGAGCTCTACAACGGCGAGAAGTGGGTCACGGGCCGCGTGGGCGACTTCCTGTACGTACCGGTCGGCGGCCTGCACGCCTTCAAAAACGTGACCAACGAGCCCATGTCCATGCTCATGCTCTTCTCCCCCGGCGCCCCGCGCGAGGAATACTTCGAGCGGGTTGCGGAGATGACGCAGCGCGGTGGCGAGGAACTTAAGCGGTTTCGCATCCGGCACGACAGCTACTTCCTGGAAGACTTCGAGCCCGGGAAGGGGTAGTTCGGGGCCGTTGCAGGACTACCGCTCCCCCGCCACGATGGCCACCACCAGGGCGCGCCCGGCCCGTACGAGTTCGCCAACAGTGTCTTGCAGCTGCCGGGGCCGGGGCGCTCCACATGCTAGCCGTGCCTGATCGCTGCGGTAGCCGGCCGGCGCTTCGAGACCATGGGCGCAGCTGCGCGGCGTGGCACTCCCTGGGTATTTAGGGCGGCAGGGGACGGGCGGCCGCGGCTGTTCCTGATGCGCGGCGCCCTGGTTGAACGGGACGACGCTCTCGCCGAGGCGAAGAAGCCTGTGTGTACGGCCGACGAGATCAGCGGCTACGTGTGGGCGAAGCCGACAGGGAGCACGGCGAACAAGGCGGAACCCGAAGTGCCGTTGAAGGTAGACGATCACGGAAGTGACACCCTGCGCTATGTCGTCGCGGAGCTGGATCTCGTCGGCTCGTCGAGCGTGCTCTCCCCTGCCCTACGCGGCCAGACCGACAGGCGGGGCGCATCCAGGGCTGCCTCCCGGTACGGGCGGGTGATCGGGGGAGGCACAACGAGGACCAGGTAACCGGGCGGGCCCTACGCCTGGGCAGGTCCACCACGTCAGCACGATGTCCGTCCAGGGTGAAACGTCCAACAAGGTGGCTGCCGGAAGCAGTTGAGTGCTGGCAGGATGTCCCACTATGACGGCGCAACCGCCCCTCTCAACGGCGACGGGGAACACTACTAACGGAGCGCGACCGACATTACGCCGGTACGACACAGATGTGTGGCGTCTCATTTTGGACTGTGAGGCGCTGGGAGTTCAGCAGCGGGTAAGCCTCTGAGTCCGGCTCGCGCTGAGGCGCCGTGTCCGCCTACAGCTCTGGAAGAGGGTGCTAGCGAGCATCGTTGCAGCTCCAATTGCCCTGACTCCGGCCTGGTTCGGCCTTCGATTCTTAGAGAAGGTGATTCCTTCTCCTCATTTCCCCTTCGAAGAGAAGCTCCATGGAAACATCTATATCGTCGGCTTACGGTGGGTTCTGACGGTTTTTATACTTGGGTTCCTGATTCTGTGGTGGTGCATCTTTGCCATCATGATGATCCGGCAGAACTACCAAGGGATCCGACGGCATAGAAGACAGGTGTCAAACGTTCTTCTTGCACGCCGGTACGCGCTCGTTTCTCAGTGTGCTGAGGTAATCCACAGGTGCTACGGTGCACGCAGAGGGGGCGAACAGAGAGCGGATCGGATAAGGGGGATATCTAAGGGGTTGCAGACGGTACGGCGCGGTGTGCTCGATGCCCACAGTAGTCGTGGAACCATTCCGCTACTTTCGAACCGAAGGAAGCGTGTAAAGGCTCATGAATGCCAGGTGTGCGCCGCTCTCGATGAGCTAGAGGGGAAACTAGATACTGCGCCCGATGAAGCCTTCCGGGAAATCGCAGAGGCTCTACTCACGATCGCAGACCGGTACTGTCAAGGCCGTGTCGGTGATCTCCTGGAGGCAGGCCAGCTCAGCGAAGTTCCCAGACAGCGTAACTGGGACGCCCTGCGGTACCTCGCCGCTCTGACGCTCGCCGCTGTCGGCATCATCGGCCTAGGGCGCAGCAGAATCCTCCCGGAGGGCGCTGACGCTTACGTCTTCGGCATCGTCCTGATCGCTGCATTTGTCGTCGCATTCGGCCGAAACTTCCGGCGGCACATTGATGTACTCGGCACGATCACAGGCCCATAGGGGCGAACCGCACCCACGGTCGAGGCCGCGTCAGGCGTGCTTACCGGTCGGGAATAGCACCCGGCGAACGTCCGGGTACGAACGCACCGTCTGTGGCGGAGGTACGCGCCAGCGGCGGTTCAGCTCGCGGGCCTTGGCCGGCTTCGACATCTACCCCCTACTACTGCGTCCCTACCTGCCCGCCGTGCCCGCAGCGGGCACGGCGGGCAGGCGACTGACCTGGAGCGTAAAGGGATTTTGCCCGCACTGCCCGCCCCTTCGGACACCATGCATGCTCAGCTTGCACTCTCCCTTTACTTGACCGCTGGGGTCGAAGAGGGAGGTAGTTAACGTGCACGTCGACGTAGTGGTGATCGGAGCAGCGATCACAGGAGCGGCAATGCTAGGGGCGGCAGTGGTGACGGGGACAGCGGCGATCGTGGCGGCTTTGATCTCGCGCCGAGGCCGCGGCGGCTCATGATGTTGAGTCAGCCAGGCGGGCGGCCCGTCGGCCGCCCGCCTTAAGCATCCGCGAAACTCGGGGAGCTCGGGTGGGACTGGCGGCAACCGGGCCAGCAGCGTCGCCCTGGGCGGTGAGCGCGGTGGTCCGTCCGTCCCGGTTCGCTGTGCGCGAGGACCAGGGGTTGTCAGTGAGGCAGGGCAGACTGGCCAGATGCAGCTCACCCAGGTACGAAGTCGCCTCTTTCGTAACATCGTTGACAGCGGCGATGTCAATATCGCGCCAGACGTTACGGCACTGGTCGGCAAGAACGAGAGCGGGAAGACAGCGCTCCTGTCGGCGATCTACCGCTTCCACCCCGTTTACCCAGAGCACTCCTTCGCCCTGGGGCAGAACTATCCGCGGTGGCGGAAGGTCAAAGGCACGCGCTCGGGGCAGATCAACGACGCTAAGCCGATCACCTGCACGTTCACGCTGGACGACGAGGACCTGAAAGCTGTCACCGACGTACTCGGGCCCGATGTGGTCAAAGGACGCTCGTACTCACGGTCCATCCCCTACGAGGGAGGACACACGGTCACCTTGACCGTCGATGAGGGCGCTGCTCTGGAGAACCTCTGCAACGACGAGGAAGTACCGCCGGCGCTGCGCAGCGTCCTTGGAACCCGGAGTCTTGCTGCGGCCCTGGAACAAGCCAGCAGCCTGGAAGCCACGGAAGACTCCGACTACACCGCCGAGGACATCGACCTCTTCACCAGGGCGGCACGCCAGCGGCTGGCCGACTGCAAGTCTGTCTGGCATCGGGCGGCACGGATCCTGCGCGAGCGCGAGCCGAAGTTCTTCTACTTCAGCAACTCCAGAACCTTCCCGGCCGGATCGCCCTGACGGACCTCAACGGACAGGAAGAAGAGCCTGGTGCCTCCTCCGTGCAGACCGCCCGGGCCCTGCTGGAACTGGCCAGCACCACCGCCGGAGCGCTGACGGCCGAGGACTTCGAAGAGCGCAAGGCCGAGGAATCGGCGACTTACTCGGAACCCCACTCTCCACAACGAATATGACAAACCCTCAACTAAACAAAAATCCTGCAAAAAAACCAGCCGTATTTCGTGCCGGAGGCGGGCAATTCGCGCGAGGACGCGCGAAGCGAGCGCAGCGATCATTCGGTACGTG
>NZ_JBSFLQ010000059.1:0-35651 GCF_053599115.1 Streptomyces sp. NPDC001020 | reverse complement strand
CTCGCGGTGAGTCCCGCGAGGACCGGCGCTGCACGGCGGCATCACTGCCGAAATGCGGCGGCTGACCATCCGCAGGCGGGACGGAGGGGCCCCGAGCGTAGGTGCCGTGCAAAACGGACGCTCGGCGACCGCCCCTGCGGCGCCCCCCAAGGCTGCGTCGCCTCAGCCTCGGCACGACTCACTTGGCACATTGGCCGATTAGGCGTGTTATGCGTGGAACATTGGTCAGGTCCGGGACGACGTGGCAGGCTCCGGCGGCAGCGAGTTCCTCGGCTGAGGCGGTTCCGGAGGCAACGCCGATCACGCTGGCGCCGCCTTCTCGCCCCGTGCGGACGTCTTCTAGAGAGTCGCCGATGATCACGGTCGTATTCCGGGTGAAGGTGTGCGCGTGCCGTGTGCCAGCTCGCTGCTGTGCCACGCGTACGAGGGCAGGGCGGTGGGAGTCGTCGGAGGCGTATCCCCCAATCGTGAGGTCGAGGTACTCGTCGAGGCCGAAAGCCTTGAGTTTGGTTTCGGCGCTGCCTCGAAGGTTGCCGGTGACCACGGTAGGGACCAGGCCGGGGACCTGTTGCACGGCGGCAAGAGCAGCGGGCGCGCCGGGCATGATCTGGCCTGTGCGGAGAAGATCGTCGCGGTGACGCTCCAGCTGCTCGGGCATGCGTTGGATTATGCGCTGTGCCAGTTCCTCGGTCCGCTCGGCTTCGACTTCGTTCGCGCGCAGAAGTTCCCTGACGGCGAGAGGCATCGTCACGCCGGTCCCTCGTGCAGGCAGCCTTTGGGCAGGACGACCGACTACTTCTTCGAAGAGTTCCCGGTAGACCAGTCGGTCGGTGTCGCCAGTGTAGAGGAGGGTGCGGTCGATGTCCCAGAGCACGAGAATCATGCGGCGGCTCGCTGGCGCATGACGCTTCCCCCGCGCTCGAGGAGATTACGGGCGGGTGCGTAGGTCTCGTAGGCGCGTGTCTCGTTGAGCATGGTGCGCAGGTGGTCATCGAGACGGGCGGAGCGGATGCCCTCGGCGAGGGTCAGGACGTCGTGCGCTGTGACACAGCCAGCGTCGGCGTCGCCGGCGCGCATCTGTGCGGTGGCAGCTCGGGAGAGGAACTGGGCGGTCGTTCGGGTCTCGTCCCGATGAAGCACGTCGCGGGCAGCGGCGAAGGCCTGGGCGGCCCGAGTTGGCTGGTCGAGGTCGAGGTAGCAGCTGCCGGTCTGTCCGAGGATTTCCCCTGGGTTGATCCAGTACAGCCAGTGGGGGTCGTCCTCGCCTCGTCCGCGGGCGCAGAGTTCTTCGGCTTCGGCGAGAGCGGCCAGTGCGTAACGCTCTTCGCGGAGTCGGGCGTGGCCGCGAGCCTGGCGGGTGAGGAGCATGGCGTTCAGAGCGGGGGCGTCGTGATCGGTGATTGCCTGGCGCGCGGTGCGGGCGGCGGTGATGGCGTCGCGTGGGTCGCCGGCGGAGTAGCTGTGGATGGCGAGGAATCCGAGGGCGCCAGCGCGTAGGCGGGAGTCACCTGCTGTGTGGGCCGCGCGGAGAGCGCCGAGGAAGAGGTGCTGGGCGGTGTCGTGATCGCCGCTGTCGAAGGTGTACCAACCGGTCTGTGCGGCCGTGTCGGCGGTGACGGCAGCCAGGCGCCGCCCGTAACGCTGGGTATAGGTGCCGTTCTTGAGCAGGTGCAGGAGCATCTGTAGATGGGTTTTCGCCGTGCCGGCTAGGTTGCCGCTGCCACTGGTGGCATCGACGTGGCGGAGTGCGTCGGTGGTGCCTTGGAGGGAGTCGATCAGGGCATCGGTGATGGTCTCTGTACCGGAAGAAGCGGCCATGGCCTCCGCGGGGGCGACTGCGGACTGCATGACGTACTGGGTGAGTGCGGCCCCGCTCAGGGCGGTCAGCACACTACGTCGCTTCACGGTGGAACCTCCGATAGCCACTTCGAGTGACGTCACCATACGATCCGCCGTCCACGGCAGTGCGGCCTCTGCGGATCGGCCGAAACCTGGCTTCGGCACGCTGCTACGCAAGGGCGTCAACAGCAAAGGTTGCAGGTCGGAGGGCAGGCCGAGGCCGTTGAGAAGGTCAAGAAGGGTGGCGGGACTGCCGATCTTCTTCTGACCGCGCTCGAGGCCTGAGATGAAGGACTGGGGCAGCGCCGTCAGCTCGCGTACGGCCATCTGAGACAGGCCGGACCGCTTACGCACCAGACGCAGTAGCTCGCCGAAATCCCAGGCGGCCAAGGCCCGGTAGACGGCTTCGTCACGCCAGGCTCGATCGGGGATTCCCGGCGTTGTTCCTGCCTTCGCGCACAGGGCGCACAGGGTGTCGGGGTTGTACTGACTCAACTCTGCGGCACATCGCTGGCATACACGGCTCGGCGGTCTCATGACGCGGCCCCCTGGGTTCGATCTTCCCCACTGTCTAGACGATATGCGGGATTCCGTAGCTCCACAGAGATATCGCCGCAGGGATCGGCGCGGGCCCGTCCTGGTCCCACACTCGTGCCCACCGCGGTTGGCCACTCGGCCGGATGCGGTGATCGCGGCGTCACTGCGGAGAGGCAACCGGCGACGCCGCAGACGACCTTCCGCCCACGCTTGACGAAGGAGCCTGCGTGTCCCTCTCCCCGCCCAGCCCGAGCCTGTACGCGTCCTCGAAACCGCTCATGCAGGGCGGTGAAGCCCGGTGAGCGACAGGGACAGCAGAACAGCGTGGATGGACGCCGACGATGCGCGGGCCGCCTGGCTGGACCCCGCGACGCGCAGGCAGCCCCACCCGGGGCAGTGGCTGGCTGCTGCGCGACGAGTACAACCGTGCCGTCCTGGCCACGCTGCCGAAAGGCACCCGACAGCGGCGCATCATCGCGTACGCAAAGGCCCGGCCCGGCATCGACGTAGACGAGGAACTGGACTTCGTGCGCCGCATGGTCGAGTGGCACGGCCACTGTGTCGGGCACGAACTGCGCGACGGCCACGGCCCGCACGCTCCTCAAGACCGACCCGGCTGGCGTGAAGCGCGGCGCCTGGTGCACTCCGGGTTCGCCGACGGCATGGCCGTGATCAGCCGCGCCGCGACCAGTGACTACGACGGCGAGTACGAGGACCAAGTCCCATGGGTCGGCCGGCGTCCCGCGCTTTTGCTCCTCGCCCGGCACGAAGCCGCGACTTGAAGGACACCGCTGCGATGGCTCGATGAGCGGCAGGTCGGCTGGTGGCAGATCACCGCCCAGATTCTTTACGTCGTGTGCGTGAGCGCCCTCGTCGTCTCACTCCTCGTCTATGGAACAACGCCCTGAAAGGGGGACGCAGGTGACCAGCAGTGCTCTATACGAGACCAGCACCCCGGAGTTCTGGGACGCGGAGCACCGGAAGGACGGTGTCTTCCGTGAGGTGACGTCGTTCGAGCGTCGGATGTTCCGTGCGTTCGTCAGCCCTGTGTCCGGCTGGCGGGCTGTGAACGTGGGGTGCGGTCGTGGCACTCTGGCCGCCTGCATGGCGGTCTGGGGCTTGGACGTGACCGGCTTCGACCTGTCTTCTGTCGCGATCACTGACGCACGACGTATCCACGCGGGGGTCGAGCACCTGGCGTTCGTCGAGCACGACTTCAACACTGGGATCCATCCAGCGCTTCAGCCCGGCTCCGTGGACCTGGTGGCGTGCAGGCTGACGCTGGAGTTCCTCGAACGTGAGCGCTTTCTCGTGGACGTGCGCCGCTGGCTCAAACCCACCGGCGTCCTGCACGTCACGACCCGCGTGCGGGAGAAGACGCCCCCGTCCGCCAGGTTTCGCGGGCTGCCCGAGAACATCGTGGAAGGCCTCGGCGACGGCTTCCGCACCATGAACCGCTACCGGCTTTGTCACGACGGCAGTGTGACGTGCGTCGTCCTGCGCGGCCCGCAGCCGTGACGCGCTTGGAAGGGGCAACTTGCCTCGCGGTGGCCGGCGGCGCCACGCCGAATCCGCACCGCGTGCTGGATAGCCTGCCGCCCGCATCCCCTCCCCGCCCACGATTGACGAAGGAGTCTGCGTGTCTCTCTCCCCACCTGGCCCGCCCTTGTACGCGTCCTGGGAGGCGCTCGCCGACGGGCTGCAAATCCAGCGCCTCGCTCTGCACTTGCCTCAGCTGCGCGAGCAACTCCTCACGCCGTCCAATGACATCGCGTTGTTCGTTCAGACCTCTCCGAGCGCTCTGACAGCATGGTCTGCTGCGCTCGCCGAACCCGCGGCCGGGGCACTGATCGACGGCGCCGGTCTGACGCACTGGCTGCGTTTACCGGCCGAGCACGGCACGGCCGCCGCGGGGACGAACCCGCTCGCCGCGGGTGCGGACCAGGTCGCGGACACCTTGCTGGAGGGTGTCACCGATCCTGTCGTGCGCGCCGCGGTGGCCGCCATGTGCGCGGCCTCGGCCTGGTGGGTGGGCGCGTTCTCCGTGATCCGCCACCTGGGGGTTCACCACACGTCCCTGCAGCCGGTCGATACCGCGATCACCCTGGAGACGCTCAAGAGCGCGACGAGCGTCGTGGCGCTCGGAACCGCCCAGCGGATCCTCGCCGAGCACCTGCGCACCGCAGCGGCCGACGAGACCGCCCGACTCAGCTACTGCCGGGCGATCGCCGAGAGCATCGTCGTCGAGAGCACACTGCCCGCGTTGCTGGAGGAGTTGGGCGAGCTGCGCCTGGTCGACCTGGTCTCTACGTCGATCCCGTGGCGCGGCCGGTTCACGAAGTACGCCGGGGGCACCGGCGCCGGGCAGGTGGAGTAAGCCTATGGACCGCTATCCCTTCATTGTCGTCGAGGGCCTAGACGGCACTGGTAAGACGACCCTGCGTAAGGGCCTGTTCCGCCTCTTCGAGGGCCTGTTCAGGGTCACTCCGCTGGCCGTGCTGACGACTAACTTCCTCGACCCAGTAATCACGCTGGACCTCGTGGAGGGCAAGTACCAGCCCACCGAGGAGAACCAGGGCCGGTACCTGGCGGCGCTCGTTGCGGACAAGCAGGCCACCGCGAACCGGCTGGTCACCCCTTCTCTTCCAGCTCGCCCGGTCATCGCGGACCGATGGTTGCTGTCCGAGCTGGCCTTCTTCGCGGTCAAGCACGACCATGCGCCCAAGGAGACGTACGCCCGGCTCGCCGAGCATCTCGGTCTGGTCCCCGACCTCACGCTCGTCCTGGACATCACGCCCGAGGCCGCGATGGAGCGGGCCGCCGCCCGTTCCGGGGACGCTACCCGCCCTGACTGGGACGTCCTGGAGATCCAGGCCAAGGTCCGTAAGGTCTACCGGTCGGTGACCAACGCGCCGGCCGCCTTCCCTGCCCTGGGCCCGGTCGTACGGATCAACGCTGCACAGGACCGCGCCACTGTCCTGCATACCGCCTGGCAGGCCCTCGACCAGTACGGCCTGCTGCCTGACCCTGAAGGAGCTGCGCCGTGAGCGCCCCCACCGAGACTGACGCAAGCCCGCTCACTATTCGACTCACTTCCGCCGCCCGTGCTCGCCGCCCGCTGCGGGCGATCGGTGCCGCGAGCGCGGTGGCCGCCAGGGTTGCCGTGGAGACTGGCTTCGACGCCCTGTGGGTATCGGGCCTGGAGGTCTCCACAGCCCTGGGGCTGCCGGATGAGAACGTCCTGGGCCCGCGCGACTTGGCCGACGCCGTCCTCGCTCTGACGCGGACAGCGGAGCTGCCGGTGATCGTGGACATCGACAATGCGGGCGGTACTCCGGCCACGGCCCGCCGGTTCGCCGGTGACCTCGCCTGTGCCGGAGCCGCCGCCCTCTGTCTGGAGGACAGCGCCTACCCCAAGGTCAACTCCTTTGCTCTGCACCGCTCTCAGGCGCTCGCTCCTGTGGAGACGATGAGCGAGCAGCTCGCCGCGATGCGCGAGGCCGCGGGTAGCCAGGTGACGCTGATCGCCCGCACCGAGGCACTGATCTGCGGGGCGCGTGTCCCGGAGGCGGTGGAGCGGGCTGCGACGTATGCGGCGGCCGGCGCGGACGCGGTGCTCATCCACTCCAAGGACCGCACCGGCGCTCAGGCTTTGGCGACGGCCGAGGCGTGGGCGGAAGCGGTGCCGCTGGTGACCGTGCCTACCGCGTTCGCGCACCTGGCCCCGGACGAGCTCGGCGCGGCGGGTTTTTCCCTGGCGATCTACGCCAACCAGCTCTCGCGTGCCGCGCATGCTGCGATGCGCCGGGCCGCCGCTTCCTTCCAGACCACTGGCTCGTTCACCGCCGACGGCACGCAGCTGTCGGACGTCGCCGATCTCCTGAAGATCGCTGACCCGGCAGCGCGGGCCTGCCTGTAGTACCACGCTCCGCTCCTGCTTCACCCCCGCACCACACCCGTGCGGCCCGACGAGGGAAGGGATGCACCACACCATGACCACGCCTCTGCCCCGCATCAGCGTGTCGGTCAAGGCTGCGATCGTGCACAACGGCCGAATCCTGCTGATGTCGTACGACGACGACTCTGGCTTCCACTACAACCTGCCCGGCGGCAAAGCGATCGAAGGGGAGCCTTTGCGGGACGCGGTCGCCCGCAAGGTGATGGACGAGACCGGACTGCGCGTGCGCGCCTGTCGGCTGCTGTTCGTTGTGGAGTACGTCCCCGAGCAGTACGACGGCGAGTTCGGCACCTCTCACAAGACCCAGCACAACTTCCTGGCTGAACTCCTCGACGAGAACGCGACCCCGCGTATGTCCGACCCGCCCGACCCGATCCAGGTCGGTTTCGAGTGGGTCCCGCTGTCTGAGCTGCCTGGCAAGTACCTGCTGCCACGCGTCAACCAGCAGCTCCTGGACGCGCTCGGCGCCGACCGCGACGCCCTCGTGGACCGGTGGTGACCATGCCCACAATCCCCGCCACCACCCGCCTGCCCGAGCTGCACGAGTGGCTGCTGGAACACCACGGCGACACCGTGGACGCCGACCGGCTGCCCGCCATCCGCACGGAACTCGAACGCATCGGCGCCAACAACGTACCCGGCGCCGTGGTCGAACTCGGCTGCTACCAGGGCGCGATGGCCCTGTGGATGCGTGCCGTCCTCGACGCCACCGGACAGCAGCACAGGCCCATCCACGTCTACGACTCGTTTGAGGGACTGCCCGAGCGGGGCGAGCAAGACCCGGAGCTGTTCGAGCCCGGCTTCCTGCGCGCCGAGCCGCAACAGGTCCTGGCCCTGCATGACCGCTGGGGCTGCACCCCGCCGGTCATTCATCCCGGCTGGTTCGCGGATACCCTGCCCGGCCAGCTCCCCGACCAGATCGCTTTCGCCTACCTGGACGGTGACTACTACGACTCCATCCGCACCTGCCTGGCCGCGTGCGTTCCCCGGATGGCCCCAGGTGGCGCGCTCATCGTCGACGACTACGCCGACCTTGCGGCCAACCCGAAGGCGTGGAACGGGCTGCCCGGCGTCAAGGCGGCCTGCGAGGACCATTTCGGCGCCCCGTCCCCGCTGGTCGTGCTGGTCGGCGCCGGGGATCTCGCTTTCGGCCGCTACACCGCCCCCGCTCTGCCTGGCAGGAGGGCGGAGCGGTGACCGGAGTGACGCCAGCGCCGCTGCTCGTGAGCGTGCGGGGCGCGGCCGACACCGAGCTGCTGCAGAAGCATCTGCCGGGCTGCGCGGTCCGGGAGATCGACGGTCTCGCCACGGCGGACGCGGAACTCTCCTCCCGGGCCGAGGTCCTGGTGCTGCGCTCCGGACAGCTCCTGGACGCCGACCGTCTGAGCGAGTGGCCCGCGCTGCGGCACGTGATCCGGGCCGGCTCCGGGCTGGACGGCATCGACGTCGAGGCGCTCGAGGGCCGCGGCGTCACCGTGCACCGCGACCCCGCCCCCGCCGCGGAGGCGGTCGCCGAATGGGCCCTGGCTGCCCTGCTCTGCCTCGCCCGCCGTATCCCGTACGGGCATGCGGCGCTGATGGCCGGCCAGCACACCAAGCAGCACTGCCTTGCCCCGCCAGTCTCCCGGATGCGGGTGGCGATCTGGGGCGCCGGGCCGGTCGGCCGCGCCTGCTCGACGGCCCTCGCCCCGCATGTCGCCGAGATCGCGTTCGCGGCCCGGTCAAGCCTGCCCAGCACACTGCCTGCCCGGTCTGCCGACGAGCTGCCGGGCTGGGCGGATGCCCACGTGGTGGCGCTGCCGCTCACCGCCGAGAACCGCGGCAGGTTCAACGCCGCGTTCCTCACCAAGGCCCGGGTGCGGCGCCCGCTGCTGATCTGCGTCGGCCGCCTCGGCACGCTTGATGTCGATGCCTGTCTGCGCGCGCTCGCAGGCGGGCGACTCGGGGGGCTCGCTCTCGATCCCGTCGAGCCGTCCGACCTCCCGCTGTGGCCCGACAGCACCCCGCCGGGGCCGCTGAATCTGCTCGCCACCCCGCACATCGGGGCGCAGCGCCACGATGTCCGCGCCGTCCTCGACGCCTGGGTCGCCACGATTGCCGCCGAAGTCCTGATCCTGGAGGGGAGCGTGCCCCGATGACCTCCGTGCCACAGCCTGCCCCGTGGATCCAGAGGCGGCTCAAGGTCTCCGAGGAGGCCGCCGCAGAACTCTCCACCGAGTACTTCGGCGCCGACGTGTGGCTCGTGGGTGCCTTGGCCGAGGGCCTGGCCCACCAGCAAAGCGACGTGGACCTCCTCCTCGTCACCCCTAACGCTCACGGCCCGGCCCCCCAGCTGGGCGCCCGCATCACGGACGGCATCCGCATCGACGTACGGGCGGTGAGCGAGGCCACCGTGCACCAATGGCGGTCGCTGCTCGATGCGTTCGCCGTGACCCGCGACGACATCGAGACGTTCCGTCGGGTCCGTGCCCAGCTGGGCGACCTCACGGTACTGCGGACGGCCCGCCCCCTCTCCACGACGCACGCGGAGGGCATCTTGAGGTCCGGGCAGCGGGCCGCCTATCAGCGGTGGGCGCTCGCGGACCGCTGCGAGGCGGCGGCGAGCCTGGCCGAGGACCTGCTTGGCCTGGCGCAGGCGGGCCTGTACCCGCACGCCGACCTGGTGTGGGCTCAGCTCGCCCGCGTCGTCGCTCAAGCGGAGACCGTCGCGGCCGGCGCCCCGCTGCTGGGCGAGAAGTGGCTGCCCAGCCTGCTCGCCCGCCGTCACGGCGCCGGCCAGGCCGTTCCTATTCCCGCGCTGCCCGAGCCACGGTGGCTGAGCGCCGCAGCGCACAGCCCCTTCTTCGCCCCCGTTCAAGCCCGGCTGACCGATGCCCTGTTGACGCTCTGGCCCGTCGGAGCCGACCCGGAGCCTGTGGAGGAGAGCCTCGTCGGGTTCGGCTGGCTGCCGCAGCGGTACGCCGACGGCTGGTTCCTGCGCCGCAGTGAGGCCCGTGTCCCGCTCACTGACAGCCGCTTGCTCGGCTGGCGCGGCGCCGCAGCCCGCTGTGCCCGCACCTGAACTACCCCCACTTCTGATCGGGGAGGCTCCGATGCCCAGCACCCTCACTACCCCCACCACGCCCGGCGACGGCGAGGTGTGGCTGCCCCTGGAGGACACCGACGACACGGCCGCCGTGTCCGTGGTCCTCAAGCTCCGCGGCGAGACCTGCGATATCGACTGCCTGTACTGCTTCGAGAAACGCAAACTCGCCCCCGGCGGCGCCCAGATCACCCCCGAGCAGGTACAGCGCCTCAGCGAGATCTTCGGGCCACGGCCCCTCGCGATCGAGTTACACGGCGGCGAACCGCTCACGGTTGGGAAACCGGCGATGACTGCCCTGCTCGACGCTCTCGCCGCCCAGCCGACCGTGCACCAGGTCCACCTGCAGACCAACGGCGTCCGCCTCGACGCCAAGTGGCTGGACCTGTTCGACGCCCACTATCCGAATCTGCACATCGGCATCTCGATGGACGGCGACGAGCAGGGCAACTCCTGGCGCGTGGGCTACGACGGGCAGCCTGTCTACCCGCACATCGTCCGCGCCCTCAACCTGCTTGCGGAGCGGGGCCGTCCGTGTGGCGTCGTCACCGTCGTCACCCCTGCCGTGCTCGGTCGTGCCGCGGCGGTGATCGACCACATCGCGGCCTTCCCTGCTGTGCGGGCCGTCCATCTGCTGCCCGCGTTCGACACGACCGTCACCCGCTCCCTCCCCTTGGCGGGCAGGCGTATCCCGCCCAGTCGCCGTCTGCAGGCCGACGCGGTCCACGCTGACGGTGCGGACTGGGCGGTCACGCCCGCGCAATACGCGGCGTTCGTCCTCGACGCCGTCGCCCAGTGGATCCAGGCCGGGCACTTCCGCCGGATCAAGCTCGACCCGGTGGTGGCCGCGATCCGCCGTCTGAAGGGGCTCGACACCGCCCACTGCCACTTCGCCCAGCACAAGTGCTCGCACGTCTTCACCGCCTACCCCGACGGCCGTTTCGGGTCCTGCGACGAACTGCCCTGGCCGCAGGCCCTCCTCACTCCCCTTGCCGCTGCCCGCAGTGAGGCGGACGTCACCGCCGCGCAGCAGGCCAACTCGCTGCTCGTCCAGGGGCGGGAGCTGACGGCCAAGTGCACCTCGTGCCGGTACCGCACGGTCTGTGGTGGCGGCTGCACCGCAACCCGCTGGCGCATGCTCAAGGCCACCGGCAGCGATGACGCGTACTGCGACTACCGCGCCCGCCTCATCGACGGCGTCGCCCACCTGCTCGCCGCGCCTGACCACCCGGACGGTGCGCACTGCCTGCGCGCCCACTGGCGCCCTGCCGATGTCTCCGGCGCTGCACCGCGCCTGTGGCAAAGCGCAGACCTTTCGGCGCACGTCCAGCCGCTGGCTGGCGTCCTCGCCGACAGTTGGGGCGCCGTCACCTATGGCTTCGCTCCGGTCGAGGCTTCGACCAGCGGGCCTGTGCCGTCTGGCTTCCGTATCGGCGTGCTGCCACGCGACCGTGCCGAGTACGCCGCGCTCGCCGCCCGCCTGTGCCGTGTCATCGCCGCCACCGACGGCTACCTGCCCCCTGTTGCCACCGCACAGCTCACCCGCAGCCATCTGCCTACCGGCCGCCGTGCCCCGGTCCTCGAATTCAGCCTCGCCCCGGTCCACGGCGCCACCCCCTCCGACTACCTCGCCAGCCTCGACCGGGCCGCCTGCGCCGTCACGCACGCCGCCCGCCACGCGGCCCCGCGCTGCGCCTGTACCGTCCAACCGCCCCGCACCCCTCGGGAACTGTGATGATCCACATTGCCGAGACGCTCGCCGTCGGCAGCGTCGAACACTTCCTCACCGACGAAGAGCTCCAGGCGCTGCTCGCCATCACGGACGAGGCACTCGCCGGTGACGGTGCGCGCCGCTTCGACACCGAGCGCGCCACGACCCTCCACTCCATCCCCGGCCGCACCGAGCAGCAGGCCATGGCCGTGTACGAGCCCGCCGGCCGTCTCGAAATCCATCCCTCGCCGCCTGCGGCTGAGCAGATCCTCGCTGCGGCTGTCGAGCGGGCTCTGCCCGCGCTGCACCGGGCACTTCCCTCGCTCACCTCGTGTCGCGAGTGGATGTACGTCGAGTACGGCCCCGGCCAGCACATCACCCCTCACGTCGACGGCCTAGCCCTCGACCCGGCGGACTATCCTCGGCAGATCGCGGGCATCAGCGTCGTCCTCGAACATGCCGAATCCGGCGGCGAGTTCTACGTCGAGACCACCTCGCACCCCGCCCTGTGGAACGACGCCCAGCAGCCCGCCGACGGCTACGACCCGCACATGTCCTTCGCCCACGACGGCGCCGACTACTCCGCCGACTGGTTCCGGACCATGCCCCGCACCCGCTGGAGGGTCGCCCCCGAACCCGGCACCGCGCTGCTGTACGGCTCGCAGCTCACCCATGGCACCGAGCCGGTCCGCACGGGCCGTGAACGCAAGTTCATCAGCTGGCTCATCAGCGACACATGACGGGCCCGCTATGACCCCGCCCATCCGCGGCCCGCCGTGCACGCCACCACCCCGACCACCGATCCCTTGCCATTCCGCTTGGAGGAGCAATGACGACGACCGATGAGTGCGGCGCTTTCCTCGCCGCTGTGGAGGGGCTGGGCGACGGCGGACCTGTCCGCCTGACCGCGCACACCTCCAGCGTCTCCGCAGACGGCTGGACCGACCCGGACCAGAACGCCCCGGAGACCGCGGCGACACCGAAGGGCAGCGACGACTGACCCAGTAGTCGCCGCTACGCATCATCCGCACAGACCCGGTGCCGGCGCCCCTCGTAGTCCCGGCACCGGGGCCGCCACAGCGAAAGGAGCCTTTGGGATGAACCGGATCGCCGACGCCCTCCGCCTGGGCGCCATCACCGCCCACCAGCACGAACGGACCGCCACCGTGCGCGCCGTCCTGGACCCGGGCCACACCCCGGCCCCTGACGAGGTGCTGCCGCTGTCGTACGCGCTCGCCTACCACCAGCTCGAAGGCGCGGCGGCCGCCGCGCGCCGCCACGACAAGGCTGCTTTGGACTGGCACCGCCGCGCCGAGCCCGCCCTTGCTCGCCTGGTCACAGGCACCCTCCTCGGCCCGCGCATCGTCGTCGCCCCGCACGAGGACGATCTGATCAAGGGCCCGCACTCCGATACCCCGTACTACGTTCTGGGCCCCGCCACAATCCCGGCCTCAGAGCCGCTGGGTGAGCTGACCGACAGGGCCTTCGCCCACATCACGGACGCCGGCCTCGACGATCTCGTCCAGACGCACGCCGCCGTGATCTGCCTGACCGGCGAGCGTCGCCCCGACCAAGTCCTGCGCAGCTTCGCCATCACCCGACTCCCCGCGACGGTGTTCACCGACCACACCGGCGATGCCGCGATCCTGGGCCGCGACCTCGTCCACGAAGCCGCCCACAACTGGCTCAACGACGCCCTCACCGCGCTCCGGATCACCATCCCGGACACCGAGACGTACTTCTCCCCGTGGCGCAGCACGGTGCGGCCCGCGTTCGGGTTCCTCCACGCCTGCTTCGCCTTCCCCCTCACCGTCATCTACGCCGCCCGCGTCCTGCCCACCGCCAGCGGCGCCGGCCGCACGGTGCTCACAGACCACCTGCGTCAGCAACGCACTCAGCTGGAGCACGCTCGGAAAGACTTCGACCAAGCCCTGACGCTCATCACCCACGACGAGCTACGGGAACGACTCGACACCGTCTTCCAGCACGCCCGTTCCCTCTGATCCACCCGGAGGCCGTCATCACAACGAGCCGGGATCGATGGTCTCCTCGCCCTCGCCGTGAGGAGGCTCGAACCGGCCGTGGAAGTCGTCCA
The DNA here is from genome assembly GCF_053599115.1 of Streptomyces sp. NPDC001020. NCBI lineage: Bacteria > Bacillati > Actinomycetota > Actinomycetes > Kitasatosporales > Streptomycetaceae > Streptomyces > Streptomyces sp. NPDC001020. The sequence goes on along the minus strand of NZ_JBSFLQ010000059.1, from coordinate 22,429 downwards.
GGGCTTCCGGCGTGACAGTCAGGGCGTTGGCGTCCTCGCGCCGGTTGCGTGCTTCCAGACGGCGCAGCAACTCGGCCCGGTCCACAGGGAAGTACAACAGCCGCCACTGACCGCCCGCGGCCTCCACAAGGGTCTTCCACTCGTCGCGGGCACAGCGCAGCCATAGTCCGTGATCGAGGACCACGTCCCAGCCCGCGGCGACCAACTCGACCAGGCGCTCGCGGACCTCGGCGACGACTGAGGCCTCCAGCGCGAAGTAGTCCGGCTCGGGGTAGTCGATGCCGTACCGGCCGTGCCGGGCAAACACGAGTTCATCCACCGACAAGCGGACCGAACCGGCCAGCTCCAGCCGCCGCTTCGCGTACGTCGTCTTCCCCGCCCCGGTCAGCCCGACCAGCAGAAACACCACCGGCCTGCGGTTGGCTGCCCGGCCAAGCTCAGCCGCCTTCACGCTCTCCTCCTCCTCCGCTCACTTGCCGATTCTCCGCCCGTACGCCGAGGCCACGCCGCTGGGTGGTCGGCTCCTGCCGTAGGGCCGCCGTCGGCATCCGGCCGCCCGCGCGGGTCCACCAGCGGGCGACCAGCGGCGCGAGGACCGGCACGAACAGCGGCACCGCGGCCTGGAACCAGCTGGCGGGCACGGTGTGGCCCAGGATCTCGCGGTCGGTGGCGTGTGCTTGGCGAACAGGGCGAAGGCCCTGGAGGAAGAGCCTCTCCACGTGGCGCCAGCGGCGCATGCGCGCGCCCGGCCATGGGGCTGTTATAAGAGCCTTGGCGCGCGGCGCAGGACGCTGCCCGGCCCGGCTGTCAGTTCGGCGAGGGGCCCAGCAGGTCCCAGGGCGAGAGTGATCCTGGGTGCTGGGGCGGACGCTTGCCGCCGGGGTTGCCATCTGGGTGCTGGTTGATCCAGGACAGGCCGCCGAGGTCGAACTGGTGGCGGGCGCGGGTGACGGCGACGTAGGCGAGGCGAGCCTCTGCGTCGTCGATGTCGCCGGGCAGCGGGTCGCCGTTCTCGTCGATCTCTTCCTGGTCGACGGGTTCGGTGAAGTCCTCGCCGATGCGGACGGAGGCCCATTCACGGCCCTTGGCCTTGTGGGCGGTGGAGACGACGATCTCGGCGCCCTGCTCGACGGCAAGCCTGTCCACCGCGCTGAGGATGACGTCGACGCCGTGTTCGTCGACGAGATCGACCAGCGGCAGGAGATCCCGTCCGGAAGGGTCGTACTCGGCGTACTCCTGAAGTTCGCCCCAGGACTCGAAGAGGATCAGTTCGGGATGGGTGCTGCGTTTGCCGGCCTTCAGGTCGCGGGCAGCCCGCGCGAGGGCCCGCAGGGACTCTCCGCCGCCGACCAGGGCGACGCGGCGCCCCTCGTCGAGCAGACGCATGACTTCGAGCATCGCCCCGACATTGGAGCGGCACAGGATCGCGTCCGGCTGCTCGACGCGTTCCAGCCGGGTGTTGATCGCGGCCGTGCCGGCCAGGCGGATCGGGGCGTCCACGATGCCCAGCCACCGGTTGGCCTCCTCAGCGAGCGCGGGGCCGAAGCGGAACGACTGGGACAGCGCGCGCTCGGTGCCCTCGAAGCTGCTCATCACGTCCCGCGCGCCGCGCCAGCCGTAGATCGCCTGGGCGGAGTCGCCGACCATCACCAACTGGGTGTGCTCCCGCTGGTCGTTGAAGACCTTCTCGACCACGGGGTTGGTGTCCTGGGCCTCGTCCAGGAGCAGGAAGTCCGCGTCGATGCGCGGCTGGGTGAGGGCCCAGTGCTTGAGGTAGTGGTCGTCGCCTTTACCGACTCTCGACGGGTTCGGATTGGCTCTGAACTGCGGTGATGCGTCGCGTAGATGTCCGTGACGGTTCTGCGTCGCCCGCCAGGACGGCCTCGATGTTGTCCGCGTGGAAGCACAGGGCCGCGCTGAACGCCTCGCTCGCTGGGTGAAGACCGAAGTGGGGGTATCGCCGAGGTGAGCCCAGAAGGGGCCATGGAATGATCTTGAAGCCGTGATCGCCTGGCCCGTCACCCGTTCGGCTCAACATCGTTGGTGGTGATGTTGAGCTGTTGTCTGGGCCCGGGGCGGGATTGTGACCTCGATCGAGCGGACCGCCTACCCGCGGTTCAAGCGGCTGATCACCGCGCATGAGCTGCATCTGTTCTTCTCGCCGACTCGGGATGAGGTGGCGTGGGCGTCCGGGGCGACGGACTGCGATGAGCATCTCCTGGCCCTGTTGCTGACGTTGAAGTCCTACCAGCGCGTGGGGTGTTTCCCGAAGCTGGAGGACGTCCCGGAGATGGTGGTGGATTTCGTCCGGCGGGCGGTGGAGCTCCCCGAGGGCACCCTGCCGCTGTACCGGGCGGCGAAGACGGCGAAGAACCACCGGGGTCTGGTGCGGCAGCGGGTCGGAGTGGTCTACGACCAGGCGGAGGCCCGCAGGGTCGCGGAGGCGTCGATCCGGAAGGAGGCCGCGGCGAAGAACCGCCCGGCGGACCTGATCAACATTGCGCTGGAGAAGGTGGTGGAAGCCGGGCTGGAGCTGCCGGCGTTCTCCACCTTCGACGCGATGGCCTCGACGGTCCGCAAGGAGGTGAACGCCGCGATCTGCGCGGGCATCCACGACCGAATGAGCGCGCCTGAGCGGGCGGGCTTGCTGCGGCTGCTGGAGGAGCGGGACGCGGACGGCACCACGCCCTACAACCGGGTGAAGAAGCCGGCCCAGGCCCCGAGCTGGTCGCATTTCAAGCGGCTTCTCACGCAGCTGGACTGGGTCGATGCCCTGGGCGACACCGCGGTGTGGATGGACGGCGTCGCTTCGCGGAAGATCACTGACTTCGCGGGCGAGGCGAACTCGCTGGACGCCTCCGAACTCAAGGCGTACGCGCCGGTGAAGCGGGTCGCGCTGGTGGCGTGCCTGGTGCACAAGGCGAGGATGCGGGTCCGTGACGATCTGGCGACCATGCTCTGCAAGCGGATGGGGACGAAGGTCAAGAGGTCGAAGGAGGAGCTGGAGGCGATCCGGCTCGCCGAGCGGGAGATCACAGAGGCGCTGATCGGCAACTACCGCAGCGTGCTCAAGGACATCGACGAGGATGGTCCGGCCCACGTCGCGCTGGCGAAGGCCGCCGAGATGACCGCCGAGGCCGTGGCCGCCCTTGAGGGGCTGGACGAGCAGGCGCCCGTCGAGGAGATCGCCCGGCGCCTGGGCGGTGAGGTCTCCCTGGCCGTCCTCGCCCTGATGAAGGCCCTCCTGGTGCAGTCCGGCGGGCTCGGCGCGGTCACGAAGACCGTGGAGGGCTTCGGTGGTTTCGCGGGGCAGTACGAGCAGATCGAGAAGGTCTCTGCCCATCACGGCAACTTCTGGGAGGTGCTGCTGTACGGGCAGATCGGCCGGGACCGGGCGCTGATGTTCGACTTGGCGGAGAAGCTGGAGTTCACCGTCACCTCGGAGGACGGGCGGGTGCTGGACGCGCTCGCGCATGCCCAGCGCAACGAGGCCGCTCGCGGCGAGTACATCAGCGCGCTCAGCGAGGACGGGGAGTGGGTCGACATCTCGTTCGCCACGCAGAACTGGCAGAAGGCCGTGGTCGACAGGAGCAGGCCAGGGCAGTTCGTCCGCCGGCACTTCGAGGCGATGGTCTTCACCTACCTCGCCGAGGAACTGCGCACGGGCGACGTCGCGGTGGTCGGCTCGGAGGAGTTCGCCGACTGGAGCGAGCAGCTGATGCCGTGGGAGGTGGTGGAGGAGAAGCTGCCCGCCTACCTGGTGGAGGTCGGCCTGGCCGAGGACGAGGACCAGGCCGCCGCCTTCGACGCCGCCTCCTTCCGCCGCCAGCTTCAGGACCGGCTGCGGGCCGCCGCCGCGGTGGCGGACGCCGGCTACCCGGACAACGAGAGCCTGGTGATCGACCCGGACACCGGCATCCCGTCACTCAAACCGCACCGGTCGGAGGGACAGCGGCCCTCAGCGAAGCGGCCGGAGCAGGAGATCAAGGCGCGGATGCCGGAGCGCACGCTGATCGGGATCTGCGCGCGGACCGCGTACTGGGTGGAGTGGTGGCGCCGCTTCGGCCCGCCCTCGGGCAACGACCCCAAACTCCAGGACCCGTTCGGCCGGTACGTGCTCTGCACCTTCGTGAAGGGCACCAACATGGGCCCGTACGAGGCCGCCCGCCACATCCCCGGAGTGAGCGGGCACGAGCTGGCCTACGTGGCGAACCGGCACTTCTCCCTGGTGCTGCTGAACGAGGCCATCGCCGACCTGGTCAACGCGCACGCCCGCCTGGACATCTCCCGCGCGTGGGGCGACGGCACCGCCGTGGCCGCCGACGGCACCCACATGGACACCTACCTCGACAACCTGTTCGCCGAGACGTCCGTCCGGTACGGGAAGCCGGGTGGCATTGCGTACCACCACATCTCCGACACCTATATTGCGCTTTTCACCCATTTCATTCCGTGTGGGGTGTGGGAGGCCGTCTACATCATCGAGGGCCTGCTCAAGAACGCCTCCGAGGTCAAGCCCACCACCGTGCATGCAGATATGCAGGGCCAGTCGCTGCCTGTCTTTACCCTTGCCCACCTGCTGGGCTTCGACTTGATGCCCAGGATCCGGAACTGGAAGGGCCTGACCTTCTACTGGCCGAGCAAGCAGAGCGAGTACGTGCACATCGACGCCCTGTTCGGCGAGCCGGGCAAGAACGTCATCGACTGGGACCTGATCGAGTCCCAGTTCCGGCACCTGATGCGGGTAGCCGTTTCCGTCCGCGAGGGCGTCATCTCCTCGGCGACGCTGCTCAAGCGGCTGCGGTCGGGGTCACACAAGAACGCCACCTACACCGCGTTCCGCGAGGTCGGCCGCGTCATCCGCACCGTGCAACTGCTGCGGTATCTGACGGACGCCCCACTTCGCCGGCGGGTGACGGCGGCGACGAACAAGGTCGAGTCCTTCAACCGGTTCTCCCAGCGGGTCGGCTTCGGCAACCAGGGCGTCATCGCCGACAACGACCCCGTCGAGCAGGAGAAGGCGATGAAATTCAATGCTTTGTTGACGAACGCGGTGATCTTCCACAACGCCCTGGACATCGCCGAGATCGTCCGCCAGCTTCTGGAGGAGGGATGGGAGATCGACCCGGAAGACCTGGCCCAGGTCTCCCCATACCTGACCGAGTACATCAAGCGGTTCGGCGAGTACAGCACCCACGAACTCGGTATCCAGCCCGAGGCGTACGACCCCAAACTCGACGTCGACTTCACCCAGCTCCGCGAACAGGAACCGGTCGCCTCCGGCTTCGGCACGGCCGCCTGAGCGCTCCGCGCCCCGTGGCTACTGGGTGCGTTGCGAAAGTGCTGGTCACGCTGTCAGTGGCCGGACGGGAGGGTGTTAGCGTACGGGCACATGAACGACAGCGTGTACGTCGGCAACGCTGGCAGGGATGCGGCTCTGGACCGGGGCTGGCTGCTCGGGCACTTCACGGATGCGGGCGATCCTCGCCACAGCGATGCCGTAGAGATCAAGTGGGCACTCACCCGCGGGGCAACACGCGGCCGCAGCGTTCTGCTGGCGCCAGGGCGACCACGTCGTATGGGGCCAGGGCGTGGACCATTCCTGGGTCGCGGAGGAGGAATCGGTGGTGCTGACCGTGCGATGGCCATCCGCCCCCGGGATACGCAGTACCTCGGGCCGAGGAGCGGGCAGCGGCCTCAGCTACGTGAGTGCGGGAGTACTGGTCACAGCCATTCGTTAAGGACTGCGATCAGCGGCGGAGTGCCTGCCGTGCGTCATCTGGGGACCGGCCTGTTCCGGTGTACTCGGTCGCGCAGAACAAGCAGGGTCCAGCCTCGGCCGGCTGGATCGAGCGGTTTGGTCGCGGCGGTGAAGAGTTCTGCGACTCGGCGGTAGGAAAGCCGTCCTCGGCCGGTGACCGGGCAGCGGTCGGCTGCCGGTGTGGTGGCGGGGGCTCGTCGGTCGGTGATGAACACCGGCCCCGCGGTGCGCCCGGCCAGCAGCATGGGCAGCAGGCGTGCCGTGCCCGGTCCCCAGCTCAGGGGTTCTACCGCGCGTTCCTTGGTGCGTCGGCCGGGTAGGTCGAGGTGGTCGATGTTGAGGGCGAGTGCCTGTTCGACGGGGGCTCGCGACTCGTGGAGGAGATGCCACAGAGTCAATTCCCTGAGCGGAGCCCGCAGGGCGAGGGCGGCGCAGGCCCGCTCCGGGTTGGCGGCAGCCGCTCTTGCGGCCGTGGAAGCGCCAGAGGGGGGATGTGCCGGTTCAGGACATGGCGTTGGCGGTGCGAGTCCGCTGGCCGGGTCTGTAGTGATCCAGCCTTGCGCCAGCCACCAGGCTGTAGCTGCTCGAAGGCAGGCCAGTTCGCGGGCCATTGTGCGTGGTTGCGCAGCAGTGGCGCGGTAGGCCAGCCCCCGCTGCAGCCGGTCCGGGGCCTCCGGGTCGTCGAGCAGGTTAAGAGGAACGACAGGCGGGTGGGCACCCCGGCGCTCACGCCCGGTCGGGGCCCGGCGGTCGACCAGTGGCCAGGCCCACCCGTGCAGCGAGATGCGGTAGACGCGGCGGGAGGCGCTGCCGAGGTCGGCCGCAGCAAGGTAGCGGTCGACGGCGGCGCCGTATTCCACCGGCGCCGGACGAAGTGTGCCCACGCCCTCGGTTTGGCGCTTACTCACGCTAGCCATCCGCAGTAAATGAACTTCATGGAGACCGCCTTCCCCTTCGGCAACTGACCTTATCACCAGGCATGTTGCAGTAAACGCAGGCCATTTACTGCGCCAACTCATGTGGAAGTAAACTTGCTCGCGGAAGACTCAGCTTTCTTTCACGGAAACGCTTGCAGGGAACAGGCTGACGGAGGAAGAGTGCGGACCCATGACGCTTCGCACTCGCCCTCCCGCTGCACTCAGGCCCCGAACAGCCGCTCACCGTCTGCGCGCGCTGCGGCACTCCCGGTTCCGACGCTTCCTCGTCGGCCAGAGCACGTCGCTGCTCGGCTCCGGGATGAACACGATCGCTACGACCTTCGCCGTGCTGCAGCTGCCTGGCGGCGGGGTCGACGCTGTCGGCGTGGTGATGGCGGCTCGGATTCTCGCGGTACTGGCGGCGCTGCTGCTCGGCGGAGTGTTCACCGATCGGCTCGGGGCCCGTGCGGTCATGCTGACAGCGGATCTGCTCCGGTTCGCCTCCCAGGGCGTGCTGGCCGTGCTGCTACTCACCCACAGCGCAAGGATCTGGGAAGTCGTCGCGCTGGCGGTGGTCCTCGGAATCGGTGAGGGAGGGTTCAGCCCGGGCCTGACGGCTCTGGTGCCCGGCCTTGTTCCTGCGGACGACCTTGCGGACGCCAACGCGGTGCTGCAGATCGCCCAGGCTGTGGCCTCGGTCGCGGGGCCAGGCCTGGCCGGCCTGCTCTTCGCGGTCTCTGACGCGGGCACAGTGGTCGCTGTCGACGCGGTCAGCTACGGCGTGAGCGTCCTGGCCCTGGCCGGGGTGCCCTTGTCACAGTCGGTCGCGCCCGGCAGAGGATTGTTCACCGACCTGGGACGCGGCTGGAAGGAGTTCACCTCCCGTACATGGCTGTGGGTCACGACCCTCCACATCAGCCTCTTCAACTTCGTCCTCTGGGCACCATTCCTGGTACTGGGACCGACCCTCGCCCAGCAGCGGCTCGGCGGCGCGAAAGCCTGGGGGCTGGTACTGGCCCTCGAGGGCATCGGCTCGATCGTCGGCGGCTTGGCACTGCTCGGCAGGAACCCCAGCCGTGCACTGGCCTGGTCCATGGCCGCATCCGTCGGCTGGGCCATTCCGGCGGCCGCGCTCGCCGCGCGGTTGCCGCTGGCCTGCGTGGCAGCCGCTGCACTCCTCGCGGGAGGCGGTGCAGCGGTGTGCAACACCCTCTTGACGACCGTCATCCAGCGCGAGGTCCCCGCCGAGGTCCGCGGACGCATCAGCGCCTTCGACAGCCTGGGCGCCTTCGCCCTGGGGCCGCTCGGACTTGCACTGGCAGGGCCGGTATCGGGTGCCGTGGGAGCAGACCGGCTCCTGGGACTCGGTGTGCTGTGGCAGCTGACCGCAGTCGCGGTGGTACTGGCGCTCCCGTCCGTGCGAAGACACGACGCAAAGTCTGACCGCGACTGCTCTGCTCGCGATGACCGACCCCGCGATGCGCTCTCCGGAACCGCTCAACACACGGCCGAAACCTGAGACAAATGAAGTCGACAAGGCATAGGAGGACAACCAGTGCTTGACGATGCCAGCAGCATCAACCCGAACACGAACCCGGCTTCCGTAGTCCCGCAGGTCGTCGAACTCGCGCACTACACCAAAACCGATCTGCACAACATCAGCGGCGGCGATGCCGATCCGTTCGAGGTTGCGCAGGCTGGCCTGGTCTGGCTGTCCAAAGAGCGACACTTCGGCATCCGGTCGGGGAATCGCCTCGTGGCGCACGCGGGCCTGGTGGTGGTGCCTGTAGCGGTTGGTGGGACGCATATTGACGTAGCAGGCCTGGGGGGTGTGATCGTCGCCCCGGATCTGCGGGGGCGCGGACTGGCTCGGCTGGTCGTGGCAGCCGCTATGGAGCACGCCCAGGAGACCGGGCTGGAGTTCGGGCTTCTCTTCTGCCGGCCGGATCGGCTTCCTTTGTACCGGCGGATGGGATGGGTGCCCCTCGACGGCGACATACATGTCGAGCAACCCATCGGAAGCGTCACCATGCCGCTTCGCGGCATGTGGACGCCGCTGCGTGATGGGGCACGGTGGCCATCCGGGCCGGTACACGTTCTGTCGTTGCCGATGTGACCGGTTACGTAGTGCGCGATGGCAGAGGCACAGGCCAGGAGCCAGAGGACGAAGGCCAGTTTCACGGATCTGTATCGCCGGCCTTGCCGTAGCAGACGGCGCTCACCGGCCGCAATTGCGGCCGGTGGCACTCTCGTTAAGGTCACCCACGTCAGGCACTTGTACCAGGTCCGCCCACCCCGATGAGCGGATTCGCGGATATGCGTGCCCGGTGTACATCCCGCCTCTACCGTCCAGCCCGAATGGCGATCACGGGGGTGACGAAAGGGGCCGGTGTGGGGCGGGATCTGGGTCTGGACGGGGTGGTGGACCACTTCACCCTGTCCGATGACGAGACGGGTTGGTTACGGAACAAGGCCGGATCCACGAGGCTGGGCTTCGCCGTCCAGCTCAAGTTTTTGACCTGGCGCGGCCGGTTCCCCAAGACCCGTCTGGAGCTGCCGCCCGACGCGGTCGAGCACGTCGCCAAGCAAGTCGGCGTCGCGGCCTCTCAGCTGGCGTTCTACGACTTCACCGACCGCACCGCCCAGCGGCACCGCACCGAACTGCGCAAGCTCACCGGCTGGCACGAGTGCACCACCACCGACAACCTCAAGCTCGTCTCCCACCTCGTGGATGCGATCTGGCACGACGAGCGGCGAGACGAGTAGATACAGGCCGAACTGTTCCGGCAGATGCGGTACGACCTGATCGAGCCCCCGACCCCGGATCAGGTCACCTCGATCATCCGCTCCGCGCTGCACCAGGCCGACGAGCGTGCCGCGGCCCCCGTACCGGGAAGGCCACCAACGCCGCCTTGTACGCCACCGCGATCCGGGTCAGCCCGCCTCCCGCGCGGCGGTGTCGGCACCGATCCAGCCGGCGCCGACGACCACGATGTCGTGCTGCCGGGCGAGCACGGGCCGCAGCCGCTCGGCGTGTCCAGGGTGCGCAGCAGGTGCACGCCGGGCACGCCCTCGGTGCCGGGCAGCCGGATCGGTTCGGCGCCGGTGGCGAGGACCAGGACGTCGTACGGGACGGGCCCGGCCTCGGTGTCCAGCTCGTGGTCGGCGGGGCGCACGCCCAGCGCCTCGCAACCGAGCCGCAGTTCGATGTCGAGCGAGTCGAAGTCGACGTCGAACGCGGAGCCCTCGGACGTGCCGAGCAGCACGGCCTTGGACCACGGCGGCCGGTCGTAGGGCTGATGGGGTTCGGCGCCGATGAGGGTCACGGTGCCCGTGAAGCCCTGTTCCCGCAGGGCGACGGCGGTCTGCACCCCGGCCATGCCCGCGCCGACGACGACCACGCGCCGCTCCTGCCCCGCGCCGCCGCGCGAGGTGCCTTCTTGCGCTGTCTGCTCGCTCACGCGCTCACCATGGACAACTGACAAATCGTCAGTCATCGGGCGTGCTGGGTGACCTGTTCCACAACACTCGTCCCGGTGCCCGCCTGCGACTCCCACCGCCAGGTCTCCTCCAGCCGCACCCGCCCGTCCGGAAGCTCCACGACGGTCGACACGCAGTGCCCGGAGGAGGTGGTCCCGTCCTGCTTGAGCTGCACGTACCGGAAGTCCAGCCGGTCGCCCTCGCGGGTGCCGACCAGGTGGCCGCGCACGACGTCGCCGCCCGCGTACTCGGCCCAGATCTCGCCGTCCTTCTCGTGGTACGCGAAACGCGTGCGGGTACCGACCTGACCTGGGGCTTGATCCGCCACAGGGGCGAGGGTCAGTCCGTCGAGCGATCGGGCCATGGACAGGGGCCTCCCTTACAAGAGCGGCGCTTCGCGGGCTAGGGTGGCCACCGTACAAGCACTCGCGGGAGCCCGGACGCACCGGGCTGAGAGGGAGGCTGGGCGGCCTCCGACCGTACGAACCTGATCCGGGTCATGCCGGCGAAGGGAGGGGCTGGACGCCCATGTCGTCTCGTACGTCCGATACGTCCGACGTCCTCGTCATCGGGGGCGGAATCATCGGCCTGGTCACGGCCTGGCGCGCCGCGCAACGCGGGCTCGCCACCGCCGTGGTGGACCCCGAGCCCGGCGGCGGGGCCGCGCGGGTCGCGGCGGGGATGCTGGCCGCGGTCACCGAACTGCACTACGGCGAGGAGACGTTGCTCGCCCTGAACCTGGAGTCCGCGCGCCGCTACCCGGACTTCGCGGCCGAACTGACCGAGCTGACCGGTCACGACCTCGGCTATCGCCGCTGCGGCACCCTGGCCGTCGCGCTCGACGCCCACGACCGCTCCCACCTGCGCGAACTGCACGCTCTTCAGCAGCGCTCCGGACTAGACTCGCAGTGGCTGTCCGGGCGGGAGTGCCGGCGCCTGGAGCCGATGCTCGCGCCCGGTGTGCGCGGCGGGCTGCGGGTCGACGGGGACCACCAGATCGACCCGAGGCGGCTGGCCTCGGCCCTGGTGGCCGCGTGCGAGCGGGCCGGGGTGGTCCTCCACCGGTGGTGGGTCGAGCGGCTCGACGTCGTACGGGACCGGGCCGCCGGTGTCACCACGACGGACGGCGTCGCGCTCACCGCGGGGCAGGTGGTGCTCGCGGGCGGGAGCCTGAGCGGGCGCCTCGCGGGCGTGCCCGAGCACCTGCTGCCTCCGGTGCGGCCGGTGAAGGGGCAGGTGCTGCGGCTGACCGTGCCGCGCCGGTACGCGCCGTTCCTCAGCCGTACCGTGCGGGCCGTGGTGCGCGGCAGCCAGGTCTACCTGGTGCCCCGGGAGAACGGCGAGCTGGTCGTCGGCGCCACCAGCGAGGAGCTGGGCTGGGACACGACGGTGACCGCGGGCGGCGTGTACGAGCTGCTGCGCGACGCCCACGAGCTGGTGCCCGGCATCACCGAGCTGCCCCTCACCGAGACCCGGGCCGGGCTGCGCCCCGGCTCCCCGGACAACGCGCCGCTGCTCGGCCCGTCCGGCCTGGACGGGCTGCTGCTGGCCACCGGGCACAACCGCAACGGGGTGCTGCTGACCCCGGTCACCGGGGACGTCATGGCGGAGCTGCTGACCGGCGGCGAACTGCCCCCGGAGGCCCGCCCGTTCACGCCCCGGCGCTTCGGCGCCGCACTCGTGGAGCAGCCCGCATGAACGACTCCTCAACCAACTCCGTCACCGGCCCCGCCGCCGCCTCCGTCGCCATCTCCGTCAACGGGGAGCGCCGCGAGGTCGCCGCGGGCACCGCGCTGGACGCCCTCGTGGGGTCGCTCACCGTGGCGTCCTCCGGGGTGGCGTGGCCGCCGCCGTCAACGAGACCGTCGTCCCGCGCACGCGGTGGGCGGCCACGGCCCTCGCCGAGGGCGACCGTGTCGAAGTCCTCACCGCCGTCCAAGGAGGCTGACCCATGGCCGACGATCCCTTCGTCCTCGGCGGTGTGCCCCTCGGCTCCCGGCTGATCATGGGCACGGGCGGCGCGCCGAGCCTGGACGTGCTGGAGCGGGCGCTGGTCGCCTCCGGCACCGAGCTGACCACGGTGACGATGCGCCGGGTCGATCCCGGGGTGCACGGCTCCGTGCTGTCCGTGCTGCAGAAGCTGGGCATCAGGGTGCTGCTGAACACGGCGGGCTGTTTCACGGCGGGTGAGGCCGTGGTGACCGCCCGGCCGGCCCGGGAGGCGCTCGACACCGACTTGGTCAAGCTGGAGGTCATCGCCGACGAGCGGACGCTGCTGCCGGACCCGGTGGAGCTGTTGGAGGCGGCGGAGACGCTGGTCGACGACGGTTTCACGGTGCTGCCGTACGCCAACGACGACCCGGTGCTCGCGCGGAAGCTGGAGGACGTGGGCTGTGCGGCGGTGATGCCGCTGGGCTCGCCGATCGGCTCCGGGCTCGGCATCCGCAACCCGCACAACTTCCAGTTGATCGTGGAGCACGCGCGCGTGCCGGTGATCCTGGACGCGGGGGGCCGTGCTGACGGGGGCGGGGCCGGCGGGCCGGCGCGGGGGGCGGATACTGGATCACGGTCCGCCCGGTGGTGATCCGTCGCCGTCCGTGGCGGCCGCCCGGGCGCCGCGTCGATCCCGCGCGTCCGAGGCCCTGTTCGCCCTGCTTCGCGCGGATCGACGAGGAGAGGCCATGCCCGCCCTGCTCATACTGAACTACGACGTGACCGACCCTCAGCGCCTGGACGCCTACCGCCGGGCCGCCGCCCCCGTCCTACTGGGCCCGGACGCGGGGAAACTGCTCGCGAGCACCGACCGGACCGTCCACCTGTCCGAGGGCGGGCGGCCGGCCGGCGGCACCCACACCGTCGTCCTGCGTTTCGCCGACGCCGAACAGGCCCGCGCCGTCTACGAGTCCGAGCAGTACCGGGAACTGCTGGAGGAGCGCCTCGGGGCCACCCGCCCGTTCACGGCGATGATCGTGCCCGCCCTCTGAGGCGGGGCCGCGGCGGCGCGCGGAGCCCCTGTGGGGGACCCGCGCGCCGCCGCGGCCGCGGGCCGTGCGCCGTAGGTGTTAGGGGACGCGGAAGCCAGTAAACTGCCGGCAGGCGGCGGCATCGCCGTTTTTCATCCGGCGTCCGCGACGACGAGGATGTCCGGGTCGCCGGTCTTCCATTGACGTGCGGTGATCAGCCGCTCGACCAGCTCACGCAACTGCCGGGCGGTGACGGTGGCGCTGTCGTCTCCGGGCGTCAGACGCAGCGCGTCCAGCGGTGCGGTCCACGAACTGCGTCCCGGTTCGAGCGCGCAGATGATCGAGTACGGCCGGCCCGGAACGGGAATGTGCTGGTCCTTGCCGCGTCCGTAGGTGTGGCAGAGGATCCGCTGCGGTGAGGTGTGGGCGTCGGGTCGCAGCCAGCAGGTGATGTCGATGGCCAGGACCAGTCGGCCGTCAGCGGCCCGAGGCAACGGCACCTCTGCCAGTGCCCGCTGCAGCCGACTGGTGTCGATGCGGCCATGAGCCACCGCCGCGTAGAGCCCGCCATGGCCCCGGCGGTGTTCGCCCACCAGCGACAGCTCGGCCAGTGACCTCACCGGGCCGTCCCCGCACAGGACAGCGTCGGCCAGCTCGAACAGCGCGTCCGAACGAGCGGTGAGGCAGGAGTAGAACTCGCCCCGGAAGCGTGACAGTTCCGCCAACGGCTCTCGCCGGACATCGTGATGCAGCAGACTCATCCCCACGGCCTTCGCGCTGGACGTGTGTGTTCCTTGGTCGGAGCACATGTTCAGACGAAGGCCGTTCTCACGTACGCCGATTACCACACCGAGTGATCAAGTACGACGCATCGTTCGACGCCCGAGGTTAAAGATCAAGCTAGCGGGGGTCCTTGCGCATGCACCACGTGCGGGGTCCGTTGTCGGGGAGCAAGACCTCGGCTGTGACCTTGAAGCCGAGGCGCTCGTAGAACTTCACGTTCCGCTCGCTGGAGGTTTCCAGGAAAGCCGGGTACCCAGCGCGTGCAGCCGCCTCAACGCCGGGAACCAGCACCGTGCTGCCAAGGCCCTGGCCTTGGGCTTCAGGGGTGACTCCCACCGTGTTGAGGAACCACACCGGCTCTTCCGGCCGGTACAGAGCGATGGCCTGCTCCGCGGACTCATAGGCAGCCGCCCGGTCACCGGCGAGGTCGCCAAGCAGCAGGCCGACCTCGGCAAGGGCGGGCGAGGGGTCCTGGTCAGGAGTGGCCCAGACCGCGACAGCGCGGCCCCTGTCGGCAACCCACACGCGGCCGTACACCATCCCGACGCGGGTCAAGCAGAGCTCCTGGAGGCGTCGGACCCGGTCCTCGTGGTCGTCTGCGGCGACCACGTGCCGGGTGTAGGGGTAGTCAGCGAAGGCCCGGGCGAGGGTCTCGACAGCGGTAGGAACGTCGGCGTCGGTGATGGGGCGTGCGGCAGGGGCGTCAGGGTGGTGCGGCATGCCGGTTGAACGATCTTGCCGGAAGGTGAGTTCCCAGGGGCTATTTGTCACTTCACGTCACGTCACACCGTGCTCGAGCTCAAGCTCCCGCATCGACATGCCGCCGCGATGGTCACGCCGGCTCGCCGCGTACAGCTCGACCTTTCGACATGCGGCATGACCAGCACCTTTCACCAAGAGCATCCCGATGCTGCCCTGGCAAGAGCGCCCACGCCTCCCAAACTCATCAACATCACCCCACCCGTGGATCAGGGCGCCTCCCAAGCCGATCGACAAGTGACGTCACTACTGCTCGATAAAGCCAAGCGGTCTCCTCGCTGACGCGGGCCAGGTGCAGGGTGGGGGCCGCACTTCTGCGGCGTCTGTTCGAGACGCTTGCCGGGCCCGTCGCCCGCCCCGGGCAGGCCGGGTCCTTCTACCGGGGCCTGCGCACGGTGGCCGTCGACGGGACCCTGCTGCACACCCCCGACGACGATACGCTCACCTGGCGCTACCCCAAGCGGGCCGGGGAGAGTCTGGAGTTCGGCTATCCGCTCCTGCGGCTGCTGGCCTTGGTCGAGTGCGGTACCCGCGCGCTCATAGCCGCCGCCTTCGGACCGGAGTCCGAGGGTGAACTCCCCTATGCCAAGCGGCTTCTGACCGCCCTTGACCAGACGATGCTCCTGCTGGCCGACGCGGCCTTCGACGGCAACGAGTTCCTTGATGCCGTCCATCACAGCGGGGCACGGTTCCTGGTGCGCTCCGGGGCCCGCCGCGTCCCCACCCCCGCCGAGCACCTGGGCGACGGCTCCTACATCGCCCGCATCGGCTACGGCGTCCTGCGGGCACTGCTGCCGGTACGCGTGATCGAGGCGACCCTCACCGTCACCCTGGCCGATGGCACCGTCCGCACCGAGCAGTGGCGGCTGATCACCAATCTGCTGGACCCCGTCCGTTTCCCGGCCGCCGAGCTCGTTGATCTGTATCACCGCAGGTGGCAGGCGGAGACCACGTATTTTTCGATCAAGGCCACGATGCTCGACGGCCGCGTCCTGCGCTCGCGCAGCATCGATGGCCTCGACCAGGAGGTCTACGCCCTGCTCACCGCTTACCAGGCTCTGATCCGCGCCGGCGACGACGCCCTGACCGGACGGCCGGAAGTACCCATGGAACGGATCCGTTTCACCGTCCTGCTGGCCGCCGCAACCGATACCGTCACCGCCGGCCATGGAATCTTCCCCGGCACCCTCATCGACCTGGCCGGCACGATCGGCCACGCCGCCCTGAGCGACCTCCTGCCCGCCCACCGACGGCAACGAGTCAAGGCCCGCACCCGCAAGAACCCCACCAGCAAGTACGGCCCGAACGCCGGACAGCACCCCCACAAGGCCCAGAACTACACCGTCCACACCACCGTCGCCTTCTTCGCCCACGGCTTCAATAGCCGCTCACGGCGCTAACGCAACGGTGTTGGTGAACCCTGTCACCAACGTCCGTGGACAGAACACCTAGGTAGTCGACGCCGTTCTCGACCGGGGGTAGTTCACCTCGCTCGTGGGCTGCGGCGCGGGCTTCTGCTTGGGCATCTTCTCCGGCATGAGAGCAGGCTAGCTATCGACGGCCAGACCGCGTGTTGCTGCACAGCACAGCCCATCCCCCTGCGACACCCCAGCACACACAGTGACTGCAACGACGCTTGGGCAGCAGTACTCGCGACAGTTGAATACGCGAGCCCACCAGTATGGGACCCCCTCAACATGCGAGCCCACCAGTTCCGGGGCCGGGCCAGCTGGCTGTGACCCGAGCACCGGTCGGGTGGTCGGTAACGCCTGTTGCCGTCGCCACGCACTGCGGCCGCCAGGGACGTTGTGGTTCTGGTCCTTGATATACGCGTCCGTGCCGCCGCTGGACAGGCGAGGCGGGCCATGGGCTCGTTACCGCGTGATTATCAGCGTGTTACCGCTTCCGAAGAAGATCTTCTGCATGAGCCACCGCGGCAGGGTGACTTCGTCCTCGACCCCCCCTGTCGCAGACAGCCCTGCTCTCACGAGCCGGGATCGAGCAGAACGGAAGGGAACCCCAATGAACAAGCGACTGCGCCGGGCGATGGTCGGAGTCCTCGCCACCGGCACCGCGGTGACCAGCCTGATGGTCGGCACCGTCGGCACCGCGTCGGCAGCCGCCGGCGAGAGCTTCCTGTACCGGGGCCAGACCCTCCACGCGGGCCAGATGATCCACCGCTACACCCCGAAAGGCTGGGAGATCCAGCTGGTCATGCAGACGGATGGCAACCTGGTCGAGTACTTGGCCGGGTTCAGCGGCGGCGGCCGCTACGTCTGCTGGGCGTCGAACACCAACACCGGGTCCGATTACCACGCGACGTATCAGCAGGACGGCAACTTCGTCGTCTATGCGCCCTCCGGCAAAGCCGTCTGGGCGTCGAACACTGTGGGTGGCAGCGGCCAAACCGTCGACATGAACGACATCGGAGTCCTCTACGTCGGCAACAAGGCGATCAACGGCGGCTGCTGATCCGGCGCGATGCTGCTCGGCCGCGGGCTGTGAGTATTCGCAGCCCGTGGCCGAGCAGCATCGCGGTCAGAGTGCCGGCACCCTGACCGCGTGACACTGCGATGGGGGGATCTTGCAGGCTGCTGGTATACCCCAGCGGGGTATGAGACCTGTGTTGGGTGGCGGAGAAACGAAGTCATCGCTGCCCCATCACCCATGGGCTACAACAGCCGCATACGGCTCCGGTCATGCCGCGCAAGGCGATCCGTGGCGTGGGCCTGACCTGGGCCGCGACCACCGCGCATCGCACGATCGAGTTGGTGGACGGCGTGGTGGCGCGGGACGTGGTCAACGACGCCGTGGTGGGTCAACGTCGTGCCGATCGGCGCCCTGCTCATGGTCGGTGTCACCGCGCTCATCCCGGCGCTGCGGGCCGGCCGGATGCCGGCCGTGCGGAGCCTGGTCGTCGGCCGCGCCCCCAAGGCCAAGCGCGGTCAGGCGACGCAGCGCCTGGCCAACCGGCTGCCGCTGCCCCGGGGCGACGTCGCTGGGGCTGGCCCAGCCGTTCGCCAAGCCGGCCCGGACCGCGCTGGTCGGCGCGCGGTGGTGAGCGACCTCCTGGCCTCGCAGATGGGGATCCACGCCGGTGACACCATCACCGTGGTGCAGGACACCAAGTAGCTGTCGCTGCGGATCGTCGGCATCGACTTCGATACCCACGCCTCCTTCCTGTCAGTCGTGACCGACGGGGCCACGTTCACCGCGGCCGGCCTGACCCCGCACATCGACCGGTTCAACGTCGAGCTGGCCTCGCACTCCAACGGTCCGGGCTGGTCCGCCTCGGCCGCCGCGCTGGCCCCACTGAACGCCTTGGTCGAGCAGAACCCGGGCGGGAGCCAGTCCGACGTGGTGTTCACCATGAGGGCCCTGGTGCCCACGCTCACCGGCCTGGTCGCCGGGCTGATCCCGCTGCCGGCCGGGGAGATCGCGATCGCCCTGCTCGGGGCGCTGCTGGCGGCCGGCTGGGCGGCCCGGTCGCGGACGGCCACGGCGCTGCGGACCGAGTAGGCGCCGGCGGCGACAGCGCTGCCGTCAGGTTGCAGATCCTCTCAAGGGATCTGCACCCTTTTCTCGCGAATCGCCGAGCCCTTGACGGGTGTCGGAGGGGTTTTCGTTCTGTGGAAGCGGTGGCGCCTTCCCGCCTACATCAGACTCAGATCGCTGCGCATCAGCGTCGATCAAACGGCCAGGGATATTCGTACTCTTATACCAGTACCCTGCCTCATCTCGTGAAAGCATCAGGTCGCCCGCTCGTCACCCGTCTGTTAGCCGGTGGTTGGAGCGGCTCGCCACTGTGACGACACGCGTTCACGTGCCTGCTCCAGGGCTGCCGCCAAACCCTCCGCACCGACGGTTCCCAGCTGCCGGACGATCTCCAAGGCCTGCGCCAGCTCAGCCTCGCCGGCCCCCGGGCGGTCCTGGTGCCAGTACGCCAGTCCGAGGCCTTCGAGTGCTTGCGCTTCGTGCAGTGGCGCGTCGACGGCCCGAGCCATCTTGAGTGCCAGGGCGTAATGCGTCTCCGCACCGGCGAAATCCGATGCCGCGGCGGCCAGGGCGCCGAGCCCGTTGCGTGCCTCGATCACACCGACCGGGTCCTGGAGTTCTTCGAAGACGGCCAGCGCGTGGTGGAGATGGGTCGCGGCGATGCGGTGCCGTCCGCCCAGCCGGTGGACGGCACCCAGCCCCGCCAGCACATACGCCTGACCCATGCGGTTGCCCATGTGCCGGCACAGGGCCAGGGCCTGGCGCAGGTTCGCCCAGGCCTCGTCGAGCAGGCCCCGCGTGGACTGCACACCGGCGAGGCAGGTAAGCGAGTAGGCCAGGGTGAGGCGTTCGCCGATGGCCCGGCATAGCTCGGACGCCGCGCGCAAAGTGGTCTCCGCCTCGGGGAAGCGGCCGATCCGGCCTAGTAACACACCCAGATCGGACAGGATGTTCACCTCGCCGATGCGATTGTCCAGATCCCGGTAAAGCCCCTGCGCTTCTTGCAGGCTGGCGGCCGCCGCCGGATAGTCGCCGGTGAGCTGCTGGATGTCGCCCAGCTGGGCGAAGACGTTCGCCACCCCCAGCCGGTTTCCGCCGGCCCGGAACATCGCCAGCGCGCTGCGAAGAGCTTGCTCGGCCGCACCGAACCGCCCACAGACCTGGTCGATGTGGGCCTGGCAGACCAGAACCACGGCCTGGCCTTGCTGGTCACCCAGCTCTCGGAACAGCGCACCGGCTTGTGACAGGTCCTCGGCCCCGGCTTCATACTGTCCCGACAGTCGCCGCAGCGCGCCGCGCTGACTGAGCACGGCCGCCTTCCCACGGATGTCGGTGAGACTCTCGAACAGTCCCAGCGCCGCGTCGAAAGATTCCTCGGCACTCAGATACCGGTCGTTGTAGCGTTGCGCGACACCAAGCTGAACCAGTGCTCTGGCCGACCGATGGGCATCGTCGATCTCCCCAGCCCTCGCCACCGCCGCGTGTCCGAGCTGTTCGGCTTCCTTCAAATGGCCGGTGGTACGCATGGTCTCCTGCAGGGCCGCCGCGAGATCGACGGCGTGCCGCGGCCGTCCGTGGCTCATCGCGAACTCCACCGCGGACCGCGCGTTGCCAAGCTCGGCCGCCAGCCAGGCGCGCGCCTCGTCCTCCCCGGCCGGCTCCGGCGCGGCCCAGGCGACCGGCGTCCCGTCGACGACTGTCCCGGGAAGGGCGATGCCCGTCGAGACCGTCGACGACTGCCGGTCGGCCATCGTTGACAACTGCCGGTCGGCCTTGGTCGCCGCGTCCACGTAGTAGTCCAGCAGCCGGTCCAACGCCGCCTCGCGCACCTCCGGCTCGTCGGCGGCGGCCAGGCTTCGGGCATGCTCGCGGATCAGGTCGTGCATGCGGTAGCGGCCGCGCACCGGTTCCTCGACGAGGTGCTGCTCCTCCAGGTCGCGCAGCATCCGCCAGGCATAGGCCGGATCGATGCCACCCAACGCCGCCACCACGTGCCGATCGACGACGTCGACCGGCGACAGCCCCAGCAGCCGGAACATCATCCGCTGTTCTGGGGCGAGCATGCGGTAGGAGAGTTCGAACGCGGCGGCCACCGACACGTCCTCGGCGGTCAACGCCGGCAGTTGGCGGTTGGCCACGACCAGATCGTCCACCAGGTCCGAAGTCCGCCAAGCCGGGTAATGGCGAAGCCGCGCGGCCATCAGGTTCACCGCCAGCGGCAGCCCCCCGCACAACCGGACCACTTCGCGCACACCCGGTTCGGAGTCGATCAGGCCCGGCCGCGCCGCCTTCGCCACGAACAGCCGTGCCGCCGCCTCCGGACTCAGCACGTCCAGCGTAATCGGGCTGACGTCATCCAGAGCGAGCAGCCGCCGCCGACTGGTGAGCAGGACCAGGCTTTCCCCCGGTTCTGGAAGCAACGGCCGCACGTACTCGCTGCTGACCACATCGTCCAGCAGCACCAGCAGGCGACGGTCGGCGACCAGCCCGTGCCAGTGCGCGGCGCGCGCCGCCGACTCCGGCGGGATCTGTTCGGCGGGTACGCCCAGCTGCGTCAGGAGCGCGTGGAACGCGTCGGCGACTGTCATGGGCTGGGTGTTGGGGGCGTGCCCGTTCATGGCGAGGAACAGCTGGCCGTCCGGGAAGTGGTCAGCCAGGCGGTGTGCGGCGTGGACGGCGAAGGCGCTCTTGCCGACGCCGGGCATCCCGTCGATCGTGAAGATCCGCGCTCCGCCGGAACCGACCGGGCTGAGCGCGGTCGACAAGAGCCGGTCGAACTCATCATCGCGGCCGGTGAAGCAGGAGGCGTTCTTCGGCAGGTACGAGTGCGAAGGCCTCGCTCCCGAAGCAGGGTCCTGGGACGGAGCTGTGGGTCGTCGCGAGCGGGGATCGTCGGCGGCGTCGGACGATCGGCTCCCTGCTCGGGGAGCGGCTGCGAGCTCTGATGTGGCCGGGCTCGCACCGTCGCGGTCTCCGGGATCCCGGCTCACACCGGCGACGGTCTCGGCCGCGCTCACGTCCTGATCGGCGAGGATCCGGCGCTGCGTCTGCTGCGCCGCGGCGGACGGCTCGATCCCCAACTCGTCGACCAGTGTCCGCCGCAGCCGCTGGTAGACCTCCAATGCCTGCGCCGATCGGCCTCCGCGATGCAGCACCTGCATGAGCTGCAAGGAAAAGGTCTCGACGAGCGGGTGTTCCGCCACCGCCGCCGCGAGACGCGCCGCCAGCCCGTCGTGGATCCCCAGCCGGAGCGCCGCGTCGAAATGCCACCCGAGCACTTCTTGGTGCGCCTCAATCAGATGCCGCACCTCAAGGTGCACGGCGTCCACCGGCGTGCAATCCATCGGATTCCCGCGCCACAACCGCAGCGCCGCACTGGTCGCCTGACTCACCTGCGACCAGTCCTGCGAGGCGCGCGCCTCCTGCGCGCCACCCATCAGCGCCATGAACTCGTCGGCGTCGAGCTCCCCTTCCTCCACTCGGAGCAGGTAGCCCGACGGCACAGTGCGCACCCGCTCCTCGGCTCCGCTTTCAAGGATGCGCCGCAGCCTACTGATATGGTTCTTCAGCGATGCGGCGGCGGTCGCCGGCGGATTCTCACCCCACAGTGCCGCTTGCAGCGTTCCGTGTGTGACCGGCCGATTCGCTCGAAGCAGCAACACCGACAGCAGCGCCCGATGCATGGCACTGCAGATCATCACCGGCCGGCCATCGACCTCGACTTCCAAAGGCCCCAGCAGCCTGAACCGCACCCGAACCCCCTTGCCGCCCTCAGCCATACCGCCCACCCCGGGCGCGCCGAATGTCCCCGGCTCGGCTGCCCCGGAATGCTGTTCTTTGATCGGAAGCGTAGCGCGGGGGATCAAGCCTGGCGGCCAGGTGATCAAAATCGCCCGGGTCTGGGGGGCGACTCTGTGAGGCAAGGGCAATTCCTGTGACGGGATACTCGCCGGGGTAGCGAGCGCTGGCCGCACCGAGCCCTGGATCAAGCGGCCTCAACCGGACATTTCCTACACTTCGGCTCAGGCCTCGAAAGCCCCTCAATCCAGGCATCTCCTGGGGGTGGAACGAAGAAGTAGCCGCCTCCGGTGGTGAGGGTGTACTTGGCCATGGCCTCTCCCTCCAGTCGCTTCTGCACAGCCTCGAAGCCCTCGGCCAAGTCCTTTTGAAAGCATGAGAGTGCGGAACGTGAGCTCTTGTCCGTTTCGTGGTTGAGGTTGGAGAAGGAGCGCTGGTCACGGAGTGAGGCTGGCCCTCAGGCTTCGGGGCGG